>JAHJDJ010000089.1 GCA_018812585.1 bacterium
GCTATTGGCTCCTGTAGGGGCGAGGCATCCCGACGGATCGGGACAAGTTGCCTCGCCCCTTCTTAATTATTATGAATAATTTTCATATCATTTGAAAATTATGCACAGTTGAAGATGAAATGCAGATGATTTCGTGCGGGGGAATGGGGATCACAGGATTGGCATTGGGTTTGCATTATAAAGATCAAACAAACTGATCTTGATTGTATTTGCCGAAAAAAATTAATTTTAAAAAAATGACTTGGCAACAATAAGAATATATCTTACTTTTAAGAGTGACCAATTCACAGTGTTAATTTTGGAGGAATTATGAAAAGGCTATTTAAAAAAATGCTGACTATAGTTGTTGCATCAATCATTTTTATGACTTCGGTAAATCTCGCCTTCGCGTCATTATCGCGCACCTTCTCTTACTCGCTAAATGATCTGTCCAGCGATACCCTTGATGGATTTGACATTGTAGGATTGCCCGCCGCTTCAATGACATCTCAACTCGGCGCTCCAAGTCTTCCTTTTTACACCTATAATTTCATTATCCCAAACAACTTGGACGTGTCAAATGTATCTGTGACTTCTACAACCGATGATACGTTACAAGGAACTTATTGGATCTATCCCTCGCAATATCCAAAACCTACAATGTATGTCCCCAATCCACCACCATTTGTCGAACCAGATAGCGCTATATATTTTTCTTCTGACCCCTACCCTGCTATGAAAGCAGATTGTTTGGGTTCAGGTTTTTTTGATGGTGCAAACAAGATCGCTCAAATAGCTGTTTATCCAATACAATTTTTCACGCTAGACAGTATGCTGGTTATCAGTTCATCAATTGGTATTCAACTTCAATTGACTGGTTCTTCAGATGCACCCGTCTATGCTTCGAAGAGAACCGATTGGGCCAACGAAGTTTATCAGAAGGCTCTGAACGCTCTGGTAGTCAATACTGAAGACATCTCCAGTTACAGCTATACCCCATCAGTAGATAATAGCCCGTATCAGATTGTCGATCAGGTTGTCTGGTACCCATTTACGATCATTACCTCAGAGACGATAGCGCCGTACTACGATGACTTCATTGAATGGCAGAACATGAAGGGCATACCGACAGGTACCGTATACGTGGACGATATTACAGCTGAATATCCAGAAGGTGACCTCATATCAGGAATACAGGATGACGCAGGCTCAATTCGCCAATACTTGCACGATGGTTATGTAAATGGAGGATTAACTTATGTTTTACTTGGTGGTGATGAAGATGTCGTACCCGTTAGACTGGCGTATCGGATATATGAGCAAATTGAGTATTATCCGTCCGATCACTATTATGCCGAACTGACAATGAATTGGGATACAAATTCGAACGGAATTTATGGGGAATCGCCGAAAGAGCTGGATAATTTCTCTGAAATATCAGTTGGTCGGATTACAGGTCTGTCTACCGATCAGATCGGATGGTGGTTCAACAAGCTATATAGGTATGAAACTAATCCCGGGAATGGAAGTTACCAGTTCCTTTTCAGACACTTTTGGACAATGGCAGATCAAGGGCAAGATCCGGATTTCGCTTCATGCTTTCCAAACTACCCGGAAAGCAGTTGGTTTGTCGGATCGAACTGGTGGCCAAATCTATTTAACAATTATACACTTATAGGCGAAGAACCGGGACCTTGGGCGCCAGAAGTTGAAGGACCTCAAAGTAACGACGTTATCGATGATATAAACGGAGGATTTGGCTGGATTGGAACCTATAATCATGGAGACCACAATAATATCCAAGTAGCAACTTCCTTCCCGCCTAGTACACAGTACCCTGGGTGGGCCATTTTTTCACAAGACGATTTGGATGAACCCGATAACTACTTTTAGAATATAGAAGGTGATGGATTAGATGATCTAACCAATGAAAACAACGTATTTCCTATTCTTTACACGATATCATGTAAAACATCCTGGTTCGATGATTTGTATTTATCCCCTGGTTGGCAGGCTGAAAACTGCATCAGCACTACAGAGGGTTTCACAAGCTTCAACCAAATTGGAGGACCTGCAGCAATCGGGAATACTCGATATGGATGGTGGACAGCATCACATATTCATCATTCGCATCTCCTTGAAGAATTGAGCAATGGCAATAATAATCATATTGGGCCATTGATAGAAATTGCAAAAGGACTATGTGATAATGAATACACAATGCAGAGTGTAATTGTCAACCTTTCACTGATGGGTTCACCATCAATGCCAATCTGGTCGTCGACACCCACTGAATTCAGTTCTATGAGTCATCCACTTTCGATCCCTGAAAGCGGAGAAGATAATTTCATTATTTCAACAGGGATCGAAGGCGCTCTTGTTTGTGTCTATCAGGAGAATGAAGGATTTTATGCATTCGGACTGACAGATCAGCAGGGGCAAATTGCTTTTGATGTCGACCTGAATTCTACTGACAAGCTATGGATCACTGCTTCCGCCATCAACGTTCTACCCTACCAATACTGGATGATTCCAGGTGTTCCTGGACCGCCGCAAAGTGTCTCTATCCAGTCGGCAGGTGCACCTGACAACCACCCGCTTATTTCTTGGAATGCGAATCCCGAACCGGATATAGCGGGGTATGATATTTACAGAAACTTAATTTATGATCCTCAGAATCAGAGTGGTTACCTGAAACAAAACAGTTCTTTAGTTACGAACACTTCCTGGACTGATCAGTCCTTTTCCATGAGTCATCAAGGCGATACACGCGCAGACTATTACGTCATCGCAGTTGATAATGACGAATACAAGTCTGAACCGTCAAAAGAAGTATCGACCATTGGTTTCAGCATCGATTCAGATGAAAGCAGCACATTATTTGCACCAATTTCCGAAGGTATATTTGCGAGACCGAATCCCTTCAATGCTGAAACTGCGATTGACTTTTTACTTCTGTCAGACCAACATGTAACCCTGCGTGTTTACAACATGCAAGGACGGCTGGTTAGAGAATTATTCGATGGCAATGTTGTAGCAAACCGACTCAATCATTGCGTTTTCAATACAGACAATCTAAGCTCCGGCATTTATCTCTGCCGACTCTCGTCAGAGCAGTTGAACGAAACAAAGAAACTGATCGTCATTAAATAGGGAGTCCAACCCATGAAGAGACCTGATTTTATGGCAGTGTTCCTTCTGCTTACAGCTCTACTCCTATTGGTCATTAGATTCAACATCAATCACTGTCAGGCTGCAGAGGGTCAAACAGATTCACAATGGGATATATTATACTCATTCAACATTCAGGATACATTATTAGCCCCATTATGTTTCGGCGTTGAATTCGGGGGCGGTTGTTTCTTCGTTACAGATGCATCTGCAACAGGTGCAAGCCCTAACCATTATTCTATTCTCGATCCTACAGGAACATTACTGGGGCGCTTTGAGCAACCGACCGGGGGTTGGGGTTGGCGGGATCCGGCTTTTGACGGCACCTATTTTTATTGCGGTTTAGAAGGCGAGGAGATCAGCGCACTCGATACTCTGGGCGTTATTCATCCCGAAGCAGCCATTCCCAGACCGTACAGCGTCGATTGCATCAGAGCTTTGGCGTATGATCCTGCCACCGATCACTTCTGGACGGCGGACTATGCGGAGAATATCGTTGAATTCGACCGTAGTGGTAACATCGTATGGGAGGGATCACCTGCCCCTCTGAACGCCATCTATGGCATGTGCTGGGATGACGCCGCTCCCGATGGCCCCTGGCTCTGGATTCATGATCAGCTCGGCGGCTGCACGTTTCACCAGTTCGATCCGATCAATCGCAGCTATACCGGTGTCAGTTACACAGTACCACTATTACCTGGTTTGACCAGCCAAATGGCAGGTGGCTGCGGATTTACCAATCAATGGGATACAGACTACTGGACGATCGTTGCGATGGCGCAGGGCACCCCGATGGACTGGATCTTTGTCATGGAAATGTACCCTGCTACCATACCAGATGTGACAGTCACTCTAACTCCAGCCGTTCAGCCCATTCAAATCCCCGCTTCCGGCGGCAGTTTCGATTTCAACATCGCGGTGGCGAATGGTGGCACGACGCAGGTCACTGGTGACGTATGGACGAACGTCCTGCTGCCAAACGGAAGTCTCTATGGACCCATCATCGGGCCGGTGAATCTGGATTTTGCTCCCGGCTGGTCTGGCAACCGCGACCGGACGCAGAATATTCCAGCCAATGCTCCACCGGGCAATTATACCTATCAAGCCTATGTCGGCATTGATGAAGAGACCATTTGGGATCAGGACAGCTTCGATTTTGAAAAGCTGACCACTGGCGATGGGGTGGAGGTCACCGATTGGGCGAACTTCGGCGAGCCGTTTGAGGACTGGCAGACAGCCGGTGAACCAGAGATCGAAATTCCGACGGAATGGGCGTTATTACAGAACTACCCCAACCCCTTCAATCCGGTCACGACGATCAACTACCAATTACCGTCTGTCAGCTTTGTCAATCTGTCGGTTTACGATATTACCGGCAGAAAGATTGCTACGCTGGTCGCTGGCTATAGAGATACAGGGTATCATGAGGTCACGTTTGATGCGTCACGTCTGGCGTCGGGGATGTACTTCTACAAGCTGGAAGCAGGTGACTTCAGCAGTGTGAAGAAGATGGTTTTGGTTAAGTAGTCGGGATTCAAGATTCAGTCTCACTGCCGGATTGAGACAATCCGGCTCCAGGCGAACGTACTTAACAATCGTTAAAAATAACAAAAAACCCTTATACGCAAAAAAAAACGCTTGACTTTCTGATATTGTTGTCGTATGTTACAATTGAGTTTCCTATTACGGTGGGGAGGCACAAATGCAAGAGCAGCAGGGCAGTCCAGAATTGCTGTACGGTTTATTCAGGAGTATCTGCGGTTGGGCATTTGAAAGCGGTTATCGGGATATCAACGAAGTGAAGAATCTGGCCAAGCTGGCCATGATCGACGTCTGCAAGCAGAAACACGCCAGTAAAGGCATCTTTGCTCAGCAGATGGGGATCGTCACCGACCTGGGTATCTCCATCCGCAACGTACAGAAGTCCTTAAAAGATCTGGACGAAATAAAGGATCTGCTGGGAGGGTTCGTCAAGGTACGGGAAGTTCAGAAGGAAATTGCCATCCTGCTGAATGAAGCGCCCCGCACCACCGAAGAGTTGACCTACGAACTATCCTATTTGATCCGGGCGCCTTATGACCTGCAGATTCGTACCATGAAAGCGATTCTACAGGAGATGGTGCAAAAGGGTTTGATCACGGAAACGAATAAGGATGGCGAAAGTCGTTTCAACGCCTGCAATGCCTTCATCGATTTGTTCAACCCGGCCGATCTAACAGCCCGGGTGATGGGCGTGAAAACCATGATCAACGCCTACAAGCATTCCCTCACAGAACCGCTCCTTGAAGTGTACCACCTGACGCCCCAGGCCGCAGAGAAACTGCAGTTTGAAATTCAAGATTTTATCATGAATTTGGGCGACAGCACAGAAGCGGCGAACAGTTCTGCAACCGAAGAAACCGATCCCTACTATTTCTACTTGGGAAGTTTCGAGCAGCAGACGGTCAAAGCGCCGGATAACGCGCTGGATGCCATTATAGAATGTATCCAGGTGCGCTTTACTGAATCAGAACAACCGTCTTGCGCGCAGGTCTTCTGGTTCCAACTGACCGAAGATCAGTCTCTGGATGTCAGCGATAAGGTAGAGGAGTTCATACGCGAGCGATGCCGAGTCTATCACCGTCAGGATCTGAGGAGTAACTCTCAACCGTACGTATTCTACTTCGGCTTAGCCGAACATCATGCAAGCTTAATCAGCGAGGAGATATAAAAATGAGAAAGTGGAAATTGAGCGGAAAATTACTGCTCGTTATGACGATTGGCGTAGTTATGCTGATTTCGGCGAATGTGCAGGCGGAGAATGTTACCGTCACCCAGGGAGACGCTGCCGTGACACAAGGCAAGGTAGCTGTATCCCAGGGAAAGGTGACCTATGATGGTTATACAGGCGGGCGCGTCGGTTTTACCGCGCATAAGCCAGACCTCAAGGGATATAACTGGCCCTGGAATGCAGACCGTTTCGACAGAGAGTCCTTCGAACAGGTTATCCGTAAATTCATCTTCAGAACACTGCATCTGAACAAAGCAGATTTCTAAACCCCCGTATGAATTAGCATTCATCACGACGGATAAAGGAGTCGGATATATAGGTGAGTGGTCCAAATTCGATTAATCACTCTTGAGATAGAAAAAGCGGTCATCGACCGCTTTTTCTATCCACTATACGCATTATACTCTCTTTACAATCATCAGAGTAACGTCATCCTGGGGAGTTCCGCAGAATTTTTGTACTTCCTGAATAACTCCTTCCAAAATCGTCATAGCGTTACTCTGGCATGACCCTTGAAGGAGATCTTCCAGACGCTTTTCACCGAATTCCTCATCGCTGCCATTTAATGCTTCGGTGATGCCATCAGAATAGAGCGCTATAATTTCACCGGAATGCAGTTCGACTTGCCCCGCCTTATATTTCCCTCCAGGCACCACGCCCAGCAGCATGCCGCCATCTTTCAATTCCGTGAACCGCCCATTGCCGCATAAGATCGGATAGTTGTGCCCTGCATTGACATATTTGATATTCCCGGCAGCATTGATCGCCGCATAGAAAAACGTAGCGAACATCTGTGGCGAAGTATTTTGATGCAGTACATTGTTAAGACGTTCCACCAATTGTTCTGGCGGCATTTCCGATTGAATCAAGGTGCGTAGACACGCTTGCAGGTTAGCCATTAAAAGAGCTGCCGGCATCCCTTTCCCGGAAACATCTCCAACTGCAATCCCCAAGTGGTTATGCGGTAATGGCAGGAAATCGTAATAATCGCCTCCAACCTGCTTAGCTGGGAGTGATTTTGCGGCGATGTCAAAGCCCTCTAAATGGGGTATATCACGCGGAAGCAGACGCAACTGAATGGCTTTTGCCGCTTCCAGCTCACCTTCGAGACGCTCTTTTTCCTTGACCTCCTCTAACATCCGATTGAGATCGGCGACCATCAAGTTAAATGATTCTGCCAATTCGCCCAGTTCATCGCGGGATTTGACTTCAATACTGGCAGTCAAGTCCCCTTTGCGCAACTGTTGAGTCCCTTTCCGAATGCGGTGAATTGACCGTGTGATACCTCCAGCTAATCCGAAACCCAAGAGTGCTACCAGAATAAGGATGATACCAAAGACAGCGCTGAGCACCGCGAAAATCGTAAGATAAACACGGTTGATCAGATGCTCCATTGAAAACAGGATGCCGAAGACCGAACGCAGCGACGTTTGCACAATTACGACGGAGAAATGTTCCTTGAAACCCGTCTCCGCTTCCCAGGCGAGGCTGGAATAGAGTGCGGGAAAGTGAATTGGAATGTCGAATCCTGCTATGGCTGATTCTTGGGTAGTGCGCATCAGGGGTTCAAAAGAATCTCCTAACTGTATGTTCACGCCTCCCCCGACCAGATGATCGATGCGCAGTTCTTTTTCCTGAATGATCATCAGATCGGCGCCGGCCTGAGCTTTCATTTCCTGTAGATCTTCTAAAGTAAAAGGTTGAAAAAGACCCGTGATGGTATTGCCCCTGCGCATCCAGTATGTCAGGTAGGCGGTTTTGTCGAACCAGCACAGACCGTCAAAATTCTCCGCCGCGAGCTTTAGCAGGGTACTGTCTTCAGCCAGGAAAGTTGGTAGAGACACACCCGGCAGTTGGAAAGAGGGCATTTTGATACTGATCACTCCCAGTGAATCATCGAAGAAACTGAAGTACCGTTGCTCTAACTGGATTACCAAACTGTCCTGGCTCGTAATATCGGGGATCGGCGCGCCGCCAAAGCGGAGATTCTGAATTCGATTGGATGGATTAACGTCAGCAAAAACAGCCGATATGCCGTTTTTACGCAGGTAATTCGATATATCGCTCCGATTTTCCACCGGTAAAATAGATCTTTCAGCGCCGACGAAAGTGACGCTGGAGTCCCACATCGATTTCAAGCTTGAGGTGCGGGACTCAATCATCTCATCGATCAGAATCTGCCAGAATCCTCCCATCAGAAACAGCACCCCCACACACATGATGAGCACCAGAATCAGCGCAGGAATAATACTGCTCAGGATGTAGGAGAGCGCCATCTTAGTGCGGATACGCAACGCCAGTTTCAGCCAATCAGCGAAGGGGCGCAATAACATTTTCCCGGTAAGGACTATAAGCAGCGCTGAGAGCAGTCTTTGAAGACCTGAGGTCGCCTCCGGCAGCCAGGGTATCAAGCTTGTTTTCAGGATGCGGATGGAATCAACGATACGCGGTGTTAAGGTGAATCGGCCTATTGTCAGGTCAGATTCCTGGATTGTGATCCCCGGGGAGCTAACTGTTGCTTGCAGCAGGATAAAACCAATAAAGGCGAAAAGAGATATTAAAAGCCTCTGTCGCATACGGATGGTCATCACATTTTCAAAGCGGAAGAGCCAGATTGCCAAAAGGAAAAAGATGATGAACTGTAATTGAGCGCTCCAACCAGCGCTGATGACAAAGACGATGATCACCATCCCAAAGAGAAATCTGAAACTCCGGAAAGCCGTCTCAGTGGAAAGTCTTTTAAGCTGGAGGAAAAGAGTCAATAAGATAAAAAGAACCGGCCCTGACGTAAACAACAGAACCCAGATCAGAACGCTGCGGGGGGCGCGCGGAATTAGAATATAGAAGGTAAGTGTGAAGAAGGGAATAAACAGCAACAGCCAGATTAGTCTGTTAAATCTGTGCAGCTCTTCATGAACAGAGAGGGCCATTCCCCAATGCCTTTCCAGCCGAATCAGGTAGATAGTGATACCTCCGACCAGGAAGACTGCTGAGGCGAATTTATGGGGGACAGGGATATCAATCCAGCGCAGCAACGCGATGGCTGTCAGCGGCAATATGGCAGGTAAGAAAACAGATTTGAAGAAACTGGATTGTTGCATGTTCAAGCGAATGATTCTTATGGATAGAACCCAATATTATCCTGTTTTAACCACCAATGCTACTGCCCGGCAGGCGATCCCTTCACCGCGGCCAAAAGGACCCATGCCCTCAGTCGTCGTCGCCTTAACGGAAACCGCATCTAACGCAAGTGACAGCGCGGCAGCGATGTTTTCACGCATCTCATCCCGGTACGGCGCAATCTTGGGGAATTGCAGAATCAGAGTGGCGTCGATGTTGACAATTTGATACCCCCGGTCAGCGACCATAGCCGCGATTTTGCGCAGCAACTCTATGCTGGAAACGCCTTCGTACTGCGGATCGGAATCAGGGAAATGCACACCTAAATCGCCAAGAGCTACCGATCCCAGCAACGCGTCGCCAATGGCATGGCATAAAACGTCCGCGTCAGAATGACCGTGTAAGCCCAGGTCGAAGGGGACTTTAACACCGCCTAAGATCAGATCTCTGCCAGTGGCGTAGCGGTGCGCATCGAAGCCTTCGCCGCAGCGGCAGCCTGGTGTCGCAATTGAATTTGCCATAGTTTCCGCTCGATATAAATCTTCGGATGTGGTCACTTTAAAATTGGACGCTTCGCCGGAAACGATAGTTACACGTGTCCCAGGCAATCTTTCAACGCAGGATGCGTCATCCGTCCCCACGAATCCATCCTCATCCGCTTTTATCAGCGCTTGACGCAGAATTGGAAGTTGAAAACATTGTGGTGTCTGAGTTAAAATATACTGTGATCGATCAATGGTTCCGGCAGAGAGGTTTTCGCTGAATCTGCGTAGTGTATCCGCCACGGGAATACCGGGAACTGCGCCATCGAACTTATCCAAAGCATCCAGACAATTTGAAATGATTTTATGAGAAACAAATGGCCTGGCAGCATCGTGGATGGCGATTTTTTGACAATCCGATGGCGCTGCGCTGATTCCGGATTTCACGCTATCGGTGCGTTCGAATCCCCCGGGGACGATACGATAGAGTTTAGTGGGCGCATATCTACTGGCGATATCCTTGGCTTCCTGCAGCCAATCCTCGCCGCAAACCAGCACAATTGACGTGATCTCGGGGTGTTTTTCGTAAGTTTCGAGGGAGTAGGAGACCAGCGGACGGTCACCGATGAGGACGAGGGGTTTCGGTAGCGCATTTCCGAGCCGCAAGCCTTTCCCGCCTGCTACAATGACGGCACAGGTGGTTCCGGTGAGATGCTCGACCATAATATCCTCAGATAATCAGCATGGCGTCGCCATAGCTGTAGAATCGATATTTTTTGCGGATGGCGTATTTATATGCTTTTATCGTGGTATCACGGTCAGCGAAAGCGGATACCAGCATAATGAGCGTTGAACCGGGTAAGTGAAAATTGGTAAGAAGACAGTCCACGACTTTATAAGTGTATGAAGGGTAGATGAACAGGTCTGTCCAACCGCTTTCAGCTCGCACGCGGCCTGTCGCGTCAGCTACGGATTCCAGAGCTCGGGTTGTCGTTGTTCCAACGGAAAAAATTCGACCGCCATTACTGCGTACACTGTTAATACGCGCAGCCGCGTCCTCACTGATTTCGTAGTACTCCGAATCCATGTGATGACGGGAAAGATCTTCGACACAAACCGGTCTGAAGGTGCCCAGACCTACGTGCAGCAATATGGGAATAATCTCTACACCCAGAGCGCTGATTTGATTCAGTAATTCTTCGGTGAAGTGCAGACCGGCAGTCGGCGCGGCGACGGCGCCGGACACTCTGGCATAGACGGTTTGGTATCTCTCTTTATCTTCAGTAGTTGGGGGGCGTTTTATATAGGGTGGCAGAGGTGAATCACCGACGGATTCCACGATGTCATGAAAGTTGCCGTCACACTTGAAACGCACGACACGTCCGCCGGAGATCGTATTATCGACGACTTCACAATGGACATTGTTGTTGAACCAGATGGTATTGCCGGTGCGTACTTTTCGTGCTGGTTTGACCAGCACTTCCCATAACGAATCATTCAGTTCGCGCAGTAAGAAAACCTCAATTTTGGCATCAGTTTTCTCTTTCTGACCATGCAATCTCGCCGGGAAGACTTTCGTTTCATTCAGAACTAACGCGTCTCCCGGTTTGAAAAAATGTAAAATGTCGCTAAACTTGCTGTCATACATCTTTCCGTCAGCTCGATTCAACGCCAGGAGTCTGGACTGGTCACGCGCAGGGCTGGGCGATTGCGCTATAAGTTTATCCGGGAGTTGAAATTGGAAATCCGATAGACGCATGGATGGAAGTTACCTCAATTAAGATGAGTGTGATAGGTAAAACGGTTGAACTTTAATTAAAGTATACTTTGTTGACGGTTATTGGCGGCATTTCTATCGCGGTCAAGGTATTCATAAGCTAAGATAGTGGCACACCTGCCTTTGGAGGTACGCTCCAGGAATCCCTCCCGGATCAGAAATGGTTCGTAAACTTCTTCCAGGGTCTGGGCGTCTTCTCCCACCGTGATAGCGAGGGTTTTTAAACCAACAGGCCCCCCGCGATATTTGTCGATCAGTGAAACTAAGATCCGTATATCCATGCTGTCCAGCCCTAAACCGTCCACTTCCAGCAATTTCAGAGCTTGATCAGCCATATTGCGGTCAATGTAACCGTCACCTTTCACCTGTGCAAAGTCACGGATGCGCCGCAGCAGGCGGTTGGCAATACGCGGCGTTCCCCGCGAGCGATGTGAAATTTCGTCCGCGCCGTCCTCTTTCAGGTCAATTTTCATCTTTTTTGCCGACTGCTTCAGGATTATAGCCAATTCCTCAGCAGTATAGAAGTCGAGACGGCCTGTGACTCCAAATCGAGAACGCAAGGGCGCGGTCAGTAAACCCGCTCGCGTCGTCGCGCCGATCAGCGTATATTGCGGCAGAGTCAGTTGAATCGTTCTGGCAGCCGGCCCCTGGTCGATGACGATGTCCAGTTTGAAATCTTCCATGGCCGGATAGAGGTATTCCTCCACTGTGTGCGGCAGGCGGTGGATTTCGTCGATAAAAAGTACGTCTCGCGGCTGCAGGTTGGTCAGCAAGCCAGCTAAATCACCGGGTTTATCCAACACCGGGCCGGAGGTACAACGGATATTTACATCCAACTCCGCGGCCAGAACGTAAGCCAGAGTCGTTTTTCCCAGACCGGGCGGGCCGTAGAAGAGGGCGTGATCTAAGGCTTCACCCCTTTCCCGAGCCGCTTGAATGAAGATGCGAAGGTTTTCGACCAGACGTTCCTGACCGATGAATTCTGTGAAGTTTACCGGCCGCAGAGAACGGTCCAGCTCAATGTCTGAAGATAATGTTTCCGGTATGGTGACCCGTTCTTCGCTCACGATGATAGCTTGCCTAATGCTTGTCTGATAATTGTTTCTAAATCCTCGTCCGGCGAGACGTTACGCAGCACAGCGCGAATGCCTTCATTGTCGAATCCGAGGCTCTGCAGAGCGCTGAACGCTTGCGATAAAACTGGTTCGGTGGGCTTTCCGCCGCTGGGTGAAAACCTTAATTCCTGACTGGTCAATACCTCTTTCAATTCGATCAGCAGGCGTTTCGCCGTTTTCGGTCCAATACCGGATATCAGTGTCAGACGTTTCCAGTCCTCATTCTGCATCGCCTTGATCAATTCTGCAGGCCGAATACCGGAAAGAATCTGAATCGCGGAGCGCGGACCGACGCCGCTGACTTTTATCAGAATCAGAAAAAGCTCACGTTCTTCCCGGTTGGAGAAGCCGTACAAACCGATGTTATCTTCTCTGAAGATGAGATGCGTCCAGAGCCGCGCTTCAGTATCGATGCGGAGGTTTTCACAGGCTGAGTCTGGCGTTGTTATCTTGAATCCGACTCCCCCAACGTCCAGAATGATTCGCCCCGGTTGCGCCTCAACGACCTTCCCGCGTAAAAAATCGTACAATCTATTCCCGCCTTGCGGTGTGTTTGATATTAATGGTTATTTTCCCAATTCCGGCTTGAATGCCTGACAGATAGCCACAGCCAGCGCATCGGTGCAATCCAGAGATTTGGGTAGATCTGTTATTCCTAAAATGTGACCAATCATGTGGCGGACTTGCTCCTTAGATGCATTTCCGTTGCCGACGACTGCCAACTTAACTCGAGCTGGAGCAAACAATCTTACCGGAATGTCGCAAGTGGCCGCGGCCAATAATGCGGCCCCGCGAGCCTGACCGGTCTTGAAAGCTGTTTGCACGTTCTTACCGAAAAACTGGTCTTCAACCGCCATGATGGCGGGTCCGAATCGGTGAATAACTTCAACGATCCGTTCGTATATAACGAGAAGGCGTTTGGGAAGCTCTTTCTTCGGAGGTGAGATCAGGTCAGTATAAATATGGATAAGGCCGTTTCTTGTCGCTGCTAAAGAAGTATCTTTCTCAATTATTCCCACGCCAGTATGTGTTAATCCGGGATCAATCCCTATAATACGCATGCTCTACTCTGCGGCATCCAGAAGGTCTTCGTCGATATCGAAATTGGAGTATATGTTCTGTACGTCATCGTGGTCGTCCAGGAGTCCCATCAAGTTCAGCGTCGTCTTCGCCTGGCTCCCCTCCAATTTCACGGTTGTTTGCGGCAGCATGGTCAATTCAGCGCTGACGATCTGCTTTTCTGCTTTTTCCAGGGCTTGCTTGACGTCTTCCAGCGCTTCGGGTGCGCAGACAATCTCAAATCCGTCTTCTTCTTCGGTGATGTCTTCTACTTCGTAGTCGATCAGAAGCTCCAGTAGTGAGTCTTCATCAGCGCCTTCTTTGGCAACCGTTACCATCCCCTTGCGTTCAAACATCCAGTTGACCGATCCTGTTTCACCCAGGGACCCGCCATATTTACCCAGTAAATGCCTGATTTCACCGACAGTACGGTTGCGGTTATCAGTCATCGTATTTATTAAAAGCGCCGCGCCTCCCGGGCTGTAACCTTCGTAAACCACCTCTTCGTAGACGACACCCGGCAATTCTCCGGTTCCTTTTTTTACCGCGCGGTCGATATTTGCTGCTGGCATATTGGCTGCTTTGCCTGCAGCAATAGCAGTTCGCAATCTTGGATTTGCAGTTTCATCTCCGCCGCCCATGCGAGCGGCAATACTGATCTCTTTGATTAACTTCGTGAAGACTTTGCCTCTGGCGGCATCAGTCTTTTCCTTCTTGCGACGAATTGTTGCCCACTTCGAGTGACCTGACATAAACGGAAGGCCTCCTGACTATGCACCCATGACCGTATAGATAAGGTTGTCTACTGGCTGAAAAATCCAAGGCTTCAATTAACATTCAAATATAATATAAATTGAGCCAGTTTCCAAATGAAAAATATCCTCCTGTTCGAATCTCATGCTGCAGGTTATACTCAGATTTGTGCAGCGCTGGTTTCTGGAATGAGGTATGACATATGTAATATAATCTCTCCCCACAAATCTTTAAATAAATTCTTGAATATGATCTGTTAAATGCCTATATTTAAGCCTAATCAAAAGCTCATTAGTAAAATAATGGTTACTGGGGATTCTAATTAATCTAATTGAAGGAACCGCCATTTTTATATTTTCAGACCCCTCGCAACCTTTATGCGTAATCAGCAAAGCGGAAAAGACATGGTCTGATTATCCAGGATATTCTAGCCTGGGCGTGACAGAACTCTCTCTTTAAGCACGTCTAAATATTTGAAATATAAGCTCTTTCTATGATCTCGGAAGTGATTTTTTCGCTTAATCTTTAACTTTCCAATACTTGTGTCTCGAGAAAAAATTGCTGATTTTACCTTGACATAAATAATTTTCTTGCATATATTTAGCAAAATTTTATAAATTGATCAGGGGGAGGTCTTTTAAAAGTAGGGAGATCGTATTGGTGTATGATATTCACAATAGTTTGAAATTATTAAACTTATGTTTTAAAGACGAGACTTAAAAAGGGGGGTTTGAAAAAACCTGCAAAAAACAAAAAAGCATAAACTAAAAGGAAATTACCAACTGGAGGTTCACATGAAAAGGCTTTTACTTGCAACATTGACATTGGTTATGGTCTTTGCAGTAGCCGGTTTTGCTACTGAGACCCGTGTTATGACGTTGGGCGATGCCAATGGTATCGTAGTGGATGACGCCAACATCTGGATGTATCCATCCACCATTTTACAGCATCCCAACATGGCGATCGGTGAGTTTTGTATGGACAGCTACGGCGAGTCCTATGGCTGGGATATGCAGAGTCTGGGCATGCACTACGCCATCGGTGAGAATGGTAAAGTTATCGGCGCTTATCTGAAGAAGATGGACTACATGGATATCTACTATCTGCCCAATGGTGTCAACATCCCTGGCAGTGTTCCAAATCCTGATCATCGTTTGGATCTGTTCTTCGGAACACCAATGGGTGACAATGGTTTGGGTGTCCACCTGTCCTACTACAACCAGTCTATGTCAACGGACTCAGATGATGACAAAACTGCCGTTGCCGCGACTGCTTTTAAGCTGGGCGTTGGCATGACTTTCAGCGAGAGCACTGACGTTGCCGCTCACTTCGGCATGACCATGTGGACTAATGAAGACGACGAAGGCAACGCCATTAATGAGCCCGATGGCAATATGACCTTTGACCTCGGTGGTCGTCACTTTATGGAATTGACCGACATGTATACCGCCGTTCCGCACGCAGGTTTCATGTTCCATTCCGAAGGTATCAAAGGCGAAGGAATGGAAGACATCAAGAGTACTGCTATGGGTATTGACGTCGGATGGGGTACCAACTTTGTGCCCGATGATCGTATCCTCTGCGTAGGCGACTTCGGTATTATGTACTTCAACGAGAAAGAAGAGTTCACACCTGATGAGGGTGATGCCTCGGAAGTCACGTACACCGATTTTGTCCTTCCATACTTCCGTTTGGGCATTGAAGGCAACGTCACTGATTGGTGGGATGTTCGTTTGGGCGCTACCAAATACTGGCATATGTATAAATTAGATTTCGGCGATGCCGGTACTTACAACGAGAAGTACGCCAGCACCGAAACCTACCTGGGTTCTGGTTTCTACTTTGGCAACCTGACGTTGGATGTCCAGATCAATCCTGATTTCGTGCAGTACGGTCCTAACTTCATTTCCGGCTACAACGAATCATTAGCCTATCGCGTTTCCTTGCTGTACAATTTCGGCGAATAATAAACGTCGATTGGTTAATCAGTAAATCACCCCCCGGGCTTCGGTTCGGGGGTTTTTCTATGCCTGAAGATCCTTTGGTTTGAGTCCAAAGGTCAGCAAGGCGTTAATCTTCCCATGGAATTAGCCTAAATTTTTCTTTATCTTTTGTTGGAAGTTTTGTATATTAGTCACCACAATGCACCGAAGGGCGGGGAGTCGCCGAAGATCTTTACGTTATGAGGTAGAGAAGTAATGAGCTCACGCGGAAAATCATTTATTTTAATCCTGATGTTTGTCGCTATTGCATGCTTGATGACGTCCTGCAGCAATAATTCTGGCGGCAGGGATGTTTCCACAGATTTGGAAACTGTGGTTTTAGCTGACATCTCCTTGAAGCCCCCGTTAGAAAAACTTGCTGAAAATTACTCCTATGTAACCAACTATAAAGTTCGCTTCATCTATGCTCCATCCAATTTGCTGCTGAACAGTCCGGATGCAGACAGTGTAGATCTGTTTCTGTTCGCCAATGACCAGTTCATCGAACCAGCGCGAGAAATGGGACTGGCGGATACCACCGATCCGATTCATATCGCTTATACCGTGCCCTGTCTTTTAGCGCCTTCCTTTAACCTTCACATGATCACCAACCTGTCGGATCTAGATAAATCAGATCTACGCATCGGAATCGCCGATCCGGAAACCGACATTCTGGGGCAGTTTTCCTTAGAACTGTTGAAGAAAAACGGTTATTATAAGGAATTGGAGCATCGCCTGGTTTACATAGGACCTTCTGCGCTGGATCTTGCTGATCGTGTTGCCAAAATCCAGTTGGACGTTGCCGTGGGATGGACTATTACAGACAACTGGTATCCCGAAAGCTTTGACGTTCTGTTGTTAGTCCCCAATGAAATTCCCCGCGTTGCGGTAGTAACGGCAATTTTATCGGCAAAACGTCCGGATCCTGAGAATGCGAAACGACTGGTCACCTATCTTAAGTCTGACCGTTGCGCAGATATTTTCAGGAATTGGGGCTATCTTATCTCCAATTCGGACGTCAATATGTACGCTCCGACTGCCGAAATCGGTGGCATGCCGGAATACTAATCCAACTCTATCCCACAAATTTCATCGAGCTCCTGGTGGGCTCGATTTTTTTTTGTGCGGAATGCATTGAGCGAAACTCTGCTTTTGAGTTGCTTTTGGACACTTGAGTTCTTACCTTATTAATAATCAGAATATCAAACGGAAGGTTATGATATATATGAAGTTAAATCTTGCACAGAAAATTATTAAGAATCATCTGGTTACCGGAGATCTCACCCCGGGATCACCGATTGCTTTGCGCATCGATCAGACCTTGACTCAGGATGCCACGGGAACGATGGCATACCTGCAATTTGAAGCTCTTGGAATTCCTCGCGTGAAGACGGAATTATCCGTTTCTTACGTTGATCATAATATGCTGCAATCCGGTTTCGAAAACGCCGATGACCACCGCTTCCTGCAGAGTATTGCTTCCAAACACGGCATTTACTTCTCACGCCCCGGAAACGGTATCTGTCATCAGGTTCATCTGGAACGTTTCGGCGCCCCGGGTAAAACCCTGCTGGGCAGCGACAGCCATACCCCCACCGGCGGTGGAATCGGTATGATCGCCATGGGAGCGGGCGGTCTGGACGTTGCCCTGGCGATGGGTGGCCAACCTTTCAATCTGCGCATGCCCAAGATCGTCGGCATTCGGCTGGAAGGAAAACTTCAGCCCTTCGTCAGTGGTAAAGACGTCATACTGGAAGTCCTGCGCCTTCTGACCGTCAAAGGCGGCGTCGGCAAGATCATGGAATATACCGGCCCGGGCGTCGCCAGCCTGGACGTTCCAGATCGTGCCACCATCACCAACATGGGAGCTGAATTGGGCGCTACCACCAGCGTTTTCCCATCTGACGATAAAACCAGGCGTTTCCTGGAAGCCCAGGGTAGAGCAGAGGTCTGGACCGAGTTGCTTCCCGATGAAGGCTGTTCCTATGATGAAGATCTGCTGATCAATCTGAATACTCTGGAACCGATGATCGCTCAGCCGCACATGCCGGACAACGTGGTTAAAGTCAAAGAGATTGCCGGACTGCCGGTCGATCAGGTAGCGTTCGGTTCCTGCACCAACAGCAGCTACCGTGACTTGAACGTCATGGCGCATATGCTGAAAGGAAAGCGTGTGCACCCGCGTTTGTCTGCCGGTCTTTCCCCCGGCAGCAAATTAGTTTTCGATGAAATCCTGCATAACGGCGCCATCATTCCCATCGTGGAATCCGGCATCCGCATTCTGGAAAGCTCCTGTGGCGCCTGCATCGGTATGGGGTTCTCACCGCCGACTGAAGGCGTTTCTGTGCGTACCTTCAATCGCAATTTCCTGGGACGCACCGGAACCAAGAATGCCAGAGCCTATCTGGCTTCACCGGAAACCGCGGTCGCTTGCGCTCTGACCGGCGAAATCACCGATCCGCGCGAGTTGGGCATCGATCCCATCACCGTCGCACTGCCGGACAAATTCCTGGTTGATGATTCCATGGTAATTCCGCCTTCGGATGATCCCGACAGCGTGGAAGTCATCCGCGGGCCCAACATCAAACCGCTGCCCAAGAAAGACAAACTGCCTGATATGCTGATCGGAAAGGTACTGCTGAAAACTGAAGATAACATCACCACAGATCACATTATGCCCGCGGGAGCGAAGATTCTCCCTCTGCGTTCCAATATCCCTGCCATCTCCGAGCACGTCTTTGAAGTAATAGACCCTACTTTTGCAACCAGGGCCAAAGCAGCCGGTGGCGGTTTTGTCGTGGGTGGGCATAACTACGGTCAGGGATCATCGCGTGAACATGCCGCGTTAGCTCCCATGTATCTGGGCTTGAAAGCCGTCATCGTCAAGTCATTTGCTCGCATTCATCTGGCTAACCTGATCAATTTCGGTATTCTGCCCTTGACCCTCGAGAACGAGGACGATTACGATAAGGTCGCTCAGGGCGACACACTGGAGCTGAAGGTCAACGACCTTTCCAGCGGAAAACTACTTCTCTGTAATCGGACGCAGGGCATTGACATTTCCGTGCTGCATCCCTTGAACCAACGTGAGATCGACATCATCAAGGCGGGCGGCGCGTTGGCTTATGCGAAGGCGAAGCAGTAAATTATAGCGTTCATATTAAAACGTTAATCTATGCTTGATTTAAACAAATATCGCGCTCAGATATTAAGCCTCTGTCGGGCTCTTGGCGTACGGCGTTTGGAACTTGTGGGTTCGGCTGCGAGAAAGGATTTCTGCCCTGAGTCGAGCGACATTGACGTGCTCATCGAGTTCAATGGAACCGATGCTTTGTTCGACCGATACTTCAATCTGAAATCAGGACTGGAAAGCATCTTCGGTCGAAAGGTTGATGTTATTCAGAGAGGGGCTGTGAAAAATCCCTATTTAATCGAGTCACTTAATCATGATCGGATAGCGGTTTATGAAACGTGATCCGAAAGCTTACCTGTTTGATATAAGGGAAGCCGTAGACCATATCATCGAGTTTACTGGAGAAACATCCCCAGAGGAATTTCTCACGAACGAACTCATCAAGGCTGCAGTTGAACGAAAGTTCGCCATAATCGGTGAAGCTCTAATGCGAATCAGGGATGAGTATCCTGAGATATTGGCACAAATCACTGACTCGGAAAAGATCATTGGTTTCAGAAATGTGCTCGTGCATGGGTATGATATTATCGATCCTGCTACAGTCTGGTCGGCGATTACCAAGAATCTCCCTGTCCTGTCAAAAGAGGTCAGTGCCTTGCTTCAACCTTAGAGCTGGTAGATGCTAACGTAAAGCGAAGATCTTTTGCCTGCCGCAGCAGGTAGAATTTTGGTAATTACATGATAACACGTACGATAACAAAACTAAGCCTACACGACCGTCAGAGCGACTTCGAATACTGGCAGTCTCAGCCGCATCAAGCGCGCATCGATGCTTTGGAACAAATTCGGCGGGAATATCATTTATGGAGATACGGTGTTGAACCAGGATTTAAAAGATTTTATAGCGTCATTAAACGCTAGTCAGGTTAGAATCATCGCCAGATCTCCGCTTCGCTAAGGACCTGACGTAACAAGGTAGGTTGCTTTAGCATTATTTTATCGACCAGAGGAGGATTATCGATGAAACTTCTTCCAGCATTTCTTATGGTGTTATTATGCTGTCAATCTAATTTGGCATACTCAGCACCTTACAAGGTGGAGACTAAAGTTTTTACCGATGAATTTGAGGATAAGCAAGATACCATATTTACCTTAATAGGCAATCATCTATCAGATGTAAAAAACAGTACATATGCGATTGAGATTATCTTAAAAAAGCATATATCTAATGGTCCAATTTCTCGTGGTGATTCTTTCTATACCTTTGAGTTTAGATGGTTTGCACTTCGCCCTTCTGGAGTTCCTAAGTATGGCAATAACCTGATACTAATATTGGATGGCGAGAAACAAATTCATAGTTTCTCAGTGAGTGAGTTCAAACATACCTGGCGAGATGAACCAAATATTGAAGTTCGCATCAGTGGATCCAGTGCGCTTGGACTCATTGCTAACATCGCTTTTTCAAAAGAGGTTAAGGTGAAAATAAAACGAGGTTTCTCCGATGCCGATCCAATTTCTGGAAAATTTGAGGGAGACACTATAAAAAACATTCGGCGTTTCTATCTGGATTATGGAGATTCAGGACTTCGTAACACAGAATGAGCGGAGGGAATATGAGGATGCACAAAAGATTCTTCACATTTAATTTGTTTTTGCAGTTTAGCTTGCTGGTAGTTCCTGGTGCAAAGGCCACCTCTCCAAGTGAATGTGAATACTTAATTCCATTGACAATTATGGTTGGTTATAATTTTGAGACCAATTGTAGTGTAAATCTCAAATCAGGGGTTTATGATTATGAGATTACTCTGATTAAACCATATTTTTTGGAGGGTGAGGATTGGGGAGTTTTTATCGGTGCGTGTGTGGGATGCGTCGGAGAAGTCTCAAGGAAAACATCTTGGAAGTCTAAATATCTTAATATAAACGCAAATGGTGCAAGATGGCGCATTACAACGGCTGATTGTAGAGAGGCAATGAGAAAGACGTCCGGCGAGGCGACTTCCGTTGGAACTTATATAGTTAACAGACTTGAAAAGATTGAATAATTTAGGTAGAACTGCCTTCTGTATCAGTCGTAGTGAATGTTATCTTAATTCAATATAAGTGGTAATGTCGGGTCCTGGCTTTAGCCGAGACCTGACGCCCGTTCGATGGAGTTTAGCGTAGCGTCAGGTCTCCGCTTCGCTCACCATAGGCGCAGGAAGGACCCGACGTAACATAAGCAACAGATAAATCAAACACAACTAACATCACCATAAATTAGCCATTTTCTGAGTGGAGTAGAAATGATTCAATTTGATCACCTAACCTATCCCAGTGAAGGACAACCCATTACCATGGGCGCAGACGGTTTGCACGTGCCCGATAATCCCATCATTCCGTTCATTGAAGGTGACGGTACCGGCCCGGATATCTGGTATGCCTCGCAGTTGGTCTTCGACGCCGCGGTCGAAAAAGCCTTCGGCGGCCAGAAGAAAGTCGTCTGGTTGGAAGTCTTGGCTGGCGAAAAAGCATTCAAGGCAACCGGCTCCTGGTTACCCGATGATACCTTAAAAGCCTATAGAGAATTCTTAGTCGGCATCAAAGGCCCGCTGACCACTCCCATTGGCGGCGGCATCCGATCTTTGAACGTAGCCCTGCGTCAGATGCTGGATCTTTACGTCTGTCTGCGTCCCGTGCGCTATGTCAGCGGCGTCCCCAGCCCTGTGCGTAAACCTCAGGATGTCGACATGGTCATCTTCCGTGAAAACACCGAAGATATCTACGCTGGCATCGAATGGCAGGCTTACTCTCCCGAAGTGAAGAAAGTCATCGAATTCCTGCAAAAGGAAATGGGCGTCACCAATATTCGTTTCCCGGAATCTTCCGGTATCGGCATCAAGCCGGTGTCCGAAGAAGGCACCAGCCGCCTGGTGCGCGACGCCATCAAATATGCCCTGAATTTTAACCGCAAGAGCGTCACCTTCGTGCACAAAGGCAACATCATGAAATTCACCGAAGGCGCTTTCCGCGATTGGGGTTATAAAGTCGCCGCTCATGAATTCCGCAGTGAAACGGTCACTCAGCGGGAAAGCTGGATTCTGGGCAACAAAGAGGATAATCCCGATCTGTCTGTCGCTGATAACGCCCGCATGATCGAACCGGGCTACGACCTGGTCAACGAACCCAAGCAGAAGGAATTCGAGGCGGAAGTCGAAGATGCCCTGAAGTTGTGGGATACTCACGGCAACGGCCAGTGGAAGAACAAACTGATGATCAAGGACGCCATCGCTGACATTACCCTGCAACAAGTCCTGACCCGCGCCAAGGAATTCGATGTCGTCGCCACCATGAACCTGAACGGCGATTACCTGTCTGATGCACTGGCTGCGCAGGTCGGCGGTATCGGCATCGCTCCGGGCGGTAACATCAACTACCAAACCGGCAACGCCATTTTTGAAGCCACGCATGGCACAGCTCCGAAGTACGCCAACCTGGACAAAGTCAACCCGGGTTCGGTGATTCTCTCCGGTGTGCTGATGTTCCAGCACTTAGGTTGGAACAACGTCGCAGACCTGATCATGAAGGGCCTGGAAGGCGCCATTAATGCTCATACGGTCACCTACGATTTCGCCCGCATGATGCGCGCCGAAGGGATGCAATATACCGAACTGAAATGTTCTGAATTCGGTAAGGCGATTGTCGCTCATATGGAAGACTGATTGAAGAAGCAAAGAAGTAAAGAAGAATAGAATAAAAGAATGACGCCCGGTCGAGAGATCGGGCGTTTGTTATTTGGAGGTCAGGCATTCTTGCCTGACAGGACAGGTATATCACGGTGGCTTGCCACCGTTTCAACAAGGGGTAGCTACCCCTTGTTACACAGCAGGAATCAGACGAAGGTTTGACAGGTGTCTTTCTTTCGTTCTTCTGAGATAAAAACCGGCCCAAATCTTGCGATATCCTCTAATATTGACCAAAATCACACTTTCGCGTGCAATTTCTGCGTAACGTTGCAAAAATTGGAGGTTTTATGAAGGTTTTAAAGATGGGTGGCAGGGACAGCTTTCGACGCAGTCGACCGCCGCAGGCGGGATGTCCCGGTAAATTAGTTCTCCTTTTAATTATAGTGCTATTGATAAGCACTCTGACCCTCGCCCAAAACGTCACCATCTCCATCGAACCGGTCAATCCGCCGATTGAGATCCCTTCCTACGGCGGCAGCTTTGAATATATCCTGACCTTGACCAATGATGACACAATCAACTGGGCGCCGAACGTCTGGGTGACGCTGACGACTCCGACGGGAGTCTGGGAAGAACCGATCTGGGGTATGTTTACCGCGCCTCTCCACGCTGGCCAGACGAAACTCCGCCAACCAGCAGCGACCGAGTTGCCTCTGCGCGCCCCCGCAGGCAACTACTTCTGCACCGCCTATGTCGGCGAATACCCCAACGCCGTCTGGGATGCTGATTCCATCCAATTTGAAAAGCTGGAAGGGTACGAAGAGTGGATAGCGAGGTATGATGGGGAGATGAATTTCACTGATGAAGCCAAGGCAATTGCAGTTGACGAGTCAGGGAATGTATATGTAACAGGTTTCAGTTACACTAATGATACTGCATCAGATTTTGCAACAATAAAGTATGCTCCAAATGGCGATGTCCAATGGTTGCGGATTTACGATTCACCCTTTCCCTATGATGATGAAGCATGTTCAATCTTAATTGATTCGAATGACTTCATCTATGTTACAGGAAAAAGTAAAGGTTATAATTCGGCTTATGATTATGCAACCATCAAATATGCATCAGATGGTACTGAACTATGGGTCGCTCGGTATGAAAGAGCTTTTTATTCGAGTGCAGTGCCGACCTCATCAGCCATTGATGATCTTGGCAATGTCTATGTGACAGGTTACAGTTATTACGCCTCTAACCACGATTATACAACAGTCAAGTACAATTCGTCTGGAGAACTTCAATGGGAAGCACATTACATAGGGCCTGAAAATACAGATGACTTTGCATATGCTATTGCTGTTGATGATAGTGGCAACATTTTTGTTACTGGCAAGAGTTTTAGTTACGACAATGGCTTTGATTATTGTACTATTAGATATAATTCAGAAGGAATTATGGAGTGGATTGCAAGTTATAACGGTTTCAACGATGGTGCGGATTGTGCTACTGCGATAGCAGTGGATACTTCAGGATATATTTATATTACTGGATATAGCCCTGCTGAAAATGGTGCTGATGATTATTTAACAATTAAGTACAATTCGGAGGGTGCGGAACAGTGGATTGCTCGGTACGACGATAGTAACAATGTTGTAGATCAGGCATGCGATATTGAAGTTGATGAATTGGGAAATGTTTACGTAACCGGAATGGGTTATGGTTATCACCAAGACTTCACAACAATCAAATACAGTTCCGATGGTGTAGAGGAGTGGGTAGCACTTCATAATGGGCCTGGCAATTGGAATGATGCAGCAACATCATTAGCCCTGGATAATGAAGGGAACATCTACGTGACAGGATCCAGTTATCTTTCAGGAAACCATCAGAATTATGCCACTGTTAAATACAATACAGATGGAATGGTACAATGGGATTTATATTACAATGGTATTGGTAACGATGAAGATATACCCAGTTCTGTCACAGTCAGTAACACTGGCGAAGTATACGTTACAGGCTTCAGCTTTGGGGGATTTGGAACGGTTCAAGATTACCTCACCATCAAATACACCCCACCGCTGGTCAATGGCTGGGGCAGGCCGATGGAGACGGTGATGGGAGCGCCACTGCCCCAGGAAAGTCGTCTGCTGGGCAATTATCCCAATCCGTTCAATCCGACAACCACCATCCGCTATCAACTACCGGAAGTCAGCCATGTCAAGCTGGCGGTTTACGATTTGGCTGGAAGGAAGGTGGCGACATTGATCGATGGTTACCGGGATGCCGGATCGCATGACGTGACCTTCGATGGATCGGGATTGGCGTCTGGTGTTTATCTTTACCGGTTGCAGGCGTCGGGTTCGGAGAACCCAACCTACTTGACTGGCAAGATGGTGCTGGTTAAATAGAAGGAAAGAAGAAGAGAATAAAAGAAGCAAAGAAGGACGCCCGATCGAGAGATCGGGCGTTTTATTTTAAAAAACACGGTCATTGCGAACGGAAACAGACAGTTTGCTGTCTGCTGTAGTGCGGCAATCTTCGCGACCTACCGCGAGAGCTAATCGCAGGGTGGACTAAACGCAGAGCAGTCCACCGATTCAGCCCCATTCATGGGGCTTGTAATCTCTGGCACCGTCATTTATGGCGGTGGAAGGCCAAAAGCTGTAAAAAGTCATTGCGAGACCCAATTCATTGGGTCGAAGCAATCTCGTAATTTATTGATAATAATGAGATTGCTTCGTCTCTTCGTTCCTCGCAATGACTGCCATTGTGGCTTTTGGGACAGCCCCTCCTTTACTTTTCCACAAAACTTCTGATTCCAGTCAGCACCTCACTCATCGGCGGCACCTCGAAAAAACGGCGGCCGGTGATTTCGTTGGTGAAGTTGCCGTAAGCGGCGGTGATCAATTGCAGGAATTTCGGCGGCAGCGGATCAGGAGTGGAGGTCACCAGTTCCTTCCAGCGGGGCAGATCCTTCTGCTTGGCTGCGTTGACGTCCTGGTGCCAC
>JAHJDJ010000090.1 GCA_018812585.1 bacterium
CTGGAATGGTAAAGTTAGCATGATTGTCCTTGCCGATGAAAAGATCGTAGTCCCCGTCTCCGTCAATATCACAGAATTCAGGCGAAGCGTAATCGCCAACGTCGATACCTAACCAGTTGTTGGAAATCAGCGTGAAATCGTATTGTAGCGGTGAACCGTCATTACGATAGTAATAGATCTTACCGTACTTATTGCCGATGAAAAGGTCATAGTCATTGTCGGAGTCGATGTCTACAAAACAGGGACTGGCAGAATTTCCAACTTCCATTGACTCAAAGAAATCAGTAATTTCTAGATAGTCAAAGACATAAACTGTTCCAATATTTTCAAAGTACACAATATGCCCGATATTATCGCCAAGAAAGAGATCGAAATCCGAATCGTTATCGATATCAACGAATGCTATTCTTGCCCTTCCGATCACATCGATATCCTCAAGCGAATCGGTAATCCATGTGAAAACAGGAACTTCAGGGGATCCTACATTTTCCCAATAATGAACCAAGCCCCTGAGATCGCTGGTAAAGCAATCCAAATCTTGATCAGCATCGATATCTACGAATGCAGGGTCTGAACGGCCTCCAAAGGTCGAACCTGAGACTGTTATCCCTTGATAATTTACTTCCTGGAGGATAAATTCGGAATTACTGATGCCGCCGACATTTAAATAGAAATCAAGATCGCCACCCGTATCACCAAGGAAGAGATCGTAATCCCCATCTCCGTCAATATCGGTGAATTCAGGAGCTGCCTCTGAGTAACCACCCACCCAGGGTACAGGCACTTCGTACTCACCGATAATTACTTGAATACTATCATACTCTTGTGTAAAGACAAAATCTTGAGCTAGTGATATTAGCGGTAAAAACCAGAGTAGTCCTATGATCCTTTTCATGGTATTTTAATCAGGGTGAGAATATTGGCTCCCACCCTGATCTCCTATATTATTATTATTTCAGCAGCACCATTTTCCCCACATCGCTGTAACTGCCGTCTCGTTCTAATCCTTCTGCTGTAATCCGGTAGAAATAAACGCCGGATGCCAAGGTTGAAGCGTTATAACGGATTTCCGCTTGACCAGCATTCTTAATTCCTTCAAAAACTCGTCCCAAATTTCTGCCCTGCACGTTAAACAGATCCAACCGTAGTCTGGAGCGTTGCGGAAGCTCCAAGGGAATCACTGTCTCTGCGTTGAAGGGATTGGGGTAGTTTTGGCTGACACCAAACTCTGACGGAATCAGGAGTTGATCAGGATCAGATGTACTGCTGACCATATCCCATCCTCCTAAATGATCCATCAAACCGTAGAAGATGCCGCGGCCGTTGCCGTAGCAGTAGCGGTTCTGGTAGAGGCGGAGTTCTTCTTCCGGATTGGAGATGAAAGAGATCTCCGGCAGAATAGCAGGCATGGTGGTATAGACCAGCATGTAGAAGTTCTCTTCATAGACGCCTTCTCTACCGCAGTTCGACCAGCCGAACCCCAAGCCGTTCCAGTCCGTGACGCGGTGTGTCACATCATCGGCCAGGTTTCCCGAAGTAGCCCAGGCGTCTCCACCTGCGACGTAGGTCAGGTGCCAATTGGGATCGGGGCTGCCACTGGCGTTGTGATGCACGCAGATACTACGGTCGACATCAAGCGAATTCATGAAGTTGGCACGATAGGATAACGACAATATGGCATCATCGGTGCGGGTCATATAGACGGTGGCATTCTGTCGCACCAGAAAAGCGCGTGCTCCCAGGGATGTTGTCAGGTTGACCGCCTTTTCCTGCAAGCCGGTCGGTCCGACTGCCCCGGGATCTGTGCCACCGTGCCCCGGGTCGATGCCGATGACCCAACCGTGCAGATCGGCGGATGCCGGGGTGCAGAGAAGCAGCCATGCCACCAATATCAAGATGTGGCACGAATTGCGAATGCATGCGTTCTTCATCGTGCCAGGTCTCCAATGTAAATCCGTCCAGAAGCCTCAAATGCCACCTGGGTGGCATCTGGGGAGATCGCTGGGTGAGTAGCGATGCCAGCGAACTCTTCGGTCAGGTTATCTCGGGACTCGGCATCTCGAGCGACGTAGTAAATGTCTCCCGAAACCAAGCGATGACCATCGTCAGAAGTCTGGTCGAAGAGGAAAAACGATCCATGCGGCGACCAGACGGCATTATTCCCGGGGCCAAAGGATTTGCTGGCTCCGGTTTCCAGATTGATGAGCATCAGCACGTTCATCCCCTCATAGACCACAAGGCTGCCGTCGGGAGACTGCGCAGGCAGGCAGCAATCAACATTGCCCGGTGAGAGACGCTGGGATTCCAACCCTTCACGATAATGGAAAATGCCGCCGCCATCCTGGAACACCCACCCGTCGGCGGACCCTTCAAGCGCGTCACCTGATTGATTCCAGGAGAGAACGCCCTTTGTAAACCGCGCCCGGATGGCTCCGTTATACCAGGCAGGCAGACCGATCTCAGTATCGAACGCTAAGAGTGTTTTGTTACCGGCTGTATCGATAATCCAGAGATTACGTCCCCCATCTGTGACCTCCTTGAAAAAAATGCTCCCATCCGGTGCAAAGGTGAATTTGAAGCCGACACCCTGACCGGACGCAATCGGCCGAAGCGAGCCGTCTTCAAGGTTGATTTCGATGATGTCGGCATATTTGGGCGTACTGCAATAGAGACGCCCGTCCGGACTCCATTGCGGCGCCAAAAGGTATCTAGTCTGTGGTGAAACTGGATGAATATCAGTCAGTTGCTGGGCACAGAGCAACAGCGGAAACAGCAGCAGAAACAGTAAAGACGCGACTTTCATGCTTCGACCTCGTCTTGATGTGGGATTACAATAAGATAACATCGCAAACGGCCAAACGCAAGGATTAATTGCAGATGGGGATATTTTATCCCTGTTGCTGCGTTGAAGTCAGGGAATCCCCAGGTTTTACTTGCTTGTGGCGGGCAGATTGATTATTTTTGGAAAAGTCAGAAAAGAACCATTCATACAGATGCAAGCGCCCTTTAAACTCTTCGACCGTTACATCCTCGGCATCTTCATCAAGCAGTTGATCTTCTCCATGCTGGCGGCTACCACTATATTCATCGTTGTCGACCTGGTGGAGAACGTCGATTCCTTCATCGATAAATCGGTGCCGGTCTATGTCCTGATCAAATATTACGGCTATTTTCTGCCCTATATCTTCTATCTGGTGCTGCCGGTGGGAATCCTGTTATCGACGCTGTTTACGTTGGGGGGCTTAAGCCGGAATCACGAACTGACCGCCATGAAGGCGTCCGGGATCAGCCTGCATCGGGTCATGCTGCACCTGATGTTCTTCGGGATTCTCTTCTCCGGGTGGAATTTTATCTTCGGAGAAACCATCGTCCCCATGACTAACAAGCGCAATAAAGATATCTACCGGTATTACGTCAAGGGAGTGAATCCAGATCAGGCTGGCAGACAAGGGAATGTGTACTTGCGCAATAACCCCGGAGAATTGCTGCATATCAAGTATTTCGATCCGGCCAAAGATACTGCCTTTGATATGGATTGGCAGAAGTTCAAGGGCGAGGTCATGATGCACCGCATCATAGCCACGAAGGCGGTCTGGCGGGATTCGGTCTGGGTGGCGGAGCAGGGGAAGGAGTGGTTTTTCCAAGATAACAGCATCCAGTTTCGCAGGATCGATCAGCCGCGCACCTTTGACGATCTTGGATTTGTGCCGGCCGACTTGATCAAGGTGCAGACCGCTCCTGAAGAGATGGGGTACTGGCAATTGAAGCGGTTCGTGGAACGTCTGCAGATGATGGGAGGCGACCCGCTGCGCTGGATGGTGGAATTAGCCTTCAAGCTCTCCATGCCGTGGACCTGCGCTATCGTGATCTTGATCGGAGTGCCGATTGCCGCGCATCACCGGCGGTCAGGGGTGACGCTGGCGTTTGGGATTGGGCTGTTTATCAGCTTTCTCTTTTTTGCGCTGCAGCGCGTCGGCCAGGTGATGGGATTTAACGGGTTGATGGATCCGGGCATCGCGGCGTGGATCGGAAATGTGACGTTTATCATCGTGGGATTGGTGATGTATGTTCGGGTGGAAAAATGAGGTATATTTGCAGTTCAGCTTGACAACAGGATTTTTTTGTCATATATTATAAGTCTTTGCAATTCGGGGCGTAGCGCAGCCCGGTAGCGCGTCTGCTTTGGGAGCAGAAAGTCGTCGGTTCAAATCCGGCCGCCCCGACCACAAGCGTTCTGGTTAGAACGTTTGCCCGACGTTGAAGAAGAACTGTACCTTATCCTCACCCGAGCGCGC
>JAHJDJ010000091.1 GCA_018812585.1 bacterium
GATGTCCCGGATGAGAAATCACTATAATTACATTAAGAGAAATCGCATTGGGTGCCTTAATGACCGGGACATGTCAGGCTTTGTCTGATCCCTGCGGGACACTGCCATTGGCACAGGCTGTCCCGGCCACCCCAACATAGATACAATACTTTGTGCAGTCTGACGGCCTCGTCTGACTGTGTTTAGGCGTCACTCAAGGGTGTGTGACGCCACAGTCCCTACAATCTAACACATAATTAAGCAAAAGTCAAGAGGGGAATTGGTGATGGGGAACAATTTTTGGGATTGATGGGGGATTGTCGGAACCACTGATCCGCCTGAGGCGGACAAGTGACGCAGATTGCGCTGATTAAAAAAAAGGGCGACCACGGAGGGTCGCCCCTACATCGCATGGGTGACAATCTGACGCTCGCGATAGGGCGCGAAGATTGCCACACTGCATCCCGTCTGGACGGGATTTCGTTCGCAATGACCGTGCTCTATCAGCTTTCGTCGGATTTCGCCAAGGCGTCCCTACGGGAGGAGAATCCGACCTACACCAATGGTTCAGCGCAGGTTCGCATGAAATTGAGTTCGATGCATCCGGTTTGGCATCGGGGGTGTATCTGTATCGGATGACTGCAGGTGAGTTTACGGGATCAGGGAAGATGGTGCTTCTCAAATAGATCAAATAAGATAAACGCGTAGGGGGCGGTCTTGTGTCGCCCCGTTCCAGATGAAGCAGGGTGGCTCGGGCGAGCCGCTTTTTTATTTATGGCTGTGAGGCAGGTTCGCAATAAATTTCGCTTGAATCAGGCCTAAAAATTTGTTATATTGTTCACTACTTGAAAAGTCCCGTCGATAAACTCCGGAAAAGATCATGACACGTACGATCCTGACATTCACCGCCTGCCTCGCGCTGCTGATTCCCGTGGTGGGATTATTGGCCGCCACGTCAACCGTCACCTACGACTTCCCCACTCCCACCGTTGAAACGATCAGCAGTCAGACCGTAGTCGTGATGGAGGGCTCGCCTATCTGGGGAAAGGCTGGCGAACCGCAGCTTCCCTGGCATAGCATCAAACTGCTCCTGCCTCCAGGGGAAGAAGCCACAGGGATACGGATCGAAATGGCTGATGCTGTGCTTATAGGCAGCGGCTATCTTATTTCTCCGATGCAGGAACAGGTACCCCTCTCTTCCGGCCCGGAATTCAAGCAAACTGCTCCAAATCCAGAGATTTACAACAGCGATGATATTTATCCTGCTGACGTGGCAGATCATCTGACGACGCAATTTCTGGCGGGTCATGGTATCGCATTAGCCACACTTTACCCTGTCATCTATCAGCCGCTGTCAGGGGAAGTGTCCTACTATCCCTGGATTAAGGTAACCATCGAGAGCGGACCCACCAGCAAGGCTCAAGCCAGTCATGCGCAGATGTTGAAGCGGTCTCAGGTAATGCAAACCAGAGTGGAAACTATGGTGGATAATCCATCTGCTTCCATAATCTATGGCCCAGAACAGGCGACCGACCCGGAAAGTCTGGATCTGCTGGTGATTTCTACCGACGCGTTTGTGCCGCTTTATCAGGACTATATCGACTACAAGACCCGAAGCGGTTATCGCACAGCCGTTGTAACGGTCAGCACGATTGAAGCGACCTACAGCGGCGTGGACATTCAGGAACAGATCCGAACTTGTGTCATCGACTATTTTTCTTCCTACGGAATCAGCTATCTATTCCTCTGCGGTGATAACGAGCATATCCCGGCGCGCAGTTTATGGTGCATAGATGATGCTTTACCGTCTGATATCTACTACGCCGCGCTCGACGGAAATTGGAATGATGATAACGATCCTCTCTGGGGAGAACCGGGAGAAGAGGATCTGTTTTCCGAAGTATATGTAGGTCGGAGCTGCGCTGACAGCGACATTGAGATTGAGCACGTGGTCAACAAGTTTATGAAATTTCAGACCGAACCGGTCGCCGATGAAGTGGAAACTTCGCTCATGACGGGTGAGGATTTAGGCTGGGCATCCTGGGGTTGGGAGTATAAAGAAGAGGTGCGCTTAGGATCGTCGAATTGGGGCTATACGACAGCGGGAATTACACCGAATTTTAATGTTGGTCAGCTTTACGATTACCCCGGCAGTTCCTGGAGCGCCATGTCGGATCTGCTTCCCCTGCTGAACGAAGGGCCGGTCCTGGTCAATCATTTAGGCCATGCTAACTGGAACTATACGCTGAAATTCGGAAGCGGTCAGATCAACGACGAAAATTTCACCAATGACGGGGTAAATCATAACTTCTTCATCGGATATTCGCAAGGTTGTATCTGCGGAGATTTCGCTCATTTTGTTGCCGATTGCATCCTGGAACATTTCACGACGATCGAAAATGGAGCGGTCGCTTTTATCGGCAACAGCCGCTACGGATGGGGCAGCTATGGCAATACCAACGGCGCTTCGCAGCGCTTTGACCGTCAGTTCTTCGATGCCATCTTCGGCGAAGATATCACGCATATCGGCTGGGCGCACCAGGACTCGAAGGAAGATAACGCTGGGTCTGTGGCCGGTGATGACATCATCCGCTGGTGTTACTACTGCAATAATCTCTTCGGTGATCCGACTCTGGATATCTGGACGGGTTATCCCGGCATTTTCGAACCGGATCTGCCCGCGGCGGTTACGCAGGGATCGACAGATCTTTACGTCAGCGACATTTCCGTACCACATGCCTTGGTGACGGTATCGATGGATAACGTTATCCTAGGACAGGGCACTTCCGATTACGCAGGTATTGCGCACGTCATTCTGGATCAGCCTCTGCTGGAAGAGGGCATTTTAGATGTGATGATCACCGCCCACAATATGATCCCCTGGGCAGGAACAGCGCTGGCTATCCCGGCGTCCGGAGCTTACGTCGTTTTCGCAGATTGCAGCATCGAGGATGAACAGGCAGGCAACGGTAATGGCCAGTTGGATTATGCTGAACTATCAGCTCTGACGGTTGACGTTGACAATGTCGGTGTCGATCCTGCAGGTACGACGGACTTTACGCTGACGTGCGGTGATCCGCTGGTGAGCATTCTGGATTGGACGGCATCTTTAAGCGCACTGGGTCCTGGATTGACCGGCACTTTGGCTGAAGCATTCACCGTTGAATTATCCCCACTAGTCACAGATGGCTATGAATTAAATTTCACTCTGACCGCAGAGGAGGGGTCGGCGATCTGGACCTCAGAATTCGTCATTATTTCGCACGCTCCGCTGGTGATCCTCGAAGAATTTATCATAGATGATTCACAAGGTAACAATAATGATCGTATCGATCCGGGCGAGCTGTTCGACTTCCAGATTACCATCAGTAATGATGGATCCTGCGACGCTCTTGATACGGGATTTGAATTGACGACAGAGGAGGAACTCGTTACCATCCCGGCCGCATTCATCAATGGCGCTGATCTGCTTCAAGGCGAGGAAACGACTCTGGTCTTTGAGAACCTTGAGGTCGGTGAAGCTTTTATGCAGGGCGATTCCATCTCATTCGACCTTCTGATTTCGACAGAGGCGGGCTATGCAGCGCTGCAATCGTTTACGGTCAGCGTGGGTGACATGCTGTATCGGCCGGTGGGGCCGGACGTTTATGGCTACTGGGCGTATGACAGCTATGAC
>JAHJDJ010000092.1 GCA_018812585.1 bacterium
AAGCGCAGCGCAGTCTACCACATCGGAGGATAGACATTCTTCCGAAGGAATGGCTATGCCATTGTCTGTCCATTGTCTGTCATTCATCTCATGCTCGTCAGATAAGAATCATCCAGAGGCTGACAAGTGTCTGACCTCCAAATCCACAATAATAGCCGTGGGTTTTATACCTGCGGAATAAAAAAGCCCGTCATTCTGGCTTGTCCAGAATCTGACGGGCTGCCAGCCACTAGCCACTGACCACCAGCCACTACCTCACCACCGCGATCTTCACTACCTGCACCTCCGCACCCGCCTGCTCGTTGTGTCGGGTCCTTAGCGAAGCGGAGACCTGACGCAACAGATCTAATAGAAGAAAGTACCACAGAATGAATTCTGCGGCTTAGTTTGCCTAAAAAAAGCGTCCACTTTAGTGGACTGCAGGTTTTTAGCCTGGAAATTCATTTCCAGGCACAGGAACTCGGGAATGAATTCCCGAGCTACAAACCTTCAATCCGCCATACGGCGGACGTAAAAACGCCCCGATTTCTCGGGGCGCTTCATCTGTTTACGGTTCACGGTTTACTGACTTCTGACTATTTGACCAGCATCATCTTACTGACTGCGCTGACATCCTCAGCGGTCAGTTTTGCCAGATAAACGCCGGACGAAAGCGTAGATCCATCGAAAGTAACCTCATGCATACCCGCCGCACGGTAACCATCCATAAGTACTGCAACCTTTTTACCGGAGATATCGTAAACCGAAAGGTTTACCTTGCTGAAGGCTGAAAGCTGAATGCTGATTGCTGTGGTTGGATTGAAGGGATTGGGGTAAGCGGAAATTAAGACGAACTCCGATGAGATCGCCTCATGATCCTCTTCGATTACGTCAAAGGGATTCGGAGCGCCATCTACCGCGAACGGAACGAATGCGGCGCCAGCGGATGCGCCTTCTTTGACGAACGGGAAGCTGGATTCATCCCAGGCGGTATTGGGATTAACGCCTACTTTGCCTGCGAAGGTGTAGTTACCGGCTGGATACGGCGCTGGAATCGGATAGAACATGTTCGGGCGGTTAATCGACCAGCCGGGCTGGTAGTTGGTGAAGGATCGCAGGACGACCGTTGTCGGCGGTCCGCCTTCGTAGGCCATTTCCAGCCAGGCATCGAAATCCTGTGGCGAGGCGCTGACGTTTTCTGCGTAAACGTCAAAGTAAATGTTACCTCCGCCGGCAGGCACCGGTGAGCCGGACAAGTAGGTGAGATCGATGGTTACCGCAGTCGGCGTTCCACCGATAACGTCTCCTCTGGAGTAGTGAATCTGATAGTAACCGTTTGACGTTGTACCTTCATTCCAGGCGACATGCAGCATATCATCAATACCAGCGATCACAAACGGACGATATGCAGGTCTGTCGTCAGGATAGCTGATGATTTCATCCAGGGGCGATCCTGACCAGGAAGTTCCGCCGTCTGTGGAGATGGATAGGTGGATTTCGTTATCTCCGTCATAATTTTCATCCCAAACGACGATGATATTCTCTTGAGAATCGGTGCAAAGATTGGGAATGTTGGAACTGTTACCGTCATCAAAGCTGACAGTCTGATCCGCAACTAATCCTGTCCAACTTGCGCCGCCATCGTCGGAACCGGTATAGTAAACCTCGTAATGGAAAGTAGAAACAGTATCTTGTGTGCCTTTCCAGACGGCATGCATGGCGCCTGCATCACTGACGACGAATTGCGGATAAAGCATAATGCGGCAGGGGAGGGTGATGGGTGTATCAGCCGTCGTGCCGCTCCAGGTATCACCGCCATCGGTTGATTCGGAGATATTCAGTACGTCATGTGTCGTCAAAATGTCGCTGTCCTCTTTCCAGGCGACATAGAGTTCATTATTGGGGCCGACTTCGATATCAGCGTAGGAAGAAGCATTACCGTCCGGATAGCTGACGATGCCCTCTGTCGTTTGCGAAGACCAGGTTGCTCCTCCGTCGCTGGAACGGGCATAATGAATTTCATCGACCAGGCCATTCCAGACCTGATTCCAGACCACGTGAATGACGTCATTTTCGTCAATAGCAATATCTGGATTGTAGGCATTATTTCCACCTGAGAAACTAAGGGTTTCGTCGCCCAATTGGCCTGACCAGGTGTTGCCGCCATCCGTTGAAATGGAAAAATGAATCTCATCAGATCCGGCGACTTCTTCACCCCAAACCACGTATAAATTATCCTGAGAATCTACCGCGATACCGCTGCCATTTTCAGCGTTGAT
>JAHJDJ010000093.1 GCA_018812585.1 bacterium
AGGTGTCCGTCTTGGCCTTGACCGATGGGAATTACTATTTCTGTCTGTCACCCTCGCAGGATCACAAACGCCGTGATGAGGGCGACAAGGGACCCAACACTGGCGGTATGGGAGCTTATGCTCCCGCGCCCCTGATTGATCCTGATCTCCAGGTTCGCATTGAGGAAGAGATTCTGGTGCCAACGCTGGATGGTCTGCGGGAAGAAGGACATCCTTTCGTCGGCTGTCTCTATCTGGGATTGATGATCACCTCTGATGGACCCAAAGTGCTGGAATATAACGTCCGTTTCGGCGATCCCGAAGCGCAAGTAGTTTTGCCGCTCCTGAAAACCGATTTTGTCGATATTGCCAACGCCATTCTGGATGGCACTTTCAAGGAGATGAAAACAGAGCTGCATGATGGTTCAGCCGCGTGTGTCGTCATAGCGTCAGGGGGATACCCTCGCAGGTACGAAAAGGAAAAACCGATCACCGGCTTGAAAGATATACCCGAAGGCGTCACCGTCTTCCATGCTGGCACCAAATGGCATCACGGCGATATCGCCTCCAATGGCGGACGAGTCTTAGGCGTCACTGGTGTTGCCGACAACCTGAAATCCGCCCTGGATCTGGCTTATCAGGGTGTCGATAAAATTCACTTCGACAAAGCCTTCTTCAGAAGAGATATCGGTAAAAGGGCGTTGTAAGAAGGAAGATCTATAAAATTAACATACATAAAGGACAACCCATGAAAATACTGGTCACAGGAGGCGCGGGATTTATCGGATCACATGTCGTCGGACTATTTCTGGAAAATGGGCATGAAGTCGTGGTCATGGACAATCTCACGACCGGCTTCAGGGAGAACGTGCCTGCCGGAGTCAAGTTAATCGAGATGGACATAACCGATCCACAGGTGGATCTGATATTCGCCGCAGAGAAATTCGATGTGGTCAGCCACCACGCCGCGCAGATCGACGTGCGTATCTCCGTCAACGATCCTCTCTTCGACGCGCGCCAGAATATCCTGGGCAGCATCAATATATTAGAGGCGGCTGTAAAGCATCACGTCAAGAAAGTGCAATTCTCTTCAACAGGCGGGGCTCTCTATGGTGAGCAGGACTATTTCCCGGCTGATGAGGAACATCCGGTCAGACCATTGTCGCCCTATGGAATTGCTAAATTTACCGTGGAACGCTATCTCTTCTACTACCACCAGATCCATGGTTTGAACTATGTGGCCATGCGCTATGCCAATGTCTATGGTCCCAGACAGAATCCTCATGGAGAAGCAGGCGTCGTGGCTATCTTCTGCGACCGCTTGATTACAGGGAAGGAAGCGGTCATCAATGGCGATGGCAAACAGACCCGGGATTATGTCTACGTCGGCGACGTTGCCAGAGCCAGTCTGCTGACTCTGGAACCGGAACTGAACTGCTCGCTGAACATTGGCACCTCCATCGAAAACGACGTCAACATGATTTACCGCACTCTGAACGAAGCGGGAGGATTTGGCGCTGAAGAAAAGCACGCGCCAGCCAAAAAAGGCGAACAGATGCGCAGCGTCATCGCCTGGAAAAAGGCGCATGATCTGGTCGGGTGGGAACCCGCCATGAAGTTCGCCGACGGCCTGAAAATCACCTTGGATTATTTCCAGAAGAAACATGGACAATCCTGAAGTAATTATCCTCGGTTCAGCCTCAGGGAAAGCTGAAACCGACCGCAGCCATGCCGCCATCGCGTTGCGGCGCGATAAGGATGTTTGGCTGCTGGACGCCGGTGAAGGCGTCACGTCAAGCATGCTGCGACATCAAATCGATCCTGAACAGGTGCGCTCAATCTATATAACTCACCTGCACCCGGATCATTGTGTCGGCATTCCCATGCTGCTGCAGTACTTGCACATGAGCGGCTATCAGGGGACGATAAATATTTATCTGCCTGACGGAGCGTTAGACACGTTCCAGAAATTTCTTGATCAGATGTACCTTATCGTCGGTGTCATCAATCCCAGATACTACCTGAAACCCCTGACAGAAGCACACCAAATCGTCTCTGATATTTCCCTGACAACCCATCCCACACGCCATCTTCAGAAATGGGAGAAAATGGAGTTGATCGGTCTGGAAACCAGAGCTTTTTCTTTTCGCTTGACTATCGGTGAGAAAGGGGTCTATTATTCGGGCGATATCCATTCCATCGCCGATATACTACCGTATTTAAAAGAAGGTGACACACTGATACTGGAATCTTCACATATTGACCCGGATATAATCCTGTCTGAGCTGCCTGGTAAGGGGATTAGACAGGTCTATTTGACTCATGCTTCGACGGATATGTTTGCAGATTTGGAAAAACTGCAGTTCCGAGCGAATAAATTCGGCTTGAACATTGTTGTCGTGGAGGATGGATTAAAACTGGCATTATGAACACGAGAAAAGAGAAAAACGGCAATTTCTTTGGCATTATCGGCGATACGCCTCAAATGCAGCAGGTGAAAGCTGTTATCCAGCAGGTCGCGCCTGCCAATATCACAGTGATGATCAGCGGGGAGTCCGGCACGGGCAAAGAGCTGGTAGCGCGAGCGATTCATCAGTTGTCCCACCGCTCGCAGAAACCGCTGGTGACGGTTAATTGCGGCGCCATCCCGGAAGGGATTTTCGAAAGCGAAGTGTTCGGCCATGTCAAGGGGGCTTTTACTTCTGCAGACCGGACTCGCAAAGGATACTTCGAAATGGCAGATAGCGGCACCATCTTTCTCGATGAAATAGGTGAGATGCCGATGGAAGCCCAGGCCAAGATTCTGCGCATATTGGAGCTGGGCGAGTTCATGAAAGTCGGGTCGTCTGCGTCTGAAAAAGTTGACGTCAGAGTTATTGCTGCGACCAACATCGATCTGGCTGAAGCGGTAACAATAGGCGAGTTCCGTCAGGACCTCTATTTCCGCTTAAAAGCAGTCAACATTCACCTGCCGCCACTGCGTGAACGCAAAGACGATATCGCCCTGTTAGCTGAACAGTTCATCGCTGAAGTCTGCATGGCAAATAATCTTCCCAAAGCGCGATTGACGCCCGGAGGTTTAACCCTGCTGCGTAATGCTTTCTGGGAAGGAAATATACGTGAACTGAAACATTTCCTCGAAAGCCTGGTGGTATTGGAACCATCAGATCTGATCGATGAAGACCTGGTCTCGAGGCATTTGCGCCAATCTCAGACGAAATCGGATTTTCTGCCCGTGCACGTGCCCCGCAAAGCCGGTCAAATTGACTTCGACCTGCTCTTACCCCTGCTGCTGGAACTTAAAAGAGATATGGGTGAGATTAAAATGATGCTGCAACGCACCGGCCCCTCTATTCCCATGTCAACAGGACGATGGTTGTCGGATCATGAAATCATCCCTGAAGATACGCAGGTTTCCTTAGAGGATTTAGAACGCGAACAGATCGCAAGAACCTTGCGAGAGGTGCGAGGCAATCGCCGCAGAGCTGCTGAAACGTTAGGCATCAGCGAAAGAACACTCTACCGGAAGATCAAAGAATATGGACTCTAAGAATATAATACCAGCAGTCTTGATTATAAGCTTAATGTTTGTGCTGATGACCATTTGCGGCTGCTTTAAATACTCCTTTACCGGTAAAGGCGGTCCCGGGCATATCAGCTCGGTCGCTATTCCTTTATTTGAAAATTCCACCGCAGAATATGGCATCGTTGAAGATCTGACAGACGAACTGATCTTGACATTTCAGAATGATAATACCTTGAAGATCGCCGATGAATCTTCTGCTGATGCTGTTCTCTGGGGTAAACTGACCCGTGTTGAAGACGTCCCCTATACTTATGAAGGCGAAGGGGAAGCGGCCAATTTCAGCGTGGGAGAATACAAGCTGACTCTTACAGTGGAAATTGAATACTACGATCTGGTCAAAGAAGAAACCCTCTGGAAGCAGCAGGTGCAAGGGTGGGGGACATACAACTATGTCAGCGGTTCTCAGGAAGAGCGCGTCGTTGGTTTCTCTGATGCAATCGAAAAACTGACACAAGACATATTAAACCTTACTGTTTCGGGCTGGTAATCTCATGGAAGTATTACAACACAGTGAAAACCTGGATCTGGTCTCAGACGTTTTACGGCATGGTGGCATAATTGTTTATCCGACTGAGACTGTTTATGGATTCGGCTGTCTGGCTGATCAACCCAAGGCAATTGACCGTATTGCTGAATTGAAAGGATCTCCAGAGGAATCCCATTTTCTGGTACTGATCGGTAAACGCAAGGAGATTGCATCGTTTTGTGTAGACGTGCCATCTCTGGCCTTCCCACTGATGGATGCTTTCTGGCCGGGGCCACTGACTCTGATTCTGCCCGCAGCTCATGATGTCCATCCACGGTTAATCGGCCCTTCGGGAGGCGTTGCTATCCGCTTAAGCTCTCACCCCTGGCCGGGGTCCTTGTTACAAAAAGTCAAGGGTGGGTTGATCAGCACCAGCGCAAATCTCCACGGACAGCCTGTCATCAGGAACCGATCAGAGTTGGGTCCCCGACTGCTGCGTAGCGTCGATCTATTCATCGATTGGGGAGATCTGGATGGAGGTGTCTCCACCATGATTGATTTGTGTGAAGATCCGCCAAAATGTGTCCGAGAGGGAACCATCAAATTAAGCGAAATCGAAAACGTCATTGGACCAATTGTGCCGGCTAATAACACAGTCCGCTGAACGCTCGGGAGGTTTTTGTGGCTTTGGGACCCCAAGGAAAAGTGCAGATTTTAACAATCTGCACCGGCAACATCTGTCGCAGTCCGATGGCTGAAGCTTTATTAAAGAAAAAGATAGGCCCCAAGCTTGCCAAATATGTGCATGTCGCCTCTGCAGGCACTCATGCCATGGAAGGTATGCCGGCCAGTCACACCGGCATTGCCACCGCTGTGAAAATGAACGTCGATTTGAGCCTCCATTCTTCGCAGCCGCTGACGCCCTATCTTATCGGTCGCAGCGATATCATTCTGGCCATGCAACCAGAGCATGTGAAGATCGTCCTGCGTCTCGCCCCCACTGCTGGACCTCGGACGTTCCTCCTTAAGGAATTTGGAATGCCCAAAGGGTATAATCCACAAGGCAGCATCATTGATGATCCTATTGCACAAAGTGATGAGTTTTACGACCGAGTTTATAAAGAGCTTGACGCCGAAATAGACCGTATCATTCCTTACCTCAAGAAGGTCGTTGCGAGTGCAATATAACTCCCCCCGATCTATCCTTGTGATTCAAACGGCATTCATCGGTGACGTAGTTTTAGTGATACCGTTGCTGAAAGCACTTCACGATCTCTGGCCTGATGCGCTTTTGGACGCCATGGTCAGACCACCCGCCGAATCGCTCCTTGAGACTCTTCCCTTCATGCGTGATGTGATATCCTATGATAAATATGGCAAAGATCGAGGACTGCGCGGCTTCCTGCGCCAGGCTCGACAATTAAAACGTAGGAGCTATGATCTCTCGCTGCTGCCTCATCGTTCGCTCAGATCAGGCATGTTAGCCTGGCTGGCGAAAATCCCGCGCCGCATCGGCTTCAACCGGGGTGGAGGTAAATTCTTCCACACCGACAAGGTCGATTATCCGTCAGATCTGCATGAAATTGAACGGAATATTTCCTTATTGCAGCCACTGGGCGTTAAACCGGAAATCGCTCCGCCCCTGGTTCTTTCCACTGGCGATGATGTTAAACGGGTCGATGAATTCGTCGGAGGTCATACTCGCCTGATCGCTTTGGCGCCGGGTTCAGTCTGGTTCAGTAAACGCTGGCCGGAAGACAATTATATCGAACTTGGTAAAATTTTGATCAAGGATGACTGGGGAATCCTGCTCATCGGCGGCAGTGTGGATTCATCGTTGTGCCAGAACATCGCTAACGCAATCGGTGGTAATACACTAAACGGAGCTGGCCAATTTACTTTGAGGCAATCCGTGGAAGCGCTGCGTCGCTGCGAGGCATTAGTGACCAATGACAGCGCGCCCACGCACCTCGGTCTGGCGGCTAATACGAGGGTTTTTACCATATTCGGCTCGACTGCGCCTCAATTTGGCTTCTTCCCCTACGGCGAAAAGGGAAAATCACTGCAGATCGACCTCTATTGCCGACCCTGCACCAACCACGGCAAACGCAACTGCCCTGAAAAACACTTCCGCTGCTTGAAGGATCTGACTCCCGGCCTGGTCTACCAGCAATTGCAGCAGGTTTTACCGTGATTGAAGATCCGAAACGGATTCTCCTGATCCAACTGCGCGCCATCGGAGACGTCATTTTAACAACACCAGCCGTGCGGTTGGTTAAACGCCGCTTCCCCACAGCAAAAATTGATTTTGTCACAAATGCAGTTCCAGCCGAAATTCTTCAGGGCAATCCCCATATTCATCGCATCATACCGAAAACCTACGCCAAGAACGACATTCTTGGAGCTCTGCGTTTCTTCGCAGGCTTGCGGTGTAATCGTTACGATATCGTTGTCGATTTCTTAGGCACCCCTGGTACTGCCCAAATGACCTTCTTTTCTGGCGCGAAGACGAGGATCGGGTATGATCTGCGCATCCGAAAATTCGCCTACACTCACATTCGGCCCACTGCCAGATCGGACATCTATAACGCTCTGGCGAAAATGACCCTCTTAGAACCTTTGGGCATCAAACCTGAAGATCCCTATCCAGAAATATTTGTAACTGAAGACGCGCGTCAGTGGGCAGAGAACTATTTTGATGATAATAAGCTGGATGGTAATCGTATCGTAGCGGTCGCGCCCGCTGCCAAGCGGCAGGCCAGACGATGGATGCCCGAATATTACGCTGAAGTTTCGGATTGGCTGTTAGAGGAAGGGTATTCGGTTGTGATGCCCTGGGGCCCTGGTGAGAAGGAATACGTTGAGGGAGTAGCCGGTCGCATGAAGAGAAAACCGCTCCTGACGCCGCCCCTGAACCTGATGCAGCTTGCAGCCTTGCTGCAACGCTGTCAGTTGCTGCTCTGCAATTGCGGCGGGACTAAGCATTTCGCAGCAGCAGTCGGGACTTCGACGCTGTCGATGTACGGCGCCTCAGATCCGCGTGCCTGGACGCCGCCCGATGACCCC
>JAHJDJ010000094.1 GCA_018812585.1 bacterium
AAGTACGCAGGCACGGTGATAACTGCTGAGGTGACTTTTTCGCCCAGATAATCTTCGGCGGCCTGCTTCAATTTCTGCAGAATCATCGCTGAAATTTCTGGCGGCGTGTATTCTTTGTCATCTATTTTAACGCGAGCCTGTCCATTCGGCCCGGCGATTACCTTATAAGGAACTTCTCCTATCTCTGTGCCGACTTCAGCGTGGTTGCGCCCCATAAACCGTTTGATCGAATACACGGTTTTTGCCGGATTCGTGACAGCTTGTCTTTTTGCTGTGGCGCCAACTAACCGTTCTCCGGATTTCGCAAAAGCAACCACAGACGGGGTCGTCCGCGCGCCTTCACTGTTGGGGATGACAACCGGTTCATTACCTTCCATCACCGCCACTACTGAGTTCGTCGTTCCTAAGTCGATTCCGATGATCTTACCCATCGTATGTTAACCTCCATTTTCGTTGATCACATTTTTAGCTTTGCTTTGCATAGAGCAAAGGCCGTGCCGATAAAATCAACTGAGATATTGACTTAGGCTGTTACCTAATTAGCTATTAATTATAGTCTTAGATAGATACCACTATAGATTTTTCTATAATGCAGCAAGGCAGTAATACTGACACGCACTGCCATTATGTCTGTTTATGACAGCATTAAATCCATATCAATTCATATAGCCGCTATTTCATCTAAGGTCTGGCAGGCGTCTGTAATGTTCCGGGAAGTCGTAAATGGGGCGCAGATTTCGATTGCCTGGCGCAGTTCCTGGCGTGAAACTCCAACATGTAAAGCGCCTTTCAAGTGTGAGTGCAGTTGTCGAGGATAGTTTTTTACAGTCAGAATCGCGATGATCCCCATCTCGCGAATGTCAATCGACAGAGAGGGCCGCGCCAGAACCCGCCCATAACCTTCATGCAACATCCACTGCCGCAGCGTCGGAGATAGTGTCCCGACATTTTCGAGGAGTGGTTTGAAATTCTTGCGGTATATGTTTTGACAGAGGAGCTGTCCGCGTGCTTCCCACTTTTCAATTTGCTGCGGAGTGTACTCTTCGTAAAGTTCTTCGACCGGTAAGTTTACTTCAGGCAGTTTCTGTAATAGAATCAATCCTTCAAGGGTGCAGGGATAGCCATCAAACAGCAGCGCCTGCAAGATGATCTCAACCAGCTCAGCAGGAGTCAGGTTTGCATGCAATGCAGAGTAGTATTCAGCTTTGAGTACGTTCTTATTGCGGTGCACTAGCGCGGCAGATACGAGCACGGCTGCACGGCGCTTACCCGTCAGTTGAGATCCATTCATATTTACAAATTCAGCGTGGTATATAAGTCAAAAAAGACCTGCCCGTTAAGGCAGGTCTTGGTGATGTTCGATAACTCTAACTCTCTTCGATGTACTTGATCTGATGCTCGGCATTGGGGCGCCAATTACGATCATCCAGGCACTTCTTGTAAAACTCGATAGCTTTCTCTTTATTACCCAAGGCCTGGTATGCCTGACCAATTTCAAAGTAGGCGCCGGCATACTTGGCTTTGTACTGCAAGCAGCCCTCAGCCGCAGCAATGGCGATCTCATGCTTTCCGGTCTTATTGGCAGCCAAAGCTTTCAGATAGTACGGTTTCCAGTTATTCGCTTTAATGGCAATTGCGGCGTCGGCCGCTGCGATGGCGCCCTTATTATCACCTTTATTGCTCAGGGCTTGCGCCAAGGTAGTATAAGCTTTATCGTCCGTGGGATCCAGATCTGTAGCTTGACGTAAGGCATCGACAGCCTGGCTGTTCTGGTTGATGCGCATATAGACCTGCCCCATACCGAAATAGGCCTTGGAATACATCGGATCATAAGCTACCGCAGCCTGAAAAGCATTCAGTGCATCCCGATCACGCCCCATCTTATCCAGAACCGAGCCCTTCATGTAAATGGCGTCGACATAATCCGCCTGGAGCTGGACAGCTTTTTCGAACGACGCTAAGGCGCCATGGTAATCCTTAGTGCGGTACTGCGCCACCCCCAAATTATAATGCACCTTCGTATTGAAGGAATCGTATTCCAGTGATTTCTTGTAGCTGGCAACAGCATCGGAATAGCGGCCCTGCTTCATGAAGGAGTTGCCCTCATTATAGTATTTGACCGCATTTGCCTTCTTTTCGGTGTCTGCATCTAATTTATTTTTAATTTCGCTGATCTGCGCCTGAAGAGCTTCCCATTCTGTGGCAAGCTGATTGTACTTATCATGATCGCCGGCTTCATTGGCAGCCTGCATATCAGTCTTAAGCTGATCGCGCCTGCCTAATAGATCCTGCAACTGTGCTTCCAGACTATCTTGCGCAAATCCAGAGAATACGAAAAGCCCCATCAACGCAAAGAGGATCATCGTGCGGATTATTTTCATCTTATCTCCTTCAGGGATTTCTATTTTGATTTGTATTTAACTTGCAAATATAAGAAACCTTTCAGCAGAAAGCAAGCGGATTTTTATGAACCGTATAAACCTTATGCTCTTTGCTTCTACTTGTTTTACTAATGTGATGAATATCAAGTTCCGAGGGGGGTTTTGAAATGTGTGTGTTGGGAAGTGATAATTAAACGAGGATGTCTATTTTTCCGAAGGGGAGGGGGGCGGGGCGGCGTGAGGGCTCCTCAACCGCATCTTTCTCACTATGATTCGATTTGGCAATCAGCTTCTTCTTCTGCTCTTGAGCGGCCTTCCAGCCTTCTTCCTTATTGAAGACCGGCTTGATACCTGTTTGATTTTGCTCTTCCATGTGTGGTCTCATAGACTCCTCAATTATTATATCGGCAGATTTTTCCCTCACTTAAATAAGATGCTATTTTGGGTGGATTTTGCTGTGGTAACACGCAGAAGAAATGCCCTTCCGAAGAAGAGCATTGTAGTGTAAAACGGAAGCGACCAAAGATCATGTCTCATCCGCTGTCGGGCCGTAAATATCAGGCACTGCAACGCCGCATAAGCGCAGATAAACGCCCAATTGCGCCCGATGGTGAATGATATGGTTGAAGATGAACGAACGCAATACCACTAACCGCGGCATGGCAAACAGCACTTCCCCACCCTTCAGCATTGTCCAGGGCTTCATTAAATCGTCGTCACTGGCTTGCGCCAAAGCCTGTGTCAAATCCGCGACACCCTTATCCAACAAGGTTAAAGCTTCCTGAGCTGAATTTGTCGGGGTGGGGCTTGGAGGTTCTGCGCCTGGAGGCGCGACGTCGAAGCTTTCGGTGTTCATTGTAATCAACGCCCAGTTCGGTATATTGACCAGATGTGTCGTCAATTCTCCGATGCTCCACGATTTATCATGAGCTTTCCAGGCCCACTTGTCCTGCGGAATGCGTTCGACGGATTTACGCGTATGCGCCATCTCCTGTTCAAATTCCGGCAATATCTGTTGATTCAGCTGCATTGAGGTCCTTTCGTACTGTCGGGCAAATGGGGTGACTCCAGGCGAGTGGCGGTCACTCCAGCCAGTCATGCTTTTCCAGAGTGATTTCGGACTGCACGTCGCCGGTATGTTTCGTGGATGCGGGTTCAACCAGCATCAGCTTGACATGGCCGTGAGGCACCACTCGATGTTCGACGCCATGTGATACGATGTAAAGCTCGCCATGTTGAAGAGTGATAGTCCGGTCTCGTTCGAGGACGTCTAATTCTCCCTCCAGCACGTAAAACATTTCATCTTCTTCATCGTGGGTATGCCAGGGGACTTTATCGCCTTCCAGGCGCACCAACTTCACATGCTGACCGTTGACTTCGCCTACGATTTTGGGTGAGAAGGTATCGCTGAATTTATCGAAGGATGCTTCGATGTTGATTTTTTGGGGCATGGTCTCGGGTTTTGTTGATTTATTGAGCGCGGAGAGCGGACTGCATCAAAATAGGGTTACCTTGTTTTATTTCCAATCTGCAATGTAACTAGAAATGTTCTCGCCAGACCAATTTGATAGTGTATCGATTATACCAGTGTTCAGATCTACAGCAAAAATGTCTAAAAACGGTCCTGGATCAGGGGGATAATTGACCATAGGATCAGGATTTGTAAATGCGACAGCATCGCTGTAAGGTCCCCATCTGACTGGAAATGTCTGGTATTGATTGACTTCGGTGAAGAAAGTTGCTTGCTGAGGATTTAATCCGGCTATTTCGGTGATGTATATGTTGATTGGGTAGCCGACACCGTTACTAGGTGCCCGAAATAGAACTTTGGACTTATCGGGAGATAACTTGGGACACGATTCGTTCAAGTCGTAAGTATCAGTCAAATAGGTTCTATCTTCTGTGAGAATATCCAGAAGCACGATATCGTTATTGCCAAATTCCCATCCACCAGATGGTGTTGTGTACATTCTTGTCGCAGTGGCAAGCCAAGTATCTGCCTCATAAAAATCATACAGAATATAAGATATACTATCTGTCAGGTCGTTGACGAAAACCGGTTCATCTTCAAGAGTATTGACATCTACACAATGGTATCCTCCATAAGGATGATGATAGCAAACGATATGATCATCCTTCCAGAATCCTTGGTCAGCTAGTTCTGCGAGAATTGACAAGTACTGACCTTCGCTGTTTAAAAGCCAGATTGGTGGATATTCCTGACTTTGATTAGGCCCACCGTTCAAAGCGATCAATGACTTATCAGAAGACCATGCAGCATCATACATCGTATCCCGCGAATAACCACTCTCTACAGATAATAGAATCCGGAGATTACTGCTATCGATACCCATTACACACAATTCACTTACACCATCATGATAGCGAATAAAGAGGATCTCCTCCGTGTAATCACCATTGTGATTGCTCGAACCGTTGTTACTGTCGAAAATGTCGCAAGACTGAAGCAACATTAATGCAACAAGTAAAACTAATATTCGAGTCAAACGTAGCATAAATCATCTCCATCAAACTTGTATTATATGCTTTTCTCGGGTGTCATGGCCACGCCACGATACTGGCTGCTTCCGTCACGGAAGTATCCGTGACGGCCCAGATACCGGTGGTGTTACGGCGTCTGATCATCACTGCGCTCACCATAAGCACAGGAAATACCTGACGCAACAATAACGACTCTATAATAGACCCGGCAACTTGTCAGTGGAACCCCGACACTACGATTAACATTATACATTGCCAATTAACCCCAGAAAATACGGGTTGGATCTTCGTCAACCTCCTCGAGGAGAACTGCAATATCTGCAGTTGGTTCTATCTCAGTATATTTATGCAAGCGGGAGTTTTTGTCAGGGTAATATAGAGTCCATGTTTCCGTCTTGGAATCGAAGCGGAATTTAGCGACAATCATCTCATACCACTCATCAGGCTTTGAAAATCGGGGTCGTCGTTCATATATCGTAACGCTGTTCCCTCTGATCTTATGACTAATAATCAGCTTGTTTTTCAGATGTTCAGGACTCCTCCTCGCGCAATAAGCAGCGAAGATGATGTCCATGCTGCGTTTTATTTCTGCTGGTAATGGCATTTTAGTATTTCCCTCTCAGGTTAGATCTTATCCGGGGTTACATGGCCACGCGAGGCCACGATTCCTTTCCGTCACGGAGGTGTCCGTGACGGCCCAGATACCTGGGGTGTTACGGCGTCTGATCATCGCTGCGCTCACCATAGGCGCAGGAGAAACCTGACGCAACGGTAACGGGGTCAGGGGCGACCCCGAATATGTAATGATGCTGAGTTACGTAAACAACCATGCTTCGTTTCCATTGAAATAAATACAGAAGCATGCCACCCGTCCGTCGCTTTTAATAGTCGCTATGCTGCTCGCCTTTTCGGAACCAAGAAAGACCCGAAGGCAATTGTGAAGAAGAGGTAGACAGCTACAATGCCCCAACCAAGCGGATTCAAAGCACCGGAAAGCTGAAGTATCAAGGTTGCAATTAAAGCAATAGCGTCATAAACAAAGAGGGCTAGAATGATCGCCGTGCGTGTGGTGGAGGCTTCTGCATTTCTCGCAAACCAGGTGAGCATGAGATTGCCGAAAAGGGCGGCGCCGTATTCGCGTGCCGTCAGCGCGGCTCCGGCGCCAAAAGAGCAGCCGAGCAAAGTCAACAGTTGTTGGGGGAAGAACAAGAGGATAGGTCCGAAGGCAAGACAGACGACGGCTTTGATAATCATTAAGGTTTTGAATTTCATGGTCATTCTCCTCGAGTTTTGTCAACTGGGTCGCCCGGCTGGCCACCCTGTCAGTTTCATGTTCGCGCTACGTTTCCTTGTCGGTCTGTTGCGACGCAGCCTCTTGCGCGGCTTTCTCCCTTTTATTCTTCTTAGCGCCCATCACTCCCCCGGATACCATGATAATGGCTAACATCATAAACACTGCTGTTATGCTGTTGTCGATGACATCAAGTAATCTCAAAGCGCCAATTACGCAAGCGATGCCGATTAAGATCCAGCCTGCTTTTTTCTCAGTCATGGTTCCTCCACGGATTGATTATTGATAAAATACTTCCCGCCGTAGAGCTGTGGGACACCCTAGCGTATTTCCTTATTTATACTTAATTTCTTGCTCTTCACACCAATTTCTGGCGATCTGTTTCAATGTTTCGTCGCGGAACTGAAACCAATCTTCCTGTATATCCATATCGTAAATAGTGGCTTTGAACATGCGGAAGGCGCCGCTGCCATGAATAGCTCTCAGCAGTTTGTTCGCCACATCTACAGGCTCCCGAGACATACTGAAACGTTCCATGATTGACCATTCATGTATCTCAAATTTGTCGGGCAGTGCAATCCAGTCGTCTGAATCCAGCACTTCTCTGAATTTCGGAATCAATTCACGCTGCCATTCAGGAAGATCATCATCCATATCAGGCTCTTCTGCTATGCACCTGTCTTCATCAGACAGGGTGAGAATTTCGCCTGTCTTCCGGTTTAAGTGAGACGTCCATTCAATGTTGGGAACGTCCATAGCATCGACAATGACATCCAATGAGACTACAACTTTCAACTTTAACCTCAGAGAGAATCAGTACCGTTCGGAAGATGTAAACCATAGCCCGGCGTGACGTGGTTTTGCCTTGTCACTTTTCACAAGAAACATACACTCCAATCCCCCAAATGTCAAGCATAATATTACCGGTTTTTTTAAACCTGTTCCGCTTTGATCTGCAGAGCGTCAGGTCATCGTTTCACTAAGGACCTGACGCAACTTCTAATAACGGGGTCAGGGACGACCCCGACTACGGTTCGATTCGAATAAACAAAAAGCCCGCGATTTCTCGCGGGCTTAATATAAAATTCCGGCAACGACCTACTCTCCCACACTATCTCTAGTGTACCAAAAGGGCATCCGTCTGCAGCCGGACAGTACTATCGGCGTTTGTAAGCTACCTTCAAATGCCCATCGCAGAGCGGTAGGGCACCGAGGCAAAACCTGCTCCGCTCAAGAGCTCTTTTACGTCAGGTCATCGTCTCACTAAAGACCTGACGCAACGTCTAAAAACGGGGTCAGGGACGACCCCGATTACGGTTCGATTCGAATAAACAAAAAGCCCGCGATTTCTCGCGGGCTTAATATAAAATTCCGGCAACTATGCCGACGGATCGGCACAAGCTCCACTCGCCCACATCATAAAAAAGCCCCTGGTGAAAACCAAGGGCTTAATACTAAATTCCGGCAACTACCTACTCTCCCACACCATCTCTAGTGCAGTACCATTGGCGTATGTGGGCTTAACTACTCTGTTCGGAATGGGAAGAGGTGTGACCCCACAGCTATGATCACCGAAAAAATCTTTCAATTATCGATGTCAGATTCCGGACGAGCCGGCCTGACATTTATCTTGTCTCTGACAGCCAAAGACGAGTACGGGAACAGATTACATTGCAACACCGATCTGCATGATCGATGAATTTAATTATCCAAGTCTCACGGCCTATTAGTATCACTCGGCTTTGATATTACTATCTTTACACCTGTGACCTATCAACCTTGTAGTCTACAAGGAGCCTTAAGTCCCGACGAATCGGGATGGGTATCCTAATCTTGAAGTGGGCTTCGCGCTTAGATGCTTTCAGCGCTTATCCCTTCCGAACTTAGCTACCCAGCCATGCCACTGGCGTGACAACTGGTACACCAGAGGTTCGTCCACTCC
>JAHJDJ010000095.1 GCA_018812585.1 bacterium
CGTAACGTACTACTGGGATCCTTGGGATATCAGTGATAATTCACCTCCAGGAGGAAGCGGTTTATGTTCTGGTGAAATCGATAGTCTCCAACTGGTGTTCAATCAAGCTTACAACCATGAGGCTCAAGGACAATACGATGAAGCCATTAGCCTCTTCAAGTTCCTGGCTGAAAATTATCCAGATAGTCTGTTAGGGATAGCTTCCCTGGATCGAGTTAAGGATTGTGCTGTATCGGGAAATATGAATTTAAATGACATAGATGCCTACTTTGAAGAGTTATCCTCAGCCGCGCTGAATGAAGAATTTGTTCAGCGGGCCTGGTTGAATCATTTGAGTACGCTGATACTGGATGAACAATACTCTGATGCAATATATGGTTATGAGGACCTGCTTCTGAGTGGTCCCGAATTGAACGATTCCATCATAGCTGTCATTGATGCAGGAATGGCATATCTGTTATCTGAGATTGGTTCAGGTGGATCAAGCATTCAGAGTTCGGGTGACCCGATTACCGGTCGCATTCCTTCACTGAAACCTGAAAATATGCAGGATTACCTAAATAAAATTGGACAATTAACTGGAGGTGGCACGACTCAGCCAGAAAATCCGATGACTCAGATGCCTACTGAGTATAACTTATATCGCGCCTTCCCCAATCCCTTCAATCCCAGCACAAACATCCGCTTCGATCTACCTGAAGCCTTGAATGTGTCGCTGAAAGTTTATAATCTGCGAGGGCAGGTTGTGGCGACGGTAATAGATGGATTCCGTGATGCCGGTTATCACGAGGTTTCCTTTAATGCCGAAAATCTCTCCTCAGGCATCTATTTCTTCAGGCTCGACGCAGGCAAATTCTCCGATCAGGGGAAATTGGTATTGCTGAAATAGGATAAAGGCAGTTAGCTTAGTATGTGTAGAAAGGGCGCCGCGAGGCGCCCTTCTAGCTTGCTAGAATCGCCCTCCTGTCAAACCGTCATGCTTGTGTCAGGTTTCACAAATCTGGATCTGCGAATCGCCCGTTTATGCTTGACTTTTTATTGGAATTGGAGTACCTTTTAGCGATTAAAGGAGATGGAAGGAATAGATGGCCGCTGAACGTAAAAAAGCGGAATTTAAGCTGATCAGCGAGTTCGAACCTCAGGGTGACCAAAACCAGGCTATAGATCAGTTAGGGTCCGGTTTGCAACGTGGGGACAGGTGGCAGACGCTTCTGGGCGTAACCGGTTCGGGCAAAACCTACACCATGGCAAATGTCATCGAGCGATGGGGAAGACCCACGCTGGTGATGTCGCACAACAAAACTCTGGCCGCGCAGCTTTACGGTGAATTCAAAGCTTTCTTCCCTCACAACGCGGTTGAGTTCTTCATCAGCTATTACGATTACTACCAGCCCGAAGCCTATCTCCCGTCGACCGACACCTACATTGAAAAAGAGACTTCCATCAACGATGAGATCGACCGCCTGCGGCTGCGCGCCACCTCCTCACTAATGGAACGTGATGACGTCATCATCGTTGCGTCGGTATCCTGTATTTATAACTTAGGGTCGCCAAAAGACTACCGTGATCTTCTACTGTTCCTTGAAAAAGGGAATGAATATCCCCGCAAAGATATTCTGGGACGTTTAGTCGATATCTATTACACCCGCAATAATCTGGAATTCCCCCGAGGCACCTTCCGGGTGCGCGGCGATTTCGTGGAAATCCATCCTGCCTACGAAGAGGAAGCGATTCGCCTCGAGTTCTGGGGCGACAAGCTGGATAAAATCAGCCGCATCAATATCCTCACCGGCGAAGTCATCGAGGAGAAGAATAAAGTCGCCATCTATCCTGCCAAACACTTCGTTACCACGCTGCCTGGTTTGCGGGAAGCGGTCAAACATATCAACGTAGAGCTCGACGAGCGACTGACTGAACTGAGATCCGCAGGGAAACTGCTCGAAGCGCAGCGTCTGGAGCAGCGCACTAAATTCGATCTTGAAATGATGCGGGAAGTCGGTTACTGTTCCGGCATCGAAAACTACAGCCGCCAACTCGCGGGCCGAGCCGAAGGCGACCGCCCCTGGACCTTGATCGACTACTTCCCCGACGATTTTCTGTTGATCATCGATGAATCGCATGTCTCGGCGCCCCAGATTCGAGGTATGTATAACGGCGACCGCTCCCGAAAATCTGTGTTGGTGGAGCACGGATTCCGACTCCCCTCTGCGCTGGATAACCGTCCGCTGAAATTCGATGAATGGGAGAGTATGGTCAACCAGGCGGTCTTTGTCAGCGCCACCCCCGGAGATTACGAACACGAAAAAACCGGCGGCGTCATTGTCGAGCAAATCATCCGTCCCACGGGATTGATGGATCCGCAAATTGTAGTCAAACCCGTCGAGGGGCAAATTGATGACCTGATCGGAGAGATCAGGGATGTCGTGGAGCACGGCGAAAGAGTACTGGTAACCACCTTAACCAAGCGCATGGCAGAAGACCTGACCGAGTATTTCGCGGGAGTTGGGATTCGTGTCCGTTACCTTCATTCTGAAATCGATACGCTGGACCGGGTGGAAATCCTGCGCGATCTGCGGCTTTCCGAATTCGACGTCTTAGTCGGCATCAATCTCTTACGTGAAGGTTTGGATCTGCCGGAAGTTTCTCTGGTGGCCATCCTGGACGCAGACAAAGAGGGCTTCCTGCGCAGCGAGCGTTCGCTGATGCAGACTGCAGGACGTGCTGCCCGTAACGCTGCTGGGAAAGTGATCTTTTACGCCGATCGTATCACCGATTCCATGCGGAAGGTCATAGAAGAAACTGCGCGTCGCAGAAAGGTACAAGCGGAGTATAACGAAAAACACGGCATTACACCGCGGACGATTAAAAAAACCTTCGAAGAGATCATGGCCGCCACGACCGCAGCGGATGCCAAAGGGACTGCTTCAGCCAAGCTGAACAAACTGGTAAAACTATCAGGATTGGATTTCCTGGCGGAATGGGAACGAGATGAGTTGCTTTCGCAGTTAGAGAAAGAGATGGCGAAAGCTGCCAAAGCGCTGGAATTTGAACGCGCTGCCCGCCTGCGGGATGAAATCGCAAAACTCAAGGGAGAGCAGGAAATAAAATGAAAGTATTAGTCATTGGGTCAGGGGGCAGAGAGCACGCGTTATGCTGGAAAATCGCGCAAAATCCCAAAGTGACACAGATAGTCTGCGCGCCCGGCAACGCGGGTATTTTGCAGCATGCCGACTGTGTCGAAATTGATGCGGATGACATCGATGCACTGAAATCCTATGTCGCGGCGGAAGATATAGATCTGACCATCGTGGGACCGGAAGCGCCTCTGGTCGCGGGCATCGTTGATGAATTTCAGAAGGACAATTTACGCATTTTCGGTCCGGTCAAATATGCTGCACAGTTGGAAGGATCGAAAGCCTTCGCCAAGCAGTTCATGGCGAAATACAGCATTCCGACCGCCCGCTTTAACGTCTTTGAAAAGTATCAGGAAGCTTTAGACGGACTGAAAGAGTACTCCTTCCCAGTCGTCATCAAAGCCAGCGGCTTAGCTGCCGGTAAAGGCGTGATTATCTGCCAATCGAAGAAAGAAGCAGATTCTGCATTGAAAGGGATGATGGTGAACAACCGCTTCAAGGATGCCGGAACGACCGCTGTCGTGGAAGAGTACCTTGATGGGGAAGAGGTGTCCGTCTTGGCCTTGACCGATGGGAATTACTATTTCTGTCTGTCACCCTCGCAGGATCACAAACGCCGTGATGAGGGCGACAAGGGACCCAACACTGGCGGTATGGGAGCTTATGCTCCCGCGCCTCTGGTCGATCCTGATCTCCAGGTTCGCATCGAAGATGAAATCCTGCTGCCAACCCTGGATGGACTGCGGGAAGAAGGACATCCTTTCGTCGGCTGTCTCTATCTGGGATTGATGATCACCTCTGATGGTCCCAAAGTGCTGGAATATAACGTCCGTTTCGGCGACCCCGAAGCACAAGTGGTCTTGCCGCTTCTGAAGACCGACTTTGTCGATATTGCCAACGCTATTCTGGATGGCACCTTCAAAGAGATGAAAACTGAATTGCACGATGGTTCAGCCGCCTGTGTCGTCATGGCGTCAGGAGGATACCCTCGGAGGTACGAAAGGGAAAAACCGATCACCGGCTTGAAAGAGACGCCCGATGGTGTCACAGTTTTCCACGCTGGCACTAAATGGCACCACGGCGACATCGCCTCCAACGGAGGACGAGTCTTAGGCGTCACTGGAGTGGCTGACAATCTTAAATCCGCCCTGGATTTGGCCTATCAGGGAGTCGATAAAATCCACTTCGACGGCTCTTTCTTCAGGAAGGATATCGGGAAAAGGGCGTTGAAGGGTTGATTGTTGCAGTCGATGGATAAGAATTTGAGGTAAAATGGATTCAACAGCAATAGAGCAAGTTTCCGCAGGAATTGTGTTTACTCCATTTGCAGATTTCTTTACCAATATACTGGAGCGACCCGAACCATTACTGGGAACGATAGCTTTTTTTATTGCTCTTATTGCATTTTTGTCGGAAAGGAAGAAAAGATTTGATTTAGCGTATAATTATGTTTTGGCTATGTTGAACGATCTCGAAATCCACGGCGGATGGCTGAAAAAAGAGTATCATAAAAATTACAGGGACAAATCATTTTTAGATCCGTTTAGAGGAGTGTATAAATTTCAGACACACGTGGGTGTAGAAATCGTAAAGAGTGGGATTTGGGATTCAATAAAAGTTTTGAATAATAATGCGAAATGTCTTCGTGAATACTTACAACAGCTCAATTCATTTAACGATACAATTGAATATTACAGGCAACTAACTACGTCAGCAACCGATTTGTCGTTAAAAGCGCAGGATATACATAAGGTATTAAATCTTAAAAAGGAACTTTCATTTGGAGAGCTTTGGGAAAATACTAAAAGAGCATGTGATAGCGTGAAAAATAATGAGAAATACAACCTGTTAATAAATTATATCGACACTGTTCAATCAATCAATATGCAATTGCATGTTGAATTAATAAGTGATCGGCAGAGGAAAGATGGTCTGCATTCTTTATGGTATAATCTGCAAAGGAACCTTGGAGA
>JAHJDJ010000096.1 GCA_018812585.1 bacterium
CAGACCGGTAAAATGCTGCTGCTGAAATAGAAAGTCGTCAATATGAAAATTAATTTCCTGCAGAAGAAAAGTCCTTGGAAAAGAATAGCAATATTTCGTATATTAGTCTAATGTAAAAATCTAAGATAAATCATCGATGACCTGAGGAGGCGAAATGCGGAGATCATTCATTACTTTGGTATGTATGCTTGTTGCAGTACCCTTGCTGGCAGCATCAGCATTGACACCTGAAACAGCAGTAGATCTGATGGAAAAGAGTCTGCTGCCCGAAGGCAGAGACGTGGTGGTGCTGCGCGTTTGGGGACCCGTTGAAGAGGGAACTGTCGTGGAAGCGACAAAAGGTTATGTTATGACCACCCCTGCTGCAGGATACGTCATGTATATTGACGATTACCCCACGGCAAACATGTTTCACCCGGTGCGCTATGCGTTCATCGATGCAGTCAGCCATGCAGTAACCTCGGTTGACGCGCAAAGTCCTCCCCTGAACTGGGAAGATTACCAGAGCGTTTCAACGGCGATTGGTGATCTGCTTATGCAGGCAGAGAACCGTCGCGCGCCGATTCCCTCCGGTACTCCGGAACCAACTCGTTCCGAACGCTGGGCTGTGCTGATGAATGGCGGCTACGATTCTGGCAGCAATCATGTGCGCTACTGGAACGATCTTTCTAACATCTACATCACCCTGAATTCGGTCTACGGTTTTGCTGATGATCACATTATCGTGCTCTGTTCCGACGGACTTGATCCCACACCCGATCAATCCAACGGCCAGAACTCCGATCCAGACCTCGACAACGATGGTGACGACGACATCATGTATCCCTGCCTTTTAAATACGGTGAACAATGTCTTCGCCTGGTTGGCAACGGAGCTGGTTGCAGGCGATAAGCTCTTCGTCTTCACCACCGATCACGGCAGTTCCAACGGCGGCTGGGATACCTATCAGAATCTCTGGAATCACGAAGAATTAACTGACGCGCATTTCGCCAGCCTTTTAGCAGCGCTTCCACAGGTCGAGACGATCTGTACCTTAGAGCCCTGTTTCTCTGGTGGCTTTCTGGATAACATCGTGGTGCCGCCAGGGCCTATCGTCGCTTCCTCCGCCTGCCGGCACGACGAATATTCCTGGGCCATGCCGCCGGATTACATGTACGATACCTATGTCTTCCATTGGACGGCCGCAGTCAAAGGTGAAGACGCCTATGGCGTGCCTGTCGACGCAGACTACAATAACGACGGCCTGGTCACCATGGATGAGGCGTTCCTTTACGCAGAAACTCATGATCAATCCGACGAAGAACCCCAGTATGGTGACTATCCAGTGGGCGTCGGACAGGGCATTTCGCTCTGGCCCACGGAAGCGGGCGGTATGCTGGTCATGGCAGATATGTTCCTCGACGATATCGGCGGCAACAACAACGGCGCTGCTGATCCGGGTGAAACCGTATCGGTGGAGATCACCCTGTCAAACATCGGCAACTCTGACTTGACCAACATCGTCGGGACAATCAGCAGTACCGACCCTTATGCAGTGATCACACAAAACACCGCGGCTTTCCCTGATCTTGGCCACTTTGAACAGGGCGTCGGCACACCAGCCTACATGATCGACGTCAGCGGAGATACTCCGGTGGGCCACAATATTGTCTGCGATATGCATGTCGAAGCGGACAGCGCCTACACCACCGATTTCACCTTCTCGTTCATGGTCGGCAATCCCATGAACGCTCCATGCGGACCGGATGCTTACGGCTATATGGCCTGGGACAACATCGACGGCGGAGAAGCGCTCCCCTATGCCTGGGTAGAAATCGCTCCAACAGCGGGAGGCCCCGGGTTAGCGAACGGCCCGACCAATGACGATCAGACGATGCAGTTTGATCTTCCCTTCACTTTCCGTTACTATGGGCAGGATTTCACCCGCGTCTCCATCTGTTCTAACGGCTGGATCGCCATGGGAAATGAAACCTCCACGGACTACTCCAACAGCGGTATCCCCGCTGCAGACGGACCGGCCAACATGATCGCTCTGAATTGGGACGACCTGCATCCCGGCTACGGCGGCACGCAGATCTGCACCTACTATGACGCGACGGGTCATTTCTACGTGGTGGAATACTACAATATCTCGCAGTACGGCTCCGGCGGAAGCATGAGAGATACCTTCGAAGCAATTCTCTTCGATCCAGCCTACTACTCCACCCCGACAGGTGACGGGATCATCCTGGTACAGTATGCTCTGGTGTCAGATGTGGCAAGCGCTACTTATGGAATCGAAAATGCCGCTGAAACCATCGGAATTCAATACGGTTTTGACGGCAGTTGGCATGAAAATGCCTGGCCGGTCGAAGTTGGACGCGCCATCACTTACACCACTAACACGGGTGGTATACAGCCTGACCTGTCAGTCGCCCTGACCTATCAATCCGGATCACCCGTCCCAGCCGGCGGCGGCAATGTCAACTACGCCATCCTGATTGAAAATATCGGCACGACGCCGGCGGCCTTCGACGGCTGGCTGGACGTCATCTATGAAGGCGGCGATCCGACAACCGTCGCCCTGCGCGGTTTCATCGGATTCCAACCCGGTTGGACGATCGACCGTCCCGATATGTTCTTCCCGGTTCCAGCAGCCTACGCGGCGGGTAACTATACCTTCGGCGCCAATACTGGCGAACATCCTGCCGTCATCTACGCCCAGGACAGTTTCCCGTTTATCAAATCCGGAGCAGCAGATG
>JAHJDJ010000002.1 GCA_018812585.1 bacterium
CGAAAGACGACCGGTCGATGAAAAACTGTTACTCATCGGTGTCGATGGTTTCTGGTGGGAAATTATCGATCCCCTGATGGCTGAAGGTAAGATGACGCATGTGCAGGCTTTAGTTGATAGTGGCTCTTCCGGACCCCTGGAAACTTTACTGCCGACATTTTCAGCCATGATCTGGACCAGCATTACTACCGGTAAATCCGAGGAAAACCACGGCGTTACCAGCTTTCTGGTCTGGAAATTCCCGATAACGAATTTCAGCGTTCCCTGTCATTTAACGCCGAAATCGACACCCGAGATCGCCTGGATGAAAGCAAATTGGATTGTCGAAGCGCCTATAACCAACCAATTCCTCGACGCTGAACCTGTCTGGACCATACTTTCTGATCATGGCGCCTCTGTAGGCATGGTCAATTGGTGGGTCTCCTGGCCGGCGAATAAAGTCAACGGATTTATCGTGACAGATCACTGCCTCTACAATAAATCCAATGTAATGCAGAATTATAAGTCGAAAGAGGGCATGACGCCCAACGATATCTACCCTGTAGAGCTGCTGCCTGAATTGGCCGGATTTTCCCACGGCCCCGACGACATTACCGAAGCTGAAATCCGCCGTTTTATCAACGTGCAGGAAGATTCTTTCATTGATGAATTCTACGCCATAGATTCTTATGAGATCATCGACATCGCCTATGAAGCCTCCATGTTTAAATACAGCTATCCGGAAGACGTGACTTATGTGGCAGCTTCAGAATATCTGTTGCAGACTCAACAACCCGATTTCATGGGAGTCTACCTGAAAGGTATGGATTCCATGGAACATCAATACCTGAAGTACTACTTCGCAGATGAACATCCAGACCGCTTGCTCGATCAGAATCTGCAGCGCTACAGTGATTTGATTGAAAATTATTATATCTACATGGATGAAACCATCGGAAGGTTAATTGCCGCCGCAGATAGTAATACTACCGTCATGATCGTCAGCGATCACGGCTTTGATAAAATCATCCTGCCAACCGGGCATTATAATCATATGGAAAAGCCAGCCGGTGTCTTCATCTGCAAAGGTTCGGGAATCAAGCAGGGGCACAAAGTAACGGGCGCCCATGTGTATGACGTCACTCCAACAGTGCTCCACTTGCTGGGCTTCCCAATGGCTGAAGATTTTGATGGTAAAGCGCTCACCGATATTTGTACGGAACAGCATGAAATGGTGACCATTACGACCTACGAAACCGGTCGCCGGGCTACTCGGCGCTTGATGGAATCCGACATCGACGCTGATTACAAAGAGAGACTGCGAGCCTTAGGTTACACTCAGTAATGATCCTCCAGGTGAACTGATGAAACGTGTAAAAAAAACCGATTTACGTGACCTCTTCCTGTCCCTCATACTGGGGATCGGGTTTAGCGGAATAATGGGCTTTCTGACCGGATTGCGTGTCTTAGATATGACGCCGGATCTGGCCGCTGATTTCCGTAACATTTTCTTCCTTCTGATCTCCTCTATGTACCTGTATGCCATACTTGGCGCTGCAGTCGGTCTGCTTCTCTGGATCTTCATCTGGATTCTGTCACGTATTACCAGCGGAGGATTTCACGGCCGGAAATTTGTCAGCCCCTGGGTTACTCTTTATCTTATCAGCGCAGGCGCTTTGTCGGTCTATTTCGCCTTAACCCGTCAAGATCTGAGAACCGGTAATTTCGACAACGCGCTGCTGCTGGGATATTACCTGACCGTTTTAATCTTCGGAATACTCCTGATTCGCAGTGCTCGGCCTCAAACAAATAAACTTACCGGAAAACGGAATCGACTGACTTTAGGACGCTTCTGGGGTATCCTGTTACTTTATATTGTCATTTTAGTCGGTGTGACTCTGGTTTCCACTAACAGCCGCGATAACGCCGCAACCTTAGGCGATCCGGCTGAAATCAAAGCCGCCCTGGAAGAACCCAACGCTGACGTGCGCATCGCCATCATCGGCTGGGATGGGGGGGAGTGGTCGGTCATCGAGGATCTGCTGCAGCGCGGCTATCTCCCGAACCTGCAGAAGATGATCGATAACGGAGTCTCTGCGCCTTTCCGCAGTTTACCCTCAACTAAATCACCTCTGGTCTGGACCAGTATCGCCACAGGAAAAGTGCCCGCCAAACATGGCATCATCGATTTTGGATCCTTTCAGTTTCCGGGCATGGTCAATAACTTCGCCGTCTATCCTGATGGCTTGGGCTACTACCGCTTGATTAGCCGCTTCATGCGCAAGGCCGATCTGCCCGTAACCAGCTCCACGCGGCGCTGCCAGAGCTTCTGGAATATTTTAACCGATGCAGAAATTTCCACCGGAATCGTCGGTTGGTGGGCTTCATGGCCGGCCGAACCGATAGATGGTTTCATCGTCTCTGACCGCTTTACCTATACGCTGTTTAATCCCAACGCCTCGGCACAAACGCTGCAATTCGGACAGACCTACCCGCCAGACGCGCTGGAAGAAGTCAGTCAGTTCTGTCGCATCCCAGACAGTATCACAGAAGAAGAATATGCGCGCTTTATGCCGCTTACCCGCGGTCAAGTGGTGCATCCGGCCTCCTGGGAACAGAATCAGTATCAGGACTGGAATCCACTCTATCAGTTCCGCCTGGCATATACAGCAGCAGAATCTTTCAAAGAGGCTGGACTGTATCTCTATGAAAAGCACCGCCCCTCCATGTTCGGGATTTACTTCCAGGGAATCGATATGGTTTCCCACTTCTTCTGGCAGTACTACAGACCCTTTGATTATATCGACGTGCCCCAATCCGACGTGGAAGCTTTCGGTC
>JAHJDJ010000097.1 GCA_018812585.1 bacterium
CGCCAATGGCGCCTCCCAGCGCCAGACTGCCGGTATCACCCATGAAAATCTGCGCGGGATGCGCATTGAACCAGAGAAATCCTAATGCTGCCCCCATTAGAGCGGAGCAGAAGACGGCCAATTCTCCGCATCCCTCCAGATAGACGATATTCAAATAATCGCTGAACTGGATATGCCCCGAGATATATGCGATCAAACCTAAAGCGGTGGCCGCGATCCCGACCACACCGATGGCTAGACCATCAAGGCCGTCTGTCAGGTTGACTCCGTTCGATGTAGCGGTGATGATAAAGATGATCATAGGCACGTAAAAAATGCCAAAATTAAACAGAGCATTCTTAAAGAAAGGAACCGTTGTCTCAGTGATATGCAGAGAAAAATTAACGCCCAACGATTTTGGGGCAATCAAAAGAATAATACCGATAACCAATCCCAGAGAAATCTGGCCGGCCAACTTATAGCGGGCGACCAGCCCCTTCTTCATCTTTTTTACAGCTTTGAGGTAGTCATCATAAAAGCCGACGAACCCCATCCAGGCCGTGGATAGCAAAATTAATCCCACATATAGATTATCCAGCCTCGCCCATAGCAATGTGGGAATAATGATAGCGGCCAGAATGATCAATCCCCCCATCGTGGGCGTACCTGCCTTGGTCAGATGAGACTGCGGTCCATCGTCGCGAATCTCTTCCCTGATTTGCAAGGAGCGAAGCTGTCTGATGATCCAGGGTCCGATAATGAAACTGATTAAAAGCGCTGTGATCGCCGCGCCAGCCGACCGAAAGGTGATATACCGGAAGAGATTCAGTCCGGATATCTGATCAGATAAAGGATAGAGTAAATGATAAAACATCAGTCTCGATTGTAATGTTTTCGGAGATAGCGGATAACTCGATCCAACTCCATGCCGCGTGAGGCTTTGATTAAAATGGCGTCACCAGGCCGAAGTAGTTTGATGATTTTCTGGGATATCTTCTCGATGTCATCATTTGAGCTGAATCGATCCAGAATTCTACTCTGATTGTCAACTGCGGCGTGCTGGATCTCTTCGCCGAAGAGATAAACGCCGTCTATCTGACAAGAGGAAATCATTTTGCCGATACGTTCATGTTCCTTGGCGCTGTCTTCTCCCAATTCCAGATTGTCACCCAGCAACGCGTACCGCTTGCCGCTCACATTAAGCGCTGATAGAAAATCAAGCGCGGCTGCGGTAGATGATGGATTCGCATTATAGGAATCGTTCAGGATCGTAAAGCCAGCCATACGCTCCACATTCAACCGGCCTTCGATGGGTGACATGGCGCTGAATATTTCTGCGATGGATTCCAGGGGAATTTCAAAATAAGATGCAACTACTGCCGCAGCCAGACCGTTCCTGACTTGATGGATGCCATACCAATTCATCTCGATGGTGACGTCCCTCAATCGAAAGCGGCCTCTACCCTGCTCGTTTAAACCCAAATTCAGCGCCGTGAAAGTGTGATCGCATCGTGTGCCGGGAGTTTCTGAATCGAATCCAAAGCAGATCCGTTTGGCGCTTCCGCTGTCCATTTGACAAACGAATGGATCGTCGCAATTAATAAACGCGACTCCGTTTACCGGTAATGATTTCAGGAGCTTCTCCTTCTCCTCGGCAACTCCGGCAACTGTTCTCAAACCTTGCAGATGCGATAAGCCAACGTTTAATACCAGACCGTGATCAGGCTGAGTAATAGCACACAACTGCTCGATATCGCCTGGTTGATTGGTGCCCATCTCGATAACCACCAATTCGGTCTCAGGATCAATCTGCAGCAATGACAGGGGAACACCGATATGGTTATTATAATTGCCAGGTGAACGGATAATCTTATAACGGCTGCGTAAAGCCGCGGAAATCAGTTCTTTGGTGGTGGTCTTTCCGTTGCTGCCTGTCAAGGCCAGCACTGGCATCTGGAAGCGTCTACGGTGAGCCTCTGCCAGATTCTGTAAGGCTTTTAACGTATCCGGGACAACCACGCAGGGCGTATGCCTCAATGATGGTTTGCGCTGCTGGAACCAGGCTTCGCTGACCACCGCAGCTTGAGCGCCGCGGTTGAAAGCTTCAAAGACATAATTGTGACCGTCAACTTGACCCCCCTGCAAAGCCCAGAACAATTCTCCAGGGTGTAGTTTGCGCGTGTCAAAGAGCGATGGCCCGATCAGACCGCGCAGATCGACCGGGTGCAAATGGCAGTTAATTAAGCCGGGAAGCTCTTCAAAGCAGAGGCTCATGATTTGCTTTCCTCTATAAATCGCCTCACTTCATCACGATCATCAAAATATGCTTTCTCCCCTTTAATTTCCTGATAATCTTCGTGTCCTTTGCCCGCGATTAAAAGAATACCACTCGCTGGCAGTTCTTTCAGCGCTTTGCGAATGGCCCTCCTTCTATCCTGAATAACAGATATCTGATCAGGTGCCTTCGTGCCTGCCAATATTTCCTGAATGATATCCTCTGGATCTTCATCCCTGGGATTGTCGCTGGTGACCATAACTTCATCCGCTCCTGCTTCAGCGATGCGTCCCATGAGAGGGCGTTTTTCCCGGTCGCGGTTGCCGCCGCAACCGAAAACGACATGAAGCGGTCCAGAATTGACGTAACGAAGTTCGCTCAAAACCACTTCCAGCGCTTGCGGTGAATGGGCGTAATCCACATAAGCCCATTTCCCGCCCAGATCAAATTTTTCTAAACGGCCTGGAGCACCTGCAAATCTACTGACGACATCTTGCACTAACTTTTGATCGATTTGCAAAGCTTCGCAAATTGCTATTGCGCATGCCAGATTGGAGGCATTGAATCTTCCGATCAAGGGTGAGGTCAGTGCAAGATTCCCCCGCGGTGTCGTCAGTACTAAGTCCAGACCGTGGACGTCGGTTATTAAAGATACAGCAGAAACGTCTGCCGGCTGATTTAAGGCAAAGGTCAGAGTTTTCGTGCGGCACATTTTCGTCAGACGTTGACCATAAGAGTCGTCGATATTGATGACGGCTGTATCGATGGCATAGTCAGTGAAAAGCTGTGCCTTCGCCAGAAAATACGATTCGAAGTCACCGTAAAAATCAAGATGATCCTGTGAAAGGTTCGTAAAGGCTGCAACTTTGAACTGCATCCCGTACACCCGGCATAACGAGAGCGCGTGCGAGGAGACCTCCAACGCGGCAGCTTTGCAGCCAGCGTTGATTATCTGGCCGAGAACTCTATAAAGATCAGTCGATTCCGGTGTTGTCCGTGATAGCGGGAAATGCTTATTTCCAATGTCGTAACCCAGCGTGCCGATCATTCCTGCACAGGGATAAGCTGTATTGAAGATCTCAGCCAGCAGGGTGACAATCGTGGTCTTACCATTCGTTCCCGTTACGCCGACAAGATCCAAGTTTCTGTCGGGGTGATTCTCCAGCTTGCCCGCCAGCAGAGCCATCGCCTGCCGGGCATCGTCAACTTCGATCAGCGGACCGGGATAATTCTCTTCGATCGGTCTTGTTACTAACGCTGCTGCCGCGCCCTCAGCAAAAGCCTGAGTCAGGAATTTGTGTCCGTCTGATTGAAACCCTTCGATGGCGATGAATAAGCTGCCGGGCTGCACCTGTCTCGAGTCGAAATCGATGCGCGTGATCTCAGGATCACCACCACCGATAACTTTTGCTTTCGCCAGAGACGTTACTAACTCGGACAACTTCAAGCCAACCTCAGGGTTTGGCAGTCAGCACACATACCATATCTTTTATCAAGGGTGTGCCGGCTGCAGGATTCTGATGGACAACCCAGCCGTTTCCGTGGATTTTGACTTCCACTCCACATTCAGATAGCAGCACAATCGCATCCCGCAGGGATCTGCCTTTGAGATCAGGCAAGGATTGGGGAAGCTCGTCATTCAGCGTTGCAGCTTTGTCTGAATGCGAAACGTCCGACAGCCATTTATGTTTAATCCAATCAACTGCTTCTTCAATTACCGGCATGATAAAGCCGTTATCGGATTTCTGGTAAAGATCGACGATATCCAGAGGCTGAGTATTCCAAGATCGTCTGACAACGTCTGCAGGCAGTAATCTCTGCATCATCCTGCGGAAGACCGGCGCGGCAACCTGAGATCCATAATGCTGACCTTTGGGATCGACGACTGCGATGATTAACAGGCGATCAGGATCATCAGCAGGAAGAAATCCTATGAACGAGGCGATATAATTGGGCAAATATCCACCGCGCTTAAGATCCGGTATCTGCGCGGTACCGGTTTTCCCAGCGACGCGGACACCTTCTATTTTAGCGGATTCCCCAGTGCCCCGTTCGACTGCCTCAACCAGTATCTGTTTGACAGTTCGCGCGGTGTGCGGCTCCATGACACGGCGTGTTTCCCGTGGTAACCGAGCGACGGGTTCGCCGGTGGGATAGGTTTCATTCAAGATAAGACGAGGTTCCATCAGGATGCCGTCATTCGCAACCGCGCCGAAAGCCAGAGCCACCTGCAGCATGGTCGCAGATACACCCTGTCCCATGGCGATGTTAGCCAGATCAATCGGTTTCCAGGTATCGTAGGTTCGCAATACGCCGCCCGCTTCTCCTGGAAATGGAACACCCGCCGGTGACCCGAAACCGTATCGCAACGCATAGCGGTAGATTTCCTTAGCGCCGGTTTTGTCGGCTGCTTTGGCCATGCCGATATTACTGGAATTGACCATAACGTCTTCGAAGGTCAGCCAGCCAAATTTGTGCACGTCGCGCAAGCGATTCGAACCGATACTGAAGAGACCGTTTTCGCAGTAGATCGAATCAGTCGGATGGAAGGTCTTCCTTTCCAAGGCGGCGGTGGCGCCGATGATTTTCATCACGGAGCCGGGCTCCATTAAATCTGTCAGTGGGCGTAATTTATGGTTATTTACCGGACCGGCTTCAGGGCGTAACGGATCGAAATCTGGAACACTGCAAATTGCCAGTATTTCGCCGGTTTTGGGATTCATCAGAATACCGCCAGCCCACTCTGATTTATACTGTTCCTGTACTTTTTGCAGTTCGTTATGCAATACTTCCTGCGCCACGATGTCAATAGTCAGTCGTACTGTCCCGCCATCTTTAGGCAGCGTGTAACTGCTTAACGGATCCCAGATACTGCGCCCGCGAGCATTGCGCTGGCGCGTTTCGTGGCCTTTTTCTCCCTGGAGCACGGAGTCACAGAAGACCTCCAATCCGGCGATACCGCGGCCATCGACGTCAGTATACCCCAGCAGTTGTGACGTCGCTCGATCGTAAGGATAAAAACGGCCCGAGGTTCTCTGCAGGGTCAGTCCTCCAATATTTAAGCTGCCTAAACGGTCCGCTTGTGCCTCGGTCAAGCGCCACTCCAGATAAACAAACTTGGAGGATGAGTTCAAACGCCGCAGGTAATGCGAAACTGGCCTGCCGGTGAAACTAGCCAATTCCTGACAAAGCAGACTCTTTTTGTTGAGGTTTCCAGGATGAACGCCCAGCGTGTACAGTTGCGGCAGATCCACGGCCAGTTCTTTCCCGTGGCGGTCGAGGATACGCCCGCGGCGGGAGTCGAGATCGACTGTCGTCGTTTGCTGCCGCCTGGCGATCTGCGCCAGGCTTCGCCCCTTTAAAATCTGCAACTGAACCAGCTTTGCTGTCAATACCAGAAAAACCAGTAAAATTGCGATCCCCATGAGTCGCAATCTGGTGTTATGCCGGGTGACACTTTTTGTCCGGGATCGTTTTCTCCGGGTCTGCTTCACTCCGCCCCCCTCACTGTTAGTTGTGAAAACAAATCCAGGTTCTTGAAGAACCTGTCGTCAACCGGAGCGATGACAACCGGCGGCTGCGTTGAAGCAAACATCCCCAGTGTTTCACGCGCCAGCGGTTCAATGACCGCATACGACGTCATCTCATCGTACTGCAGCTTCAGAGTAAGCAGATGCTGCTCTAACTCCGTCTGTTCGCAGCGCAGCGTTTCCAGGTTCGTCCGCAAGGCGCTGAACTGTTGGGCTTTCCACACCTGCCCCAGACTGAATACCAGCGCCAGTATAAACACCAGACTCCAATAGCTGCGGAGCTTCAGATCTTTTGATGGTTTAGGCTGGCGTCTCGGTCGGTAAGGACCGGAAGGGCGCTCTAAAAGGCTGCGCGCACGCAGGAATTTCGAACTCGCGGTTCCCCGACGCGAATTCGTTCTACGTTTTGAATTGACTTGACTCACTGCAATCCTCTATTAATAGTCTCGATCAGGCGATTTTCATTGCGGCGCGCAGCCGAGCGCTCCTTGATCGAGGATTTAGTCTCATTTCTTTTCCTGTCGGGCGCAGCGCTGATTTGGTCAGCTTGCGTGCGGTCGGTACTTTTCCGCAAACGCAGATCGGTATTTGCGGTGGACAGGTACACCCCTTGACCATTTCAGCAACGAATCTCTTCATGCGCCGATCTTCAATGGAATGATAGGAGATGACGCACAACACTCCGCCAATTCGCAAGGCTTCCCAGGCCGCGATCAATCCGTTTTCAAAGTGTTCGATCTCATCATTGACCGCGATGCGCAGCGCTTGAAAGATTCTCGCTGCAGTTTTCGTATAAAAACGCTCAGGAACAGCCTCCCGGATCACCGCCAGCAGTTGCGAAGAAGTCTCAATTTTCTCCTCACTCCTTTTTTCAGCGATGCGGCGGGCGATGCGCGGCGAAAGCGGTTCTTCTCCATACTGAAAGAAGATATCCCGCAGCTTTTCAATAGTATAGTGGTTGACTATGCCTGCCGCAGTTACACTTCCAGCGGGATCGAACCGCATATCCAGCGGTGTATCCCTGCGGAAGGCAAATCCCCGCTCACTATTCAATTGATCCGTGGATAATCCCAAATCTAAAAGAGCAGCAGATACCGTTTCCGGCGCACAATGTCGCGCCAGATCTGCGTAAGAACTTTGGATGGTTGTTACTCTGGAATCTTCCCCCATTCGGCGGCTGGCCATGGTCAAGGCTGCCGGGTCACGGTCGAAGCATAAGAGGCTTCCGTTGGGTTCAAGGTGTTTCAGGAGTGCCAGGGAGTGTCCGCCAGCGCCGGTCGTTCCATCGACAATCGTTCCGGTCAGTGATTTCTGTTCTGGATGGGATTGCAGCAACAGATCAATCACTTGATCAAGCATGACCGGTTGATGGCCGCCACCGGCATTATGTTCAGGGGCGCTGGTATCTGCGGACTTTTGCATGAAGATGCCCGAATCACCATATTTGATGATTAATCGGAATTCTCCGGGGATCCCCCCAGATTCCCCGGAGATGTGGAAAGAAATTCTTCTAAGATTGCCTCGACCGTTTGATCACTATCGTTTAAATACGCATCGTAAACATCAGGATTCCATAATTCGACGCGGTCCCCCATCCCTTTAATCAGGACGCCTTTTTCCAATTTAGCGAGTTCCATCAGGCGTTGTGGAATGGTGATGCGTCCTTGCGCGTCGAATGCGGATTCTTTAGCGCCATGTGCCAGAAGCCGCTGTACCCGGCGTTGCTGTGTGGGTGTATAGGGTGATTGGTTGAACTCGCGGCGACGAGCTTCCCAGACATCCTTGGGAAATACGAACAGGCAGCCATCCAGTCCTCTGGCGACCACCACACGATCACAGGCTGCTGTGGATAACGCGCGGCGGAACGGCGCGGGGAAGTTCACCCGGCCGCGATTGTCGATCGTGTAGGTGAATTCGTCGGTAAACGAATTCGGGAAAGGATTACCCTGACTGTATTCTGTTGGAGTCATTTAGGGAGAATTACCCATTATTACCCATTTCGTGGGTTTATTATAATCATAAGCCATCCAGAAGTCAAGTCTTTTTTTATTAATTTCAAACTTTTTTCTCAAATGGCATTAATACTAACCGCCTAATTATCAAACTTTTATATTATGAATTGAACATATGTTCAGAGAGCAGTTTTTTAATGATTACGATTTCTCCTGTTTTTGCAGTATTTTAAGCCAGTCGGAGACCCTAAAAGACACGATGATTTTCTCAGTAAATAGGCTGCTATAATTCCTGCTTGACATTTATGCTTATTTTGTTTACCTTGTGGTGTTCAATTCAAACGATAAACCGGCATCTTGCAACGAGGTAATATGAAACGTTTGTTCTTCAGATTAATTTTAATCAGTGTCCTGCTGACATTAGCAGTTACTGTTCAGGCGGGTGAAGAGTTTACCCCGGAAGCATTGTACAGTCATCCCATGATTGTTGGCTATGCGCCTTCGAGTCCAGTCTGGTCACCGGATGGGAAGCGGCTGGCTTTTCTCTGGAACGAGGAGGGAAATCGTTTCGATGATTTGTATAGTTCCGATCTGAAAGGTAATATCTCCCGGCTGTCCGATCTGGCAGATCTCCCCCGCGACGAAATAGCAGATGACGTCCGTTCTGATATCGAGAGGCAGGAAGAGATCATTTTAGACGGCGGGTTATCGAATCCTGCGTGGTCCAAAGACGGCAGATATGTCTATTTTCGTTACCGTGGAGACATCTTCAGGGTGCCATCCAAGGCTGGATGCTCCGTTGAAAGACTGACTCATACTGATGCTGGTGAAGGTGATCTTGCGATCAGTGACAATGGACGCTGGCTAAGTTATACATCAGGCAATGATATCTTCGTTCGGGAAATAGAAACTGGCAACATCGTGCAATTGACGCGTGACGGTTCTGCGGACATTCGCAACGGAACCGGAGCGTATGACACCTATCTGTCCGGCGTCTTCTGGTCACCGGACAACCGCAACCTGGCCTTCGTTCAGCATAATACCAGCGGAATGGATCACCAGCTAATCACTGATTATACTACAGAAAAGGTCACTGTAGATAAACAACAACGCGAAGTAGCCGGAGGCCGATTACCCTCAATCAAATTGGGTGTGGTCAGCCCCTATGCGGCACATAAAGAGCCGATGTGGATGGATCTTCCTGAATACGACCAGTTCTATCTCCGCTCCATTGACTGGTCACCGGATGGCAAGCAGCTTTTGATCGAAGTGATGCCGCGGCTGATGCTGGATCGATTTATCCTGTTAGCTGATGTGGAGAAGGGGCTGGTTGATACTTTATGGCATGAAGAAGATGACAAATGGATCCCTCGTAACATGGCGAAAGTTTGCTTTGGTCCGAACGCGGAGAGTGTGATATTCTGCTCGGAAACGTCCGGCTGGAATCATTTTTACTCGCTACCTCGACAGGGTGATTCCCCTAAACAACTTACTTCTGGCGAATGGGAAATCCCATCAGGCGGCTGGGGTGGCGGAACCGATTGGCAGATCTCCGATGATCGGGAAACGATCCTCTACGTCTCGAATGAGGGCGGCCCGGCAGAGCGTCATCTTTACCGCTTGAATTTACTGAATGGTGAACGCCAGATAATCACACAGGAAGCAGGCTGGATTCAATCTTTCAGCGTATCGGACGACGGCTCGAAAGCGGCGATTATTTATGGGGATCTGGAGACGCCCTTCGAGTTGTACATTACTGATACTCGCGACACAAAACCGATGCTGCGCGTGACGCATTCGCAGCCAGAAGCGTTCGCTGAATATGATTGGTCCAAACCGGAATTCCTGAAGATTCCAACCAGCGATGGTAAAGTTCTTGCAGCGAAACTTTGGCTGCCAACTTCGGGAACCTTGCCCGCGCCGTTGATCGTCTATGTGCATGGAGCTGGTTACCATCAGAATGTGGAA
>JAHJDJ010000098.1 GCA_018812585.1 bacterium
GAACCAGGCGACGTGGAGATGTCAGTTTATGATATTTCAGGGCGGTTAGTTTACCAAATGCGGGAAGATAACCTGCTACCCGGCTATTATGAAATCGATTGGCATGTAGAAGCAAAGGCATCCGGTATTTATATATTTTATTTACGTTCCTGTGAAAAGGTACAATCCCGCAAGGGTGTTTTGTTGAAATAACAGTCAATTGAACCGGAGGACTGCGCTGTGCTTAGTCCACCCTACGAAATGATTTTTTATACGATCAATTCATTGATCTGAAGGTGAAGCTAACCCGCAGCAGAGCTGGGGAGTACCCAAGTAATCCGGCGTCTATTTCGCACAGATTCAGGCAGGAGAGTACCGTTCTGTTCAGAAATTGATGCTGGTGAAGTAATCCGCGAACAGAATACGGTAAACAGAAAAAGCGCCCCGACTTCCTGGGGCGTTTTTTTGTTGATTGAGTGATTATTTAGTTGATTTTTGGAAGGGAGGTGGTTAGATTGAAGATGGGTAGAGTTTAGTTCGATAGGATCAGGGATTAATTATGTCCAATTTAGTACTCTATAGCTCAAATCAGGCGGTGGGTTTAATCACCCTGAACCGCCCGGAAGCGATGAATACGGCCAGTTTCGAAATGGCTGAGGCATTTCTGGAGGCGGTGGAAGCTGCTCAGAAAGATGAACAGGTGCGCGTCATCGTGCTGCGCGGCGCGGGGAAGGTATTCTGCGCAGGTGGTGATATCAAAGCGATGCAGGAATGTGTCAACAGTGAAGATCGTGCGGGGTACTTCCGGAAACCTGTCGCAAAGTTTTGCGAAATGGTCCTGGCCTTGCGGAACTGTCCAAAACCGGTGGTTGCCGCAGTGCACGGCGCGGCTGCAGGGTACGGCTTCAATCTGATGCTGGCCTGCGATTTCATATTGGCTGAAGAGCAGACCCGCTTTGTGCAGGCGTTCATCAAGATAGCATTGACTCCCGACGGCGGGGGCACCTGGTTTCTGCCGCGCTTGGTGGGGTATCAACGGGCCTGCGAAATAGTGATGCTGCCGACTGAGATCAGCTCGCAAAAGGCTTTGCAGATGGGCTTGGTGAACTGGGTCGAACAGCAGGATCGATTTGAAGAAAAGCTGCATGAGGTGACCGCACACCTGGTTAGCAGTCCTCTGGAGGCATTGGCGCGGGCGAAAGCGCTTCTGAACCAGGCATACAGCAACGATCTTGAAACGCAATTGTACGCTGAGCAGGCAGCCTTGATCGCAGGCGCTGACAGCCCTGATTTTGCTGAGGGATTACAGGCGTTTTTAGAGAAGAGAAAGCCGAACTTTTAGTAACTTCTTCATAACCATCCCATTATCCAGAAAAGGATTTCCTGATCACTCTAATGTGGGAAATAAAAATGCTTTAGGTACGCAATTGCTATTGACTTCACATCGTTTTTTCAGTATATTATAGCAATCAATTACATTGACGGAGGCGGACATGCGCAAGACATTCGTTTTATTTATTCTGGTGAGCGCGTCAAGCGCGCTCGCAAATCCCTGGATTGCACGGATTGACATTCAGGATCGGGCGGAAATTGCTACATTAGTCGATCTGGATTTCCAGATTTACCACGATGAATTGGAAAGCGTGGTCGATTTGGTTGTCAGCGATACGGACCTCCAGATTTTACAGGAAATGGGTTACCAACCATACGATCTTGTCCCCTTCCCCGAAATGGATGAGATCGATCTTGATCCTGAATATCACACCTACATTGAATTTACCGATGAACTGCAAGCTTTAGCGGCGGTTTATCCGGATCTGTGCAAGCTGGATTCGATTGGCGCGGCAACGCAATTCCAGCGGGCGATCTGGTGCATGAAACTGTCTGATAATCCGCAGATAGAGGAAGATGAATTAGCACTACTCTACATTGGAACGCATCATGGCAACGAACCCCTGGGCGGCGAAACCATGCTGCTCATGATCAATACGTTTCTGGAACAGTACGGCGTCGATCCTGAGATTACAGGCTGGATGGACAATTACGAAATTTTCTTCGTTCCCTTTTTGAACCCGGACGGGCATTATGCCGTGACCGAAGGGATCAACGATTTCTGGCGGAAGAATGCTCGGGATATCGACGGTGATAACATCTATTACGAATTCATCGGCGGCACCTGGTGGACGGATGATCATGAAGGGATCGACCTGAACCGGAATTATAACTGGCATTGGGACGAGGGTGGATCCAGCTACATGTGGGATCACGATTACCGCGGTGAATATCCCTTCTCAGAAGGGGAGACTTCCGCCCTAAAACCGCTGGTAGTGGCTCAACGACCCGTGTGTGCGATCAGCTTTCACAGCTACGGCGAAGTGGTTATCTACCCCTGGTCGATGTATGGCCAGCCGGCGCCAGACCAGGACGTCCTGGAAGCCAAAGCAATAGTTTTAGCAGACGCTTTCATCCGCGATAATGGCGAAGCCTACGATTATGATCTATACAATGGCAATAACGGCCAGTGCCGTAACTGGCTGTACGGTTTTGCCGGGTGTATCCCTTTTTGTCTGGAGCTGAATCCCTATCCTATTTTCCTGCCGCCGGGAAATGAGCTGGCCGAAAGGACGCAGCGCTATATGAACGGCGCTGTCACGCTGTTCGATTGGATGGATGGCCCGGGCATCACCGGGCATATTCGAGATGCTATAACAGGCCAACCCCTGGCTGCCAGAGTCGAGATCCAGGGGCGGATTTCAGACCAGGTGAAGCCCAGATTTGCGGAACCACAATACGGTCGGTATACGCGATTGCTGGAGAACGGTACCTATTCTGTGTTGGCAGGAATGCCGGGATATTATGTCGAACGGATCACGGGGGTAAACGTTAATAACACCATGACGGTACTGGACATCGAACTGACGCCACTAGTTACTCAGGCGGAATTCACAGAAGCGAAAGGCGCTGTGCCAGAATTCGGCTTACGCATTACCAGCCATCAAAGCGCCAATATCGAATTGGAATATGTTCTGCCTAGCGCTACTGAGGTTCAGATTCAAGTATTCAATGTTTTAGGCAAGCGGGTACAGAGGATCGATGCAGGCTACCGGGATGCGGGAAACCACACTCTGAACGTTGATATGGCAACAAAACCGTCGGGCGTTTATTTCGTACAAATCCAGACTGACCAGTATTCTGCGGTCAATAAAGTGATGCTGTTGAAGTGACACTTGTCATTCAATTCGCCAAGTGCTATCCCAGAAAGGGACTCCCTTCGGGACGCAAAAAAAGCCCGTCATCCCGACTGGTTCGGGATTTGACGGGCTTGCTTGTCTGAACCGCAAATTACACAGATCTACCGAAGGCAGACAAGTTTCGCTGATTTGAAGTGGCGCTGTTATCTCCATCCGAATAATTGTCGGGTGCTCACTTTTTAGATCCCCCATTGGGACAAGCAAGTCAATAAATTGACTGAGGCTGATTACGACTTTCCCTCGGGCGTCATGGC
>JAHJDJ010000099.1 GCA_018812585.1 bacterium
CCGATTAAGAGAGTCTCGGTATGTGCCAAGGCAGCGAAGTCAACGCTGCCATCGCCATTGAAGTCGCCATCAGTGAGAAATTCTCCGGTATCTAACTGGGGCAGCTGCATAGACCAGGTCAACTGCAGCAACCCACCGATCTGGCGTTCGTAAATCCAAAGATTACCCTCATAGTCACCAAACAGGAGTTCTATCTTGCCATCGTTATCGTAGTCATTCAACTTACAGAAGGGCGGAAAAGTAAAGCTCGTATCGGCGTTAAACGGATTTGAAAGCGTCTGTTCCCACTGTAACCCGCCGCTGCCATTGTTCTTATAGACCTTATACTGACCATTGACTTCCAGCAAGACTTCGCCGTAGGGATAAACGTCATCCAGATTCATCAATTTGGCGCCCCAGGTATGCCCTGAATTATCTTGCCAGTAAATGTCATCTGGATCTGGAAAAGACAGAGAATCCGGTGGGCTGAATATTTTCGTTTTTCCTGCATACAGAGTCAGGATTTCATCGACTCCATTGACGTCACTATCACCGATTGATTTGGGAATTTCCAAACCGAAGTCTAATCCTAAATCTGCAAAGGGCCAATTATTCGTGGCTTCGAATACACGTAGTCCGGTACGGTTTCCTGACGCGTCTACAGAATCAGCCCAGACTTCCAGATAACTATCCTTGTCAAAATCGCTGACTTCGGCAAAGAGGTAGCCGGGCGGGATTTCAGGGGGTGGAAGTTCGACGAACTGATTTGACTGAATGGAGTGAATTCCAAGATCGACAATACCTAAAATATCTGTGCTGTCAAGCAGACCCGCGGCGTTTTCGACCCAGATATAATATTGATACTCCTTCAGCGGCAAATCACGTCCGAGCAGAATGATATGATCGGTCGTTTCATAGCCCAACGTTTGTGAAATCCATCTTTCATCTCCACTTTCGATACCTTTCAACCAAACTTTACCGGAAGTCACGTCATCGGTTTCAAAGGTGAGCAGGTAGGAGGGGCGGTTGCCATCAAGAATAGGAACGATGACAATGCTGCTGATTTCGGGAGGTGTGGAATCTATGTAAATCGTGACACGATCATCAACGTCTCTTCCGAAAATGTCTGTGACGACTAATCTGAATGTGAGGATGCTGTCAACTGGATCTTCACTTCGCCAGGTTGCCAGCAGGTCGTTTACAATGCTGTATCTTTCAGAGGGCATCAGTGGCAGCCATGAAGTGGGATTCTCCCCGCTGCCGTAAAGCACCTGGTAGGTTTCCAGATAGGCACCCGAAGCAGTGCCTATGATGTCGAATGAATCAGCTTGAGCCAGGCCTTGTCCTGTGACGGGATAGGTAATCTCCGCGACCAGCGCCGCGTCAGTTTGCACCGCATAATCAGCCCTCAGAATACCGTGCCCGGTCTGTGGATCCCAACCGGAAGGCGGCAGGTAGTCGGTGCTGCCGCGTAAAATCGATTTTACTTCCAATGGTCCCCAATCCGGGTGCAGCGAAAATACTAACCCTGCAACGGCGGACACGTGGGGCGTTGCAAAGGAAGTCCCGCTGCCGGCAGGAGGCATGAGACCATATTCATCATCTGACAGTGTCGTATAGATGCCGACGCCCGGCGCCAGCAAATCTAGAGACGTTCCATAATTTGAGTCCCAGGCGCGCGCATCGTCAGAATCGCAGGATCCGACACACAGAGGCGGGCCGAATGCGGCCGGGAAACTCGCCTGGTCCGTGCCGTTGTTGCCAGATGCCGCGACCATCAGTAATCCCTGACCTGCCGCGTAATCGATGACGTCGCCCAGCATGGGGCTGGCCTGGATGTCACCAAAGCTCATATTAGCGACGCGTGCTCCGTTATCCAGCGCGTACAGTATGGCGGAAGCAACGTCATCCTCCTGCAGGAAACCATTGGCGTTGCCGGCTCGCAGAATCATCAGGGGACAGTTGGGGGCGATCCCAGTGACCCCAATGCCATTATCAATCGCGGCGCCGCAGATCCCTGCGACTGCTGTGCCGTGCCCCATTTCGTCAGAAGGATCGTTGTCCCGTTCGAGATAATCTCCTCCCGTAGGAAAGGTTGGCGCATCAACAAAATCCCAGCCGTGCGTATCATCGATGAAACCGTTATTGTCGTCATCGATGCCATTGTCCGGCACTTCATCCTCATTGATCCAGATGGAACCGATCAAATCTTCGTGGTCCAGGTCGCAGCCGGTATCGATGATGGCGATAGGGATTTCGGCAGACCCCAAGGTGATATCCCAAGCGTCCTGGGCATGAATTCTCGCGGCGCCCCACTGTTCCCCAAACTCGGGATCGTCGGGATAAAACGACGCTTGAAACTGATAGTTCGGCGCGGCCCAGTGAACCGATCCTACGACAGCAATATCCCGTATGAAGGCGCGCACTTGGTCTTTATCTTGAGGACTTAACCTGACCAGAAGATAGCGGTTGAATTGCTGGTGGCGGCCTTCCGGTAAATCCAGCGCGAAGCGGATCAAAGCGCCCTGATAGCGCGTTAAGAATGCTTCCAGATCCGGGGTTTTGCTGAGGTCAAGCTCCCCGGCAGCATTCGTCTGAGGAGTGGTATTTATTTCGAGCAGAATTTCTCGTTCGACTTCCAAACCTGATGCTGGCACAGCAGCGAAACAGAATAGCAGCGCAAATACGCTGATTGTGATCCAGATCTTGTGGCGCATGGTAAGAATTATAATGTTTTAAGTAGTGATGATTATCTGTGCAGGGGAGCGGTTCAGGTTTGCACAGGATGGTGCAGGTTATTTTTTAATCAATTGATGGTTTTGGATTAATGATGTTTACAGTAATAACCAAAATCCCCTGGGAATGATGGACATTGATTAATTAAATTGACAAGTAGCACGGGGGTTTGCCCCCGTTGGCGGCAGCAAGCTACCGCTCTACCAAATTGTGTCAAGAAATTTAGATAAAAGCCATCAATTAATTTCAATTAGATCTTTTGGCGATTTCGTTAGAACCTCGCAGCCGGATGCGGTTAAACAGACGTCATCTTCAATACGCACACCTCCGAAATCGGGCAGATAGATTCCAGGTTCGATGGTGAACACATGCCCCGGCTGGAGAATGTCTAAAGATTGGACATTAAGGCGCGGTTCAGCATGCACCTCGATGCCCAGACCGTGTCCCAGACCATGACCGAAATAGTCGCCGTATCCCGCTTCTTGAATGATACCTCTGGCAACTCCGTCCAGTTCCTTCGCCTTCATGCCCGGACGCGCGGCTGCGATAGCCGAACATTGTGCTTCAAGCACAATGCTGTAGATCGTCGCAGCCTTCTGCGATGCTTTTCCAGCCACAACCGTTCGGGTTAAATCGCTGGTATAGCCGTCATAGACGCAGCCCATGTCAATAGTGACCAGATCACCTTTCTCGATGATTTTCTCCGATGCGATACCGTGGGGCAGGGCAGATCTGACTCCGGATGCGACAATCGAGGGGAAGGCATCTCCGCTGGCGCCTTTCTTTTTATGCAGGTATGAAATTTCGGCAGAAATATCCAGCTCACAAACCCCCGGCGCGATTAATTTCAGCAGATCTGCAAACACGGCGTCAGTGATTTGGGCGGCGCGGCGATGCTTTTCGATCTCTAAGGGTTCCTTAACAGCCGCGACCTTCTCCAGCATCTTTTCGGTCGGAATCCATACCAGTGAGGGTCCTAATACTGCTTGAAAGGCCTGATAGGCGGCGACGTCCAGCGATTGCGCTTCGAAGCCAATTCGATCCGCTAATTTTAAGCTGCGCCGTTTCAGCTCTTTGATCAGATCGTCGCGGTAAGCCACTACTTCCGCATCGTGAACCTGCTGCGAAGCCTGTTCCTGATACCTGAAATCGGTAAATAATCTGGTTTTGCGGGGGGTAATCAGCAGAAATCCTGCAGTGCCGCTGAATCCACACAGGTAGCGAATGTTGGGTAAATGCGTGACGATAAAATGGTTCAGATCGTGACGATGCAGAACTTCACGGAGGCGGGAAATACGACTCATGCAAAATTACCAACAGTTTAGATGGATGATAGAGCCTTGCGTTTTTTTAGATCTTCGAGCCGTTCTTTGTACGATTGATTTTCAGGATCCTTTTCGATCAACTGTTGGTAAACATCGATCGCCTCGTCGTACTTCTGTTGTGTGGCATACAGTTCACCCAAGGTTCGGGTTGCGATGCGATTTTTAGGAGGTGGAGAGGCAGGTTTACCCTCCGTATTCGCCTGAGGCTCAGGCTCTTTTCTATCTTTACTCTGTTCCTCTGATTCTAATCCCAGATCCTGCAGAAGTTCCTTATCTTCCATATTCATGGGGAGTCCGAAGGCGTCAATGTCTTCAAGAAATTTAAAGGTCGCTTTCTTCTGTGGTTTGGCGGCGACTTCTTCGCTTTCATCCAATGCTTCCTTTTCGGCAGACTCTTCTTTCGAGGCTTCCGCCTCTTGGCGCGCTTCCTCTTCTAAAGCTAAATTGTCGATTTTGGCCGGTCTGATGGTTACTTCTTCTTCGGTAAAGTCTGGCTCTTCGGTGTCTTCAGGCATGTCCTCGGATTCAGTCTTTTTAAATTCGGCTAACAGCTCCTGAGTCTCTGAAATAATCGCTTCGTCGGTTTCCGTGACCTCAGATATCTCCTCGTCAACAGAAGACAGGGCTATGTCCTCAGCTTCAATCTCATCGACCAGCTTTGCATCTTGGATTGCTGCAACGGGTGGTTCAAGATCGGTTGCTGCTGCTGAAGTTTCAGGAATTTCCAGATCTTCGGCAGTGTCCTCAGGAGGGATTTCAGATTCTTCTTCCGCCAGCTCGAGAGGTTCTTCTATATCGGAAAATGGCTCCTCTTCAGGAGGTTCTGATTCACTCTCATCTTGGGCGGCGTCAAGCTTCATCGCTTCAAGTTCTTCAGCCTGATCAGGGATCTCCTCTGTGGATGGCTCTGGAATTTCATTCGTTTCGGATGGTATTTCTGACTCTATCTCACCATTTGTCTTGAGGTCTTCAGGGAATTCTTTTAGAGGAGGAAGCTCAAGCTCTTCTTCTTCTGAGGCGGTGGGCGCAGATTCTTCTGCTGCGTCATCAACGGCTAAAGGATCTACACCTTCATCGAGCGGTTCTTCTATATCTGAGGGCGGGTGACCTTTCATTTTCCTCTCGGCATCCTGCGCTTCTTCGACGCGCCGAATAATGTCGTCAGCGAGGGCGTCCGCTTCTTCTGTCATTTCTTCATCAGTTTTAGCACTCAAGAGGCGAGATTCCAAATCGGGAACTTCTTCCTGGGAAGTCTCCTCCTCAATAGTTTCCTCATCGGGGGGGCGCTCAAGATCGCTGACTGATTCCTCGTCAATGGAGTTCGATTCATTTACGGGTTCAATATCTTCCTCGATGGACGAATCCAGCCTCTTTTCCCGCTGTGCCAGGGGTGGTGCGACTCTTTCGTCTGCTCTGACCATCAACTCGGTCAGGTACTCAGACCAAACCAGCACCGTTTCCGGATCTTCCTGATCCCGTTTAGCCAGCGCTTCATCGAATAGAGGATCCCGCATGCGAATGCAGCGTTGAATTTTGTCGACGGCGACGAAATCTTCCCGCCTGCGCTTGACTTTTTCAAGCAAATGCATCAACCCCAGATGGTTTGGATCATGCCGCAGTCCATTCAGGGCGGCTTCTTCGGCGTCACGGATCTGGTCCTGATATAGGTACCCTTCACCTAAGACCAGATAACCTGTGATGTAATCAGGGAAGTCGTCTGTGCCGGCCCCCAAGATTTTTTCAGCCCGGTTCCAGTCATTAAGTTCGATGTGACATTCACCCAGCCGCGCAAACAACATCGGATGCTGTTTAATCTGTTTCGCCAGGCTCTTGATAGACTGGCGAGTGGTTGTATTTTCGTTAAACATGGCTCCTGAACATTTTATAGCAACTTTAATTTAAACGATCAGGTTGATAATGTCAAGTTTATTTTTTACGTAGATGAGCCCTCAGTATAAGGAGAGGTCAATACTGCCGCTGATACCGATTTAGCTTGACATTTGTGGAATAGACCCGCCAGCGCATGCAGTGTCGCGCCGGACGTGGCCAGATCATCTACTATTAGAACACGTTTATCCTGGAAAATATCCTGGTTCTCGATTAAAAATGCATCAGCCACGCTCTTCCATCTTTCGGTGCGGTCTAATTTCGTCTGTGACGGAGTGTTGATGCTGCGTCGTAAAGCTTGCGTATTGACGGGTATGGCATGAATTTTTGCGATTTCTTCTACGAGAGCTTCGCTCTGATTGAAACCGCGGTGGCGTCTGCGAGCTGAATGAATCGGAACCGGGACTAATAGATCGACGTCAAATATTTTATGCTGTGCAGGCAGCGCATCCATCCAGTAAGAAACGATCGTTTCAGCAATATCCGGTCTGCCGCTGTATTTAAAGAGATAAATTAAACGGCGAACCGTATCATCGTATGTCCAGCCTACCCAGAGTTTGTCGAGAACCCCCCGCAAAGATTGAAATGGTTCTCCTGTTCGTTCTGGGAAAAGAGGCAGCGCATTCCAGCAATTACCACATAAATAAGCGGTATCGGCCTCGATTTCATCGCTGCACTGTAAGCATCGATTCGGCAAAAAAAGGTCAAAAACCGAAGCCAGCGAACGTTTTATTAATCGAATCACACCAGACTATCCATCAAAGCGGATCATTTATTTGCGGAACTGACCTGCTGCCAGGGCATAAAGCAGGTAGGCAACACCCGCCAGTAGAACCATCCCCGGGATTCCGCCCAGCGGCGAGTCGAGCAGAGCCAGCACGTCTGCATTTCCGGTTATCACAATGGGAATCGCCATACCGATGCCCACCAGAGCTTCGCCAGTGATCAAACCAGAAGCAAATAATAATCCTGCCTGATTAGATTTCGCTTTCATGGCTTTGAAATTGGCATGGCTCTTATAGTTCCGGGCTCTCCGGTTTAGAAAGTGATTGATCAAACCACCGGCTAGTATGGGCGTCGAAAGTTCAAGCGGCAGATAAATCCCTACCGCTACGGCTAAGATTGGCGCGCGGAATTCGGCTTTACGCGCTTCCTGATATTTATCAAAGGCGATAATTCCCACAGCAATGACAGCTCCCAGCGCGATCATTCCCCAGGGTAACCCTCCATGGAAAACGCCCATGGCTACCGATGCCATGAGGGTCGCCTGCGGCGCTGTCAAGGGGTCAGGATGAGCTGGAGTCGGTTCACCAAAACCGTACGCTTTCAGCAGCAGCACCAGCACTGGAGCAATGATCAAGGCCGCTGAAACCGTCCCAACGATCTCCATGATCTGCTGTTTGTAAGGCGTTGCGCCCAGCAATCGCCCGGCTTTCAGATCCTGCAGGGTATCTCCCGAAATGGAAGCCGCACAACAGACGACTGCGCCGACTAAAATGGCAGCGGGCGGTCCGAATTCATTTCCCGCTCCCATCATCACGAGGAGCAGCAGTGAAGTCGACAACAGCGTTGCGATCGTCACTCCGGAAATGGGATTATTCGACGAACCGACTAACCCGGCCATGTAGCCAGCCACGGAAGAGAATAGAGCCGCTGCGATCAGCATGAAGACGGCCATGACGAAGGAAACAAGCACTCCCTGCACCACAATCAGATAGTAGGCGTACAAGGGCACCAGAGAGACGCCTAAGCCAATCAGTACCCATTTTGTGGGTATGTCTCTCTCTGTGCGTTCCAGGGCTTTGGCCGCGCCATCATCCTTATAGGCGGCTAGCCCCGCCGAGACTCCGGCAAAGATCGAGGAGCGCAAATTTACCAGCGCCCACAATCCTCCGACAACCATTGCGCCGACGCCGATGTAACGAATCTGGGTTGACCAGATTTCGTAGGCGATATCGACGGCTGATTCAAATTCTCCAGCAGGCGCGCCATTGACAGCATAATAGATTGGAATGCAGATAACCCAGCTTAAAAATCCTCCAGAGAAGACCAGCACTGCGATATTCAAACCGACAATATACCCGACAGAAACCAGGGCAGGGGAGAGGTTGCTGCCGAAATAGAACAGACTCCCGAACATCCGCTGTGCGCCCTCAATACTCGCCGACCAGAGATGGAAGCCGGTTTCACACATTTTAAAGATGGCGCCAATCAATCCGGCCAAGGCGATATATCCAACCGCCTTGCCGCCCTCTGCGCCGCTTTTTAAGACTTCAGCGGTGGCGACGCCCTCAGGATAGGTCAGGTTTCCTTCGATGATCAGCGCCCGTCGCAGGATGATCGAGAAGAGGACGCCGATAAGGCCGCCCAAACCCGCTATCAGCGTTACCCAGAGCCAGGGGAAGGTCGTCCAGTACCCCATGATAACCAGCGCCGGGAGCGTGAAGATGACTCCCGCCGCTAAAGATTCGCCGGAAGACGCGGCGGTCTGAACGATATTATTTTCCAGAATGTTGGAGTTACGAAAGAGCCGCAACACCCCCATCGAAATGACTGCAGCAGGAATCGAAGCTGAAACGGTCATTCCGGCGAAAAGCCCTAAATAAGCGTTCGCTCCTGCGAGGATAACCGAGAGGAGCACTCCCAGAATAACTGCCTTAATAGTGATTTCCGGTAACGTTCTGGATGCGGGAATGACAGGCTCTTGTTTCATGGCAATTGAGTAACGCTCCGGTGGAGATTGATCTAGACTTAATAGTATATAACGAAGAGGTGTCAAAGTCAAGGGATTTATCCCTGGCATTGTCTTACTCGCTCGGGCACCAAGAGTTAAAAGGAGCGTTTGCATCAGACGGATAACATTTCAGGTTTTTTCACAAATTCGCTTGACAAAGGCCTCTATAAATGGTATATTTTAGTTCTGATTAAGATGCATTCAGCCGAAGTGGTGAAATTGGTAGACGCACCGGTTTCAGGGACCGGCGAGCTTATCGCTTGTGGGGGTTCGAGTCCCCCCTTCGGCACAATCTCAGGGCAGCGCTTTAGCTGCCCTTTTCAGCTCCTGCTCCTCAGGTGTCAGGTCCAGTGAAAATTGATAAGCAGAAATATCAGATTATTCTCTCCGTGGGTGAACTCGCCCGCTACGCGGCGGATGCGCACTCCAAGCCATCTTCCCCCTCCCTCAATCTGCGCGGCAGATTAGGTTCCGATGCGCATCGCAATTTTCAGAATCGACGCAAGAGTGTCGCGGGTTATGCGCAGGAAGTCCATCTCGATCTGCCTCTCATTGAAGCTGATCCTGCGGCAAAAGTCTGGGGAGTCCGGTTGCGCGGCCGCTTGGATGGATTGATTCAGGAACTGGACCGGCTGGTGGTTGAGGAGATAAAAACAGTAACGCTTTCCAGCGCTCATTTCGATGATTTGAATCCAGATGCTTACCCTCGTCATAAGCGGCAGTTGGAACTTTATCTCTTCACATTGTCCCGCCTCTACCCTGACAGAGAGAGTTGGGGACGGCTCATCTATATCAATCTGGCGACCAATAAAAAGCGCGCCTTCGACTTTCCCTATGACGCCGCCGAAATAGAGCCGTTGGTTGAAGAAATTCTGACCTTCATCATCACTGATGAAACCCGCCGTCTGGCAGAAATTCCTTTGAAGGCGGAAGCCTCAACGAAGTTAGAATTTCCGTTTCCGGACTATCGTCTCGGGCAGCAGGAGATGATTTTGAGGGCCGAAGATTCGTTGACTAAGAGAACTTGTCTGCTGGTTGAAGCGCCAACCGGCATCGGGAAGACGGTCGCGATATTGCTTGCAACGCTGAAATTTGCTTTAGCGAACGATAAGCTGGTCATGTTTTTAACTTCGCGGAATACTCAGCAAGCGCTGGTTTACGATACAGCCATAAAGATACGCGGCAAGCAGATCTATCCGCGCATCTTATGGCTTCAGTCAAAGGAGAAGCATTGCCTGAGCGGCGATTTGAACTGTCAAGCTGAAGAGTGCGAATATCTGCAGGATTTCGGACGGCGTCTACGTCAAAACGGCACTTTGGATGATCTATTATCAGCAGGAGCTTTGACGCCGGATGCTTTAGCTGATTATGGCCGCGCAAATCAGCTTTGCCCTTACGAACTACAGCAGGCAATCTGCGCTAAGTTTGATCTGATCATAGGCGATTATAACTACGCTTTTGATCCATCCGTCAGGTTGAACAGGCTGTTCGAGGAAGGAGATCCCGCACGTCTGATTCTGATCGGCGATGAAGCGCACAATTTGCCGGACAGGGCGCGTTCCTATTATTCTGCATCACTTTCGCAGGAGTTGATCCAGAATGCAGCAGCTATTCTTAATGACGCCGGAAACCATATATTTGATAAATCCATGTCCAGGATAATCGCTCATATAGACTATTATGCTGGAGCTCTGCCATCAGGCAGCAAGGCGCATCCTATCCAATTGGTTTATGATCATTGGTTGGAGATATGCAGCGATTTTGAAGCATCGATCATACCCTACTGGTATCAGATCACCCAATCCGGCGCTTCAGTCGATGAAGATCCTGTGATTCTCCTCTACCGGCAATTACAGGATTTCGTGCGCGTTCTGGAATTAGAGGGGGGTCATTTAGCGCATATCGTCAGAAAGGACCCTGTTCCCTCTTTGGGTATCATCTGCCTGGACGCTTCACCGTATTTACGCGAAACATTCGCTGCGGCGCACAGCGGAATCTGTATGTCAGCGACCTTATCACCTCTGGATGCTTCGGGTCAATTGCTGGGTTTGCCGGATAAGCATGAACAGTTAAAGCTGCCCTCGCCATTTCCGTCTGAGAATTTATACGTCAGGATCGATGCCGGAGTGACGACGCTCTATCGCCAGAGGCCAGAGAATATTCAACCGTTAGCCGGACGCATCGAGCGATTTTACGCACACTGCCATTGCAATGCTATCGCCTTTTTCCCCAGTTTCGAGTTGATGCGCCAAATTGTCGAGCATTTGGATATACCTGACATTTTAGTGCAGGAGATTCAGATGAAGGACCAAGAGCGCGTGGATATGCTGCAGAAATTCAAGCAGTCAAGCCATACTCTCTTGTGCTGTGTGATGGGCGGCATTTTTGCTGAAGGCATCGATCTGCCGGGGAAATGGGCTGAAGCGGCCCTCATTGTCGGTGTGGGTTTGCCTGCCATTTGTCTTGAAAATGATCTGTTGCGTGCTTATTTTGATAGAAAAGGGGAAAACGGATTCAATTTTGCTTATCTTTATCCGGGTCTGCAACGGGTAGTGCAGGCTGCTGGGCGGATTATCCGCACACCGTCGGATCGGGGAGTTGTCCTTTTATTGGACCACCGTTATGCAGAATCCGCTTACCATCGCCTGCTGCCGGAGTCCTGGTTCAAATCCTCGCGGGAATCCGGAGTGGATCAATTCTGGGATGAAGAGATCGCTTCTTTCATTAATCAACGGTAAATTCAGGGCTGGATATGTCGTTCGACGTTGTCGGTTCAGGATTATGCGCCTGGGATACGATCCTGCTATTCAACCGCTTCCCAGGGCCGAATGAAAAATGGGTCGTCTCCGGGCGCGCCACGTCGGGTGGAGGACCTGTTCCCACCGCTCTGGCGATCTTCTCACGGTTGGGAGGATCAGCCGCCTTCAGCGGCGCAGTCGGGGATGATCAGGAGGGTTTGAAAATCCGCTGCGATTTATCCCATTACGGCGTCGATACCTCGCATCTCCTGATGCGGCCTGACCGCTGCTCGCCGTGCGCCTATATCTGGGTGGATAAACGCAATGGGGACCGCACCGTCGCCCTGGATCCCGGTGACGTTCATCCGCCGGACGCCACTGAACTCCCGGAAGAATTACTGCGCTCGACACCGCTGCTGCTGATAGATGGGCGGCATACAGCAGCCTGCCTGCGCGCGGCTGAGATCTGCAGGTCAGCGGGAGGAAAAGTCGTTCTGGATGCCGGCAGCCCGCGCGCCGATATCGACACGCTCTTGAGTTTGACCGATCACGCCATCGTTTCCCATGACTTTATCACCGGCACTTATGGCGATTATGATATCGCAGATGCCATTTCCCAGATCGCCGCACACGGTCCATCATCCGTGGTTGCCACCTTAGGTGAGAAGGGCGGTATCTGGAAGGAAAGTAATGACATTGGGAGGTATGACTCTTTTCAAGTAGATGTAGTCGATACCACGGGAGCTGGCGACGCCTTCCACGGCGCCTATCTGTACGGCCTGAAACGCGGTTGGCCGATGGAAAGACGCTGCAGGTTTGCCGCTGCCGTCGCCGCTATGATCTGTACTAAGTTAGGAGGCCGCACCGCCGCGCCTACTTATGATGAAGTTGGGGTTTTTATGTCGAAAAGTGCCGCTCCGTCATAAATGGATGGGGTTCAGGGGTTCGGGGTACAGGATTCGGGGTTCGGGGGTAAGCCCAGAAAAAGTTGTGATTTGTAAATTTCATAAATATTCAGATCGTCATGAAACGAAGCTTGATTCTAACGGTAATTACAATCCTGATCGGAGTTTGCGGCTTAACTTCTGTAGAAGCGTCGAGACCTTATTGGCAGCAGGATGTTGCTTATCAGATGGACGTCCGCCTGGCTGAGGATGGCAGAACGCTGCTGGGGACTTTAGAATTCTCATATCAGAATAATTCTCCGGATACGCTGACAGAATTGCGCTTTCATGCTCATTACAACACCTTTCGTCCGGGCAGTCCGGCGCATAGACGCTGGAACAGCCGTGGCAGCCGACGCATCGACAATGCCGACCCGACGGATTACGGCAGTTTGTCGATTACCAGATTGCAGGATGCGGCGGGGAAAACTATCGATCCACTGTTTAATTATGCCATCTTCACTGTGCCGCTGACAGAACCACTGTTACCGGGGAATCGCTTAACGCTGTCGATGGATTTTGAGAGCTACATTCCAGGTCTTTCTATTGCTTACCGGTCGGCGTATGGAAGAGGTCAATTGAAAGTGGCGCATTGGTATCCGCAAGTCTGCGTTTACGATCCAGTCATGGGTTGGGTGGATAATCAATATATGGGCACGGGAGAGGCTTACGGAGAATTCGGGTCATACGATGTGACCTTAGAGTTGCCTGAACCCTTTATCGTGGGCGGCACCGGAGTTCTGGTCAATAGAAATGAAGCGCTTCCTGCTGACCTGCGGGCGGCATTGGATTTGAGTCATTATCTGGATTGGCCCTGGGGTGCGAAACCCGATACCACTTATGGTGACTGGAATAAGCGCAAAACCTGGCATTTCCACGCTGAGAACGTCCATGATTTTGCCTGGGCGGCAGATCCGACTTTCCGCATCGACCAGGACCGCTGTGGTGAGACTGATATCTGGATTCTGGTGCGCCAGGATCACGCGACTGGTTGGCACGACGCTGCTGAATTGACAAGAGAGGGAATGGAGATTTTAGAGCGGGAGATCGGTACTTTTCCTTATCCTGAATTCACTGTAGCAGATGTTTTTTCAGGGATGGAATATCCCGGGATCGTCTTCTGTGGAGGCAGATCGCCCCACTATAAGCTGCTCTTCTGGCATGAAATGGCTCATAATTATTTCATGGGGGCTTTGGGTTCAAATCAGACCGACCGTTCCTGTTTGGATGAAGGGTTTACCACCTACTGGGAGCTGCGCATCATGGAAGAGCTCTTAGGCGAAGACAATATTCTGAAATATCAAAAGGGAAATATCTCCATCTGGGATAAAAACCGCTGGTATCGAGGATTCCGACCTTATCTGCAACACCAGAAGAGCGGCTATATTCTGCCGCTGCATGTTCAAGCGGATGTGGCAGAGGTGTATCTGCAATACCGCGTCTCATCATACTACAAGCCCGCAACCATGTTCTACGCGCTGCAATCCTATATTGGTGAAGCAGGCATCCGCCGCGTCATGCATGACTATTATGCCGAATGGAAAACCAGACATCCATACGAACAGGATTTTCTGCAATCGGCTGAAGAGACGCTGGGCACATCGCTGCAATGGTTCTACGAAGCCTGGGTACGGGGGACTAAGAGCCTGGATTACAGTCTGAGGCAGGTTCGTGGTGAATCTGATGATAAAATCGGCTTAAGACTACATCGCGAAGCCGATATGATCCTGCCTCAGAAAGTTGCGGTTGAATCTGAAGATGGCAGTTCATTACTATACTATATTCCCCTTGACGTTGAGCCTACGCCTCCCGATTGCGCAGTTCGTCTGCCACGCTGGGATCAGTGCCGGGATCCTTACCCTTATTACTTCTTTGAAATCGATAAAGCCGGTTTCAAACGTGCGCAGCTCGATCCCCAGGGCTATCTGGCAGACGTAAACCCGTTGAATAACAGCACCGATCTACTGCCGCCTTTGAAGGTTGAATTCGACGCGCCGTTTCCCCATATCTCGCCGCTGGATGCCTACCGTGTGCGTTGGGCGCCAACGGTGGGTTATAATGACGTTGACGGCTTCAAGGGGGGAGTTTACTTTGATGGCGACTTCATGGAAAGCTGGAAAAAACTCTACGTATCAGCGAATGTGGGCGCCAAATCCGGCGCGGTATCCGGGCGAATTCGTTATGAAGATGACTTCACACCGTTGGGGAGAGGATCAACCTGGAATATGGGCGGCTATCTGTATGATGGTCAGCGGGGTGGAGAGCTGGGACTGCGCTACGTCAATAAAACCGATTATGATGCTGCAGAGCGCTGGCACGCCTCTCTCACCTGGAAATTACACGAACTTTTCAATAGCGATTATCCACCGATACCCCAGCTTTGGGAGGATGGCATCATGAGCGCATTGGCATTCGATGGAGCTGTTTCATACAATGCGGCTAAAACCCGATTAAGCGTTTACGGCAACGTTGAAACCAGCGCGCCGCTCAGCGATTTTGAATATCACCGCAGCTCTACGGTTTCAAAGGTAACGCATCCCCTGCATCGCAATTTGGAATTTAGCCTGAGAGCCTTCTTCGGGACCGCATCGGAGAGCACGCCGATGCAGGCTTATTACGGTCTGGGCGGCGCGGGACCTTGGGCGCAATCGACCAATATTCTGCTGCGGGCAGGCGGCGCGCTGCCGCATGAATGGAATGCCAGAATGCCGGGAGACGGGAATTTACGCGGCTACTATGGAAGCCAATATTACGCCAGAACAGCCGCCTCTGTTCAGGGAGAATTAGGCGTAAAATTGCAAATTCTGAACGAGCTCTTCACGCACACTCTATTGCCGCCGCGTTATCTGCCTCGGTTTGAAGTTTTCCTCTTTGGAGGCGCTGGAGATTTGGGGGCTGAGATCGCGGATATCAGTGTCGCTGATTATCTGTCAGAGGCGGGATGCGGCTTGACTGTTGAATTTCCCTTTAATGTCGACGTCGAACTGGCTTTCCCACTCTACCTGTCAGAGCCGTATGCTGGTGAAGAAAACTGGGAGTTTAGAGCCGTGATTGGCGTGGCAATCGAAAAATAATCGTCGATGTTAAGAAAAGCTCTTGACAATCCCACTTAGGTTTGTTATATTATTTGATTATACAACTGGATAGCAGGGAAAATCCTATTCAACACTACCATTTTATCGGTATCTGCGGCGTCGCTATGGCGCAAGTCGCTGCCTGGTTGAAATCTGTTGGAAAAACGGTAACCGGATCCGACCAGGGGGTCTATCCCCCTATGAGCACGTTTCTGGAGTCCCGGGGAATTTCCATACTTTCACCCTTCACGGCCGATCATATCGTTTCTGCGGATATAGTCGTGGTCGGCAACGCCATATCGCGTGGTAATCCTGAACTTGAAGCTGCCCTCGAGCGGCGTCTCACCTGCATCTCCCTTCCGCAATTAATCCAGCAGGAAATTCTTAAACACAAGCTGCCTGCGGTGGTCTCCGGAACCCACGGAAAGACGACCACCACGGCTGCTCTGGCATTTATGCTCCAGGCAGGCAGCCGGTTTGGGGGATCTTTGGTGGGCGGGATACCTGTGGGCTGGGATAGCGGGTTCCAGGTTTCTGAGGGTGACTGGTTTGCCATTGAGGGTGACGAGTACGACACCGCTTTCTTCGATAAAAGGCCCAAATTTCTGCATTATCAACCGCAATTGGCGATTATCAACAATATCGAATTTGATCATGCCGATATTTATGCTTCTTACGAAGAAATTCTGAAGCAGTTCGGTTATCTGGTGCGTATAATTCCCCGCAATGGCTGTCTGATCCTGAATGCGGATCAACCTGGCCTCGCTAAACTGGCAGATGAAGCTCATTGTCAGGTGGTAACTTATGGACAATCCGAAGCGTCTCAAGTAAGAGGCACTGACGTTCAGCTTACACCGGATGGCATGAGTTTTACCCTTCGGTTTGCTTCGGGTGAGAGCAGAGTCTGCCAGACGGCTCTGTGGGGCGATCATCAGCTTGCAAATCTGTTGGCCGCTTCGGCTGCCGCTGAATTTGCGGGGGTGTCACCCGCTGATATCGTTTCAGGAATGGCAGCATTCAAAGGCGTCCGCCGCCGCCTGGAATTGAAATACTGCGATGGCAACTCCTGGGTCTACGACGATTTCGCGCACCACCCGACCGCCATCCGCATGACGCTGGAGACGCTGAAAAAGCGGCATCCGGGAGTTCCGCTGATCGCGGCTTTTGAACCGCGCTCAAATACCATGGTGCGCAAACGCCTGGAGCAGGATCTAATAAATGCTTTGAGTTTGGCTGATATGGCAGCTTTAGGACCGATTCACCGCTCCGCTAAAATTCCTGCAGAAGATCGGCTTAGTCTGGAACATATTCTTATATCTCTGCGTGACAAGGATATAAGCGCATTTCAATCGGATGATGCGCATGAACTTTGCGCCAGAATGTTGGAATCAGCGCCCTCCGGGGCAGTCTATATCGTAATGAGCAGCGGCTCCTTTCTGGGATTAGTCGATTATTTAGTGAATTGTATTGAAAATAAATAAACATCATAATTCAGGGTTAGATCGATGTGGAGATCATCGGATCTCAAAATCGGTCTCTGAATTATAGGAGAATCGAGTCTGATCATGGAATTAAACGATACACAAATCCAATGCAGCACCTGCGGGCGGGACTTCATCTTCACAGTCAAGGAACAGGAGTTTTTTAACAGCAAAGGTTTCAAGGCTCCCAAACACTGCCGGGAATGCCGCCAGAAACGTAAACATGACCGAGAGAGACTCTATACTGCTTCGACAACCGGCGGCGCTGCTTCAGGACGTCAGCATATTAAAGTAGTCTGCGCCGTCTGCAGCCGGGAAACGACGGTTCCGTTCAAGCCGATTACGGGTAAGCCTGTTTTATGCAAGGATTGTTTCATCGCGCAGAAGTACGGCAGCAGAGACGGTGTGGAAACCGCTGAAAAAGTAGTTCCAGAAGCTGAACCGTCACCTCCAGAAGCCGTTGAAAGGCCCAGCGCTGCCTCTGCAGCCATTCCACAGGATGAGCAGCCCATCGATTTACATGCTGTTGATGCTGCTGGGACAGTTCCACCGGCAATTGAAGCTCCTGCGGTGGAAGGAAGCGCTGAACCGAAAAAAGACTCTGTTAAAGCAGAACCCGAAGAAACGGCAGAGAGCCCATCAGAGGTTGAGGCTGAAGAGCCCGTTGCTGGTGGTGAAGAAGCGGCGGCTGAACCGGACGAAGTTCAAGAAGATCCGACGGAGAGCCCATCAGAGGTTGAGACTGAAGAGCCCGTTGCTGGTGGTAAAGAAGCGCAAGCTGAACCGGACGAAGTTCACAAAGAAGCGGCGAAAAAGAAGTCACCTTCCGCTGAGAAACCTGACGCTGAAAAAGAGAAGTAGAGTTTTCTGAATCACTGTTGGTCTTATAAAACAGGGGAGTGGAAGCGTGCCTGGTGGGCGCCGCGGTCTTCAAAGCCGTCTGCAGGGTGGAAACGTTCTGGCTGGGTTCGATTCCCAGACACTCCCGCAAAATCCCTCTCAAATGTTAGAGTTTAAGAGGGATTATTTTTGCCTATTTCATAGAAATCAACCATTTCAAGCGTCAGTTCCCATCCCTTGAAAAAAACTTAGACCCCCCTAAAAAAAAAATCAGATTATCTTGCTTCAACAACCTCGGCATTGTATCTTGTCTTAGAATAAAGTAAGCCTTACTCTGTTTCGATTAAGGTAAGGACATTTGGTGGTCGCGTTTGTTTACTCGGCGTAAGACCTGGTAACGAGCGAATAGGAGGGGGAAATGAATTTCGGATCGAAGAGCAAACTCTTGGGACTGGCACTGTGCGCCGGGCTACTGATGCTACCCGGGATCGTGTGGGGAAACGTTTACGTATTGAATCTCAATGGTACCTCAGGGTACGTGTGGGCTGCCGATAGTGACAACCTTAGTGAATTCACTGATGGATCCTTCACCGTTCAGGCGTGGATTTTTGTTCAGTCGTTTGCCGGGAACATGCCCGTCATCAGCAAATGGGAAGAATCAACCAATAATCGTTCCTGGGCCGTTCAGGCTACCATCACAGGACAGTTACGTCTTTTTATGAGTAGTGATGGATCAAATTCCATTTTATGGCAGACAACAATCCCCGTTGTTTTCAGCGATACCTGGCATCACGTTGCAGTCGTTGTCAATCCCGGTGGCGGCGATGAGGTAAAATTCTATGTGGACAACGTGGAATATGCCCACTCTAATGGCGCTACAAGTCCGCCTGCGATGCCTTATAACAACAATGCCCAGACGTGGGTAGGACGTTTCAACGCTCAATACTTCTACGGCTACATCGATGAAGTTCGCCTCTACGATGGTATTCTGAGTAGTTTCCCGAGCCAGGTAGACGATCTGCCGCTGACGGCGGACAGCAACACCGAGATTTTGTACCACTTTGACTATCCGTCCGGCAATATTTTCGATTATGCCATCGTGGGTGGCAATCCCACCAACACAGGTTTTCTCGCTGGTGGCGCAACTCGCATCGCCTGGAATAATTTAGGTCCGGGTAATGACATCCCGCTGCCGGTCACTTTAGTCTCTATGTCTGCGATCAGCGCTGATGCCCTGGTTAAGATCCTCTGGAGTACCGAATCCGAATATGACAACTTAGGTTTCCATATTTATCGTGCCACCAATGAGGAAGGTCCCTATACTCGCATCACGTCAGACATGATTGCCAGCCAAGGTTTCACGTCGACGACTCAGAACTATCAGTACAACGATCAACGTGACTTGATCAACGGTGTCACTTATTTCTACAAACTGTCCGACATCGACGTCAATGGTCGTGAAAGAACCCATCAAGTGGTCGTTTCTGCCACGCCGGTCGCTGAGGTTTTCATGCCAGGTGAAGATGCGCAGTTGGCGGGTTACCAGCTATCTCAAAATTATCCTAACCCCTTCAACAGCACCACCACGATCCGGTATTACGTCCGTGATAATGGACAGGTTCGTCTGTCGGTCTTCAACCTGAATGGTGAAGAAGTTACACGCCTGGTAGACGATACTTGTTCTATGGGTGAATACTTCATCGAATTCGATGCGGCAAACCTGCCGACCGGGATTTACTTCCTGCGCCTGGTGGGTGATAACGGCTACGACAATATCAAGAAGATGCTCTTCTTGAAATAGTATAACACTCCTATTCGTTAAAAAGGGGCTTTCGAGCCCCTTTTTCGCGTTTAGTATTTTACACATGATGAGTTTAAAGTCGATGGATTTATCTAAAAACACTTGAATTCATAAATACAATTTACTATCTTTGGTCGTTGCGGGCCTATAGCTCAGTTGGTTAGAGCAACGGACTCATAATCCGTCGGTCGTAGGTTCGAGTCCTACTGGGCCCACAGTATAAAAGCTTGTATAAACAAGAATTTGCCTGCGTTTACCCATGTTGCTCGATGTGGGGGAATGTGGGCATTTTTGGTATCTTTAATTGCAAATTAATTGCACCAAACTTAACCGACACACGTCAGTGCCTCTGCTACCTGCTGTAAATCCTCGGGAAGCGAATGGGTATATATCTCTGTTACCTTGACTGACGAATGCCCGAGAAAATCTTTGATCTGTGTTAAGGGAATTCGTTGTCTCACAAGGTCTGTTGCCGCGGTATGTCTTAGACAGTGGAGATGGAAATCCTTTTCGATTCCGGATCTCTTCAAGTACTTTTTGAACAAATGAGTTAACCAGTCCGGGTGGTAAGGAAAGGGCTTGGACTTTATTCTGTCCAGTGCCATAACGATCTGCATTAATTCGAGGCTAATCGGAATTACCCTGTCATTCCCACTTTTAGTTTGCCTAAATACGATTTTCTTGTTTTCCAGGTCAATATCATCCCATGCGAGCTTGATCGCTTCCCCTCTGCGACATCCAGTCAGAAGAAGAAACTGGAAGAGTAATTTGTAATCCTCATTGTCGATCGCGGCAAAAAAAATGCTTCTTCTCTTCCGGCGAAAAACATAGTGGGATTTTGCGGTTCTTAGTGGCTGGTGTCAAGTCTTTTTGCTTAAACGGGTTCCTCCGCAAGTACTTCTTCCCTGGCTTTCCCACAGCCCACGAAAATGCTGCCTTCAGGGTCCTTAATTCTATAGCCAATGAGGTTGGCTTAATCTGCTGCAATTTGTGATCTCGGTATTTTCTGATGAGGTTATCGTCAATCGTATTCAGAGCAACATCGCCAGTGTAAGTCATCAGCCGCTTTAAAGCATACTCATCGGTTGTAATCGTCCGATGTGCCTTTTCCAACCTTTTACGATCCTCAAGGTAGATATCGATGAAATCACAAAGAAGGATTGACTCAATTTTCAGTACTGGCTCCAATCCATTTTTTCTTCTTTGCTGATTCTCTTCAATTTCCAATCTCGACTTTTCTGCAAGTTTCTTGTTGCTCGTCCCTGTCGATTTCATACGGGATTTGCCCTGATCCATGTAGGAAACATATTGCACCCCATAAAAGTGGGACAGTTTGAAAGTGTAGAGTTTCAGGGTTGATGTCCCTTCCCCCATGGGGGAAGGCGATTTGGCAATTGTCACACTCCGCTTGCGATCCGGGCGTTGCCGGGTTATCTTACTTACTAGAAAGGAAACGCCTATGAGTTATCGCAAATGGAGTCCGGCCCAGAAGATGGCTATCATCCTGGAGGGACTAAAAAGCCAGACTACCGTAGCTGAAATCTGCCGCAATCACGGCATCAGCCAGACCCAGTACTACAAGTGGCGCGATCAGTTTTTAGAAGGCGCTAAGCTGGGATTGTCCGGCAAAACCGACACCAACGGGTCACCCGATAAATCCAAAATCAAAGCGCTGGAACGCATTATCGGACGGCAGACGATCACCATTGAGATGCTAAAAAAAATTCAAAATCTGCCGGACGACTAAATGAAAGCATCGTTTATTTCAGTGATAAAGGCTACAGCGTCAGCGCCGTCTGTCGGGCCTTAGGTGTCAGCAGAAGCCGTTATTACCGGGCTGTCAGCTCGGCCAAAATCCACATCTGCACCTATAACCTCCTCAACTTCCTCGTGATGACCGTGTGGGTACATCCCGCCTGATTGAAAGTGTGTGGTTTTTGCTTTACTGCCCTGAAAATTTTCAATAAAGCTACTCTACACATTGAAACTCTATCGGCTTTATGCTTGCAAATAATGATTCTATCACTTAAATTTCTTCGTTATGCTGAGTGGAACGCTTGACTCAGTGGACTTCTACCGTGAGTGAACATATCTCAAGTATCATTGATAATAAGTGCATATACCAGTTATAATGAACAGAACCATCATCGTTACAGGCTGCGCCGGATTCATCGGTTTTTCATTGGCGAAGCAGATCCTCAAGAATCATGACCGGGTCATCGGGGTTGACTGCATCACAGATTATTACAATCCTCAGTTGAAGCTTGACCGCGTAAAAATCCTCCAGAAAGACGATCAATTCAAGTTCCTCAAGCTTGATCTGACATCAGTAACTGACATGGAAAAACTGACTGCCAGCGTTAAGGATTCCAAAGATCTTCACCTGGTTCATCTGGCGGCTCAACCCGGAATAAGATACTGCGCACAAAATCCCGAAAGTTACATCAACAATAATCTGGTCGGCTTTTTTCGCATCATTGAATACGCTCGTTCAGTCGGTGTGAAGCACTTTATCTATGCCTCTTCAAGCTCTATTTATGGTGGTACACCCAAGATTCCATTCCATGTGAATGATCAGGTCGATGCGCCAATTTCACTCTATGCCGCCACCAAGAAATCGAATGAATTGATGGCGCACGTTTACTCCAGTGTCAACGGTATGGCGACGACAGGCCTGCGTTTTTTCACGGTGTACGGTCCCTGGGGAAGGCCGGATATGTCGTACTATACCTTTGCAGAAAAAATCGTACGCGGTGAAGCTCTGGCGGTTTTCAATGAAGGTAACATGTATCGTGATTTCACTTATATCGACGATGTTGTAGAAGGGGTCTTAAGCGTCTTGGATAGATTCACACCCAGCCTGCCGGGCGTGCAGCAATATAAACTGTATAATATCGGTAACAGCGAACCTGTTCATTTGATGGAGTTTATTCGCGTGCTGGAAGAAAGCCTGGGTAAGAAGGCGGTTATCGATCTGAAACCGGCTCAGCCGGGTGAGGTCCTGTCAACGTATGCTGACATTGAATTGACCAGAGCGGAGCTGGGATTTAATCCGAAGACATCCATTCAGGAAGGGCTGCCCAAATTTGTTGAATGGTACCGGCAGTATCACAAAATAGACAGATAAGAACCACACCAAATCTCGCGGATAGAAATGAATTTCAAATTAGATTTCTGGCTGATACTGGGTTTCGCCGCGCAGGGGGTGTTTGCGGCACGTTTTATCGTGCAATGGTTGGTATCAGAATATAAGAAGCAGAGCGTTGTTCCGAACGCTTTCTGGTTCTTAAGCCTCTTCGGCGGACTGCTCCTTTTCATTTACGCCATACACCGAAAAGATCCAGTCTTTATTCTGGGGCAGGGATCCGGGTTACTGATCTATTCCCGCAACCTGTACCTCATCTATCGTAAACGCCAGCAGGATGACCTTAAACCGGGCGCTGTCGCATAATGCTTCTCCAACCATCCAAGCCGTTCCGTTCTGCGCATTTCTTTGTCTTCGCCGCCTCACTGTTTATCTTCCTCAACCTGGTTCTCTACATTAGCATCTACCCCTTGACCGGCGAGGAAGACCGCCGCTGTATTGTCGCCCAGGAGATGCTACTTTCCGGCGATTATTTCCATCCGACTGTGTTTAACGTCCCCTACTATAAAAAACCCCCGATGCATAACTGGCTGATCGTTCTGCCCAACCTGTTGGATGGTGTGGTTGACAGGGTCAGCGCCCGCCTTGTTTCCATTATTGCTCTGCTTCTGACCGGATGGAGTCTGTATCTGTTTCTCCTGAAAAAGCATGCGGATAAAGCCCTGATTGGATTCCTTGCTGTCACGACTAATTACCTCATGCTCTGCGAGTACGGCAATCTGGCAGAAACCGATATCATCATCACTTTGTTTACCTCGCTTTCATTTATAATTTACCTGTCAAATCCTTTGCAAATCAGATCTGTTTTCATATCATCTCTGTTCATGGGTGCGGGACTGTTGACGAAAGGATTATCGCCGCTCTATTTTTATCCTGCAGTACTGCTGGTGGCCTGCTTCACCCAGCAAAACCGCCTCAGGAAATTGAGCCTGATCGGATTACATTTTCTCATGTCTCTACTGCTGCCAGCGGTGTGGCTCTGGCTCTATTCGCTGGAAGGAAGTTTATCTGATCTGCTGCGCATCTTTACAGCAGAAGTCTCTGAAAAATCAACGGGCAGTGTCGGGGCCTTTTTATGGCATCTTATCTATTTCCCGGGCAAAATATTCATTGTGCTGCTACCCTGGTCATTGATTTTGGCTTTCGCTTTTAAAAGAAGGATTGTCAAGGATGAGATCTACTGGAGCAGTCTCCTGATGTTCCTGATTTCTCTGGCGATTTTTACCGTCTCACCGGAAAGCCGTGACCGCTACCTGATGCCTGCCTTTCCTGCATTTGCCATACTTTGTTCCTATCACATCGATGCGAAGATTGTCATCCGGAAATCCCTGCAAAGGATGGTTTTTTCAATCCTGGCCATTTTGGCAGCCGGATGCGCCGTTTTCGGAGCCATAGAAGGATATTTTCTGCAAGCTGCTGTCTTTATCGTGCTGGCGCTGGTGATCGGATTATTATTACCCAGGCCGCTGAGGCTGACTCATTTCGCATCGGTCTTAGCTGCCTTTATGCTGGTGACTTATATGCAGGGACTGTTCTTTTATCGCGCCCAAATTCGCTTCGATCACCAACCGGGGGCGCGTGAAATTGCCGCGCACATCACCGAGCCTTTGCCAGTCGTCGCACACCACCGTGTCAGCAATCGGACCGGTCTGTTTTTGCAGGCGGAGTTACAGCGACCCGTCTTCAAGACTCCTCGCGAGAATTTTAGCGAATACTATTACTTATCTTATCCCGCCGGGGTGGATAGCTCGGCGGAAAATTTTCTGACTGTTCCCTATCCGGAAGATCATAATCGGGATCTGATTTTACAATTGAAAGAAATAAACTGCCTGAATAACAGCAAAATAACGCCATGAATAACAAATCTGAAACAGCCAAACCGGAAGTCTCTATTGTCATTCCCGTGATGAACGAAGAGGAATCTGTGCCCGAACTGGCGCAGGAAATTGAGGCGGCTTTCGCTGCAACCGAGTATATCTGGGAATGCCTTTGGATCGATGATGGATCTTCGGATAGAACGGTAGAACTGATAAAATCCCTGCCCAGTCAACATCATCGGCTATTCCAGCATGACCGGAACTACGGGCAATCGGCCGCTTTTTATACCGGTTTCAAGCACGCCCGAGGCGCTATCATCGGAACGCTGGATGGTGATCTGCAGAATGATCCTGCGGATCTGCCGAAAATGATCGCTAAACTGAATAGGGGAGAGGTCGATATCGTCAATGGCATCCGTTCTAAGCGGCAGGATGACTGGGTGCGCAGATTCTCTTCTCGGATAGCCAATGGCTTCCGCAACTGGATCACAAACGATTCCATCACCGACGTGGGCTGCTCGATCCGAGTATTCTACAAGGAATTCGTAGAAATACTACCGCTTTGGAAGGGGATGCACCGCTTTCTGCCAACTCTGATGCGCATGAATGGCGGGAAAATCATGGAACTTCCAGTGAATCATCGACAGCGGCAATTCGGCATCACAAAGTACGGCATCGGCAATCGTCTCTGGGTGGGATTGATGGACACCTTTGGGGTCAGATGGCTGGCCGGGCGAGGCGTAAGACCTCGGACGGTCGAGGAATCAGAAATCTGATGTGGAATTTATCCCGTCGCAAAATTTTCGGGGAAACGCTGGATTTTTCTCTTCAATTTATGTAAATTCAGTACGCCTCAATTGGATTGTCAAAAGATGGAGTATTCATATCATGGCTGATTTCCCTAAGAGCGTGCAACATTTTATTGCCGAGTTCAAAGAGCTTATCGGACGGTCTCCTTCCCCTGCCACCAGTTACATTCCACGGCCTTACCGCAATGCAGTGATACGCGCTCGCGACTGCGAAATCGAAGATATTGAATTACGCGCCGATATCGCCATCAACCAGGCAAAATTGAATGTCTTCAAATTCCCGGCGAATTATCTTCCCGGTTGTGATTTGTTATCTGATTCAGGGACGACCACTATGACCATTCAGCAATGGTCACAGTTGTTGCTCGGTGACGAGGCTTACGGTTCTAACGAAGGTTATTTTAAACTTCAACAGCAGATTTCCAATACCTTCGGAGAACGGTGGTACTGCAAGGAAAAGCAATTAACCTACGATGGGTCTACGAGGTATTTCGATGATCGGGAAAAACGGGCAGACTTCTTCATTTTCCATCAGGGTCGAAGCGCCGAGTTTGCTTTTTTCAACACGTTAATCCGTTCCCTGGATGTAAAGCCAGCCGCCTCGAAAGCCAGCAATAATTGGGACAGATCCGAGTTTCATTATATTATCCCCAGCAACGGCCATTTTGACACGACAGAAGATAATATACATGCTGCAGGTATCTTCCCTGAGAATCTTCAAGATAAAAGTGACATCAACTTCCGCGGTAATATGGACCTGGATCGCCTGGAGCAGCTTTTATTTGAAGCTGGTGATAGAGTACCGTTGGTCTACATTACCATCACCAATAATACGGGTGGGGGACAACCCGTTTCAATGGCTAATCTAAAGGCGGCCCGACTGCTCACTGAAAAGTATGATGTTCCCTTGTTTATCGATGCCTGCCGCTTCGCCGAAAATGCGTTCTTTATCAAACGGCGTGAAGCGGGTTACGAATCCCGGACTATCACGGAAATAACCCATGAAGCATTTGAAAATGCGGATGGTTTTCATATCAGTTTCAAGAAGGATGGTCTGGTCAATATTGGCGGGGGTTTGGCGATTCATCGTGACGGGTTATTCAGCGAGAAATACCCTGATTTCACTGAAGCGCTCAACGATCACCAGATTTTAGTTGAAGGACACCCCACTTACGGCGGTCTGGCAGGGCGCGATATCATGGCTTTGTTAGAAGGACTCAGAACGGTCGTGCGTGAAGGTTATTTGGCCCATCGTATCGGGCAAGTAGAGAGGTTCGGCGAAGCTTTAGAAGCACGCGGTATTCCAGTTATGACTCCCTTTGGAGGTCATGCTGTCTATATTGACATGGATCAATTCTTCGGATTCGATCGCAGCCGTGATCCTGAATTTCGGGGAATCTCTTTTACTGCTCTAATGCTGATTGCGGGTCATCGTCTCTGTGAACTTGGGATATTCGCTTTCGACAAGCAATGGGTGACAGGCGACATCGATGATCCGGAGAAACGCGTCAACAACGTTCGCTGCGCAATTCCACGACTTGCTTATGAAGATCAGGATCTGCTGGCTTGCGCGGAAGCCATCGCTCTACTTTACAATCAGCGTGATCGAATTCCAGGCGTCAATGTTGATTTCGGTCTGGATAAGACGCTGCGGCACTTCAAGGCTGATTTCAGCTTTCGGAAATGAAAAAAGCCTCGACAGAGGCGAAATAAGGGATGGCAACGGCGGATGAGGAAAAACCTCAATAGCGTTTACTCTATAGCATTCACTCTTGTTTTCTATAGTTTGTGACTTAATCTTCCGCTAATTGCCTTTCAAGGTTTTCTATTTTGAATTTCTTAATACTTTCCTTATCTGTCCATTTTTCTATGGCATTTTTAACTGCCTCGTAACTGATTGGCTTGGAAATATAGTCATCCATCCCTCCCTCAAGATACTTCTCTTTATCACCCTGCATAGCGTTAGCGGTTACTGCTATGATTGGAATAGCGCTACTGTTTACATCGGATTTCATTTGTCGAATTACTTTAGTTGCTTCTAAGCCACCCATCTCGGGCATTTGCACATCCATAAAGACGATGTCATAGGGGATCATCTCCAGCGCCTTCACAGCTTCGAGACCATTGGCGACGGCATCAGCTCTATATCCCAGTTTGCCTAAAATCGCCAGAGCTACGGTTTGATTAACCCTATTATCTTCAGCTAAGAGAATGCGCACATTTCGCTGTCTTGCTTCAAAAACGGTATGTTTTGAAACTAATTGCGGCGCTGCATCGCTATTCTTCTGGTCCATCCTACTGTGAATCATTACCAGGCTGTCATACAATTGGGACTGATTTACAGGTTTGGAAAGGTAGGCGGAAAATCCGATTTTTTTCATACGGACAGCATCGCCTCGTCTTCCTGCGGAAGTCATCATAACGAGGAGAGTATCC
>JAHJDJ010000100.1 GCA_018812585.1 bacterium
TGCTGGTTCCAGAAGCATCGTCATCGACCGAATGGCTGTAATAACCCACGGTCACAGCAGATTGTATCACATTAAGTGAATCAACGATGGGGTGGAAATTATTCTTCGTAACCGTGACTTTTACGTTGCCTGCAGAAGCAAGATTCAGCGGCAGAATAACCTGGCCGTTCTCATTAGTCATACCGACTTCGTGAATGTCACCGTCCTTATAGTAGCACACTAAAGCCTCTTCCAACGCACCGACGCCAGTGTGGTTGACAGTCAAGGTCAAGGAATTCTCGCCCCAGCTCATGCTGGCAGGCAGATTGGAGGTCATAAATTGAATCGGAGCGTTGAAGATATCGACGCCTGGATCACCTGCCAGAGCAGCATATTCACAGAAGTTTGGCACAGCCCAGGCCTGGTCATGGCCGATAAAAGTGTTATACAGTTCCAACTTCCCGCGATTCAGAGCGTTACCTGCGTTGGTAATGCCCTCATCGAAGATGCCGCTCCAGATACCGTAGGCGATGGTGTTGTTGAAGCGCGTATGCGTTTCCCAACTGGCAGTGCCGACCGCGGCGATAGCAGCAGTGGGGGCGTTGGGGGTTCCCACCACAGCGAATCGTTCCATGAAGGATTCAGATGAACCGCTGAAACCGCCGGTATCGCAGGTGATTGTGACCACAAAGGGAAGTTTATATGTGTTCGTAAGGTAACTGATATCGCCGACGTTGAAATTCTGCATTTCATAATTGCCGCGATAATTGAAGCAACTGATTCCGTTGTTAATCGATGACGTGGTGGTGTTATAGACCGATCCTCCCATCCAATACCAAAAAGTATCGATGCGCGTAAATTCATGCTCGATCATGCGGGTTTTGATGTATCGGTTTGTCTGAATCGTGGAAATCCCGGAATAGCTGTTCCCGGCGATAACACAACCCTGATGATACCAGTCTGTATTGCTGACAAAGGGCATTTTCTCGTAAAAGAGCACCTTATTCAGCAGTACAGCTGCTTCATAATTATCATCGGCAGGCATGCGCCCCACCGCCACGTCCGCCAGAACATCGCCGCCTTCCAACAGCGAATATTCATGATCGGTTTGATCGGGAGGAAAACCGGACGTTGGCCATCCGGGAAGAGCGTAATTGCCATCCACATCGCCGATCAGTAGCACGAATTCTGGTGGGATTTCGGCTGTGTCATAGTAGTTTTGGATCAGCGACTTAATCTGGAAATTGGAAAAACCGGCGTTAAACGTCAGGATATTGACATTGTGCCCTTTGCGGGTTTTCCAGTCGACAAAATTGGGCAGCAGGTTATTAATCAGGGAAGCATCGTTCTCACAAACGATTAAGTAGTCACCCACAGGGACAATTTCAACATCCAGCTCGTCGAAGTTGACCACCATCTTTTCCATCAACTTGGCCCACGATTTAGACATGGGACGCAAGGGCAATTGCGGATTATTGCGCTCGTCTGTTCCTTCAAAGTAGACGGTAATTTTATACCTGTGAGCAATTTGGAGTTCGCCGCTGACCGGATTATAACGCACCGGAGTGGTGCTGATATTTACCAGACGCACACCGCGCATGATCGCGGGTTCAGCAGCGCTGGACTGCACCGCAGGGTAGTAATCGTCAGTATTATATACGGCAGAACTGAAGCGAACCGGTTCTTTCAATTGGGAAAGTTCTTCGATATCCCTTCCTTGCGCAGGAATCAGGTGGATATCAGTTAAGGTTTTAACGTCCAGAGCTTCAAACTCCACACGGACGCCTTTATTCGCCGGCACAGCAACCATGCGGTTAAAAGTCGGCGCCTCTGGATTTCCTAATTCAGCTCCGAAGCCGCCGCCGGGAATTTCAAAACGATCCCAAACCTGGCCTTCAAGAGTTCCTTCCAGGCGCTCTATGCCGGGAATACGAACTTCAAATTCTACGCGGCCTGCATCAGAGTAAAGCAGGGAGATCTCCGGTTGATCACTGACAGTATCATAACGTAACGGAAGGTAATCTGCCAGCGCAGATCCTGCAGCCACCAGCATAAGACCGGTAAGCACGATCCAATTTCTAACCCGCATGTTCACCTCATGATTTTTCGTAGAGATTCAGGAAAACAAAAAACGCCGCAAAGCCATCCTTAGAGCGACGTCCCCCCTCCTCAAGTTTCATTCCAGTTTCCAGATTGATTTTGCAGTGCGATTGCAGTCATAAAAAAGATACGAACAATATACGGAATATTTTTGATAAATGCAAGAAGAAATTTACACTCATATAAATTAAATAGATGTGTTTAAGGTCAATCTGGCAATAAATCTCCTCTTTTTTTCTGTACCTATTGACTCAGGGATAAAAATGTGTTATATTTCAGGTTACCTAATTTTGCAACTAAGATAGCTCGATTAATACCAGGGGAGACTTTCGATGAGAAGATTGACAGCGGTTTTCAGCATCATCCTGATCGCCTTTCTGGCGATTTCTACCGATGCAGCAGATCTGACACTTAGAATCGACGTTCAAGGTGAAACGCCAGACATTCATGTTTTACGTCAGAATGATGATTTAGTAGAGTTTGAAGTCCGTATTCCACTCATCCGGCTTGGTGAAAGCATTCTTAATGGACGAAGTTGGGATACTATCGAACTCCCCGGTGGAGCTTCCGGTTTGGATCTGGGCGCGCCGGAAGTCCCTAATTTTACGCGCTTGCTGGCTATCCCTGCTGATAGATCTATCCGCGCAGAGTTCGAAGTTCTCGAGAGTAGAACTCTGAAGAATATCGATTTAATCCCCACTCAAGGGATCGAACCTGAAAGGCAGATCAGTTCCTCGCCGCAGTTTTCCTTCAACCCAGAAGTTTATAACAAGGATAGCAATTATCCTATAGAAGCTGTTGTCACATCCGATCCGAGTATCATGCGAGGATACCGCCTGGCAGCCGTTACCATGAATCCTGTTCGGTATAATCCTGTCACTCAGGAACTGCAGATTGCGCATCGTTATCGCGTGACCGTTCATATAGAAGGATCTGACTTCAGAAACAATCCCGTCCGAGCGCCCCGACCGGTATCCAGGACCTGGAGTAAGATCATGCAGCAGATGATCGTTAATTATGATGATCTGGATTTGGATATCAATCCTACAGGATCATATTTAATCGTCTGTGAGAACGATTCGGAATTGGTCAACGTTCTTTTACA
>JAHJDJ010000101.1 GCA_018812585.1 bacterium
GGATTCCTTTGCGAGCTAGTGAGATTACCGCTGCCAATGAGTTGTTAGCAGCAGAAGAAGTGGATACCGGAGATTTCATCGTAGGCATCAACGTCAATGCCTCTGACGTTGCTATTGAACGGCGCTGGCCTCTGGAAAATTTTGCTGCTTTGGCGGATCTGCTGTCTCAAAGATTGGGAGCCAATGTGATTTTGGTTGGAGCACCGGATGAAGTCCCCTATGTGGAGCGCGCCATCGCCATGATGCGCGAAACGCCGGTGAATCTTTCTGGCCGGACGACATTGCGGGAAGTCATTGCTTTAATGGATCGCATGCATCTGTTCATCACGAATGATTCAGGCCCACTGCATCTGGCCTACGCCATGGGCACGCCGACGATTTCATTATTTGGGCCGGAGACACCGTTGCGTTACGGCCCAATTGGTAAAAAGCACAGTGCGGTTTATAAGCAGATAGATTGCAGCCCCTGTCTGAATTTTGGAAATTTGAAACGATCCAATTGTCAGCAGGAAGGGCGCTGCATGAAAGAGATAAAAGTTCACGAGATATTCGAGCTGGTAGAAAGAGGCCGCCAGCAGTGGAAAGAAAAGGGTGAGATTACCGACCTTGCTTCACCGGTGATCCAGTAATAACCGATAACTATGGCACGAGTTCTATTCCTGCAAACGATACAGTTTGAATTCACCGGAGTGATGTATGTTTCCGCCTACCTGAAACGTGCTGGTCACCAGGTGGATCTCTATCTCGAATCTGAGGAAGGGGAAAATTTCTATCGGAAGATTAAGGAATACCAGCCGGATCTGATCGCTTTTTCTGCCATGACAGGTGATCACGTGCGCAGTTTACAGATAGCAGAAAAGGTCAAAGAGATGATGGACGTTCCCACACTGATGGGAGGACCGCATCCTACCTTTTTCCCGGAAACCATAGAACAACCAGCCCTGGATATCATCTGCCGCGGCGAGGGTGAAGAAGCCGCCGCAGAACTCTGCGACCGCATCGACAAAGGCGAAGACTTCACCGACGTCATGAATCTCTGGGTTAAACGAGACGGCGTTATCTATAAAAACGATGTCCGTCCCGGAGAAAATGAACTGGATAATCTCCCTATACCCGATCGCGAAGTTTACTACAAATACCCTTATCTGCGCGATTATCCAACAAAGCCATTCATCACCGGTCGAGGCTGTCCCTATCTCTGTACCTTCTGCTTCAACCGTGACTTCAACCGCATGTATCACGGTAAGGTGAAACAGCTCAGGCGGCATTCACCCGGCCGCGCACTGGAAGAGATGGTGCAGGCTAAAGAGAAGTATCCCTTGAAACGGATCTTTATCAATGATGATATCTTCATCATGGATACCGCATGGATGGCGGAATTTTTGCCGCGATATCGAAAAGAGGTCGGGTTACCATTCGCCTGCAACGTGCGCGCTAATCTGGTCGATGAAGAGAGGGTGAAGCTGCTCAAAGAAGGCGGCTGCTTTATGGTCTCCTTCGGGATAGAATCCGGCGACCCGGAACTGCGCCAGCAGGTTCTGAAGAAAAATATTAAAGACGAGGATATCCTGCGCACAGGCGAACTGTTTCACAAGTATGGTATCAAGATGAAGACCTTCAACATCATGGGATTACCAGATGAGACGGTGGACAAAGCTCTGAAAACCATCAGGATCAATGCCGCCATACAAGTCGATTTCCCCTGGTGTTCTATTTTGCAGCCTTATCCACGCACAGAGCTGGCGACCATAGCCCAATCGAAGGGTTTATTGGACGAATCGTTCTCTCTCGATGACATCAATGCTTCCTTCTTCTCATCCAGCGTATTAAAGCAGCCGAATATCAAGGAATTGACCAGAATGCAGAAGCTCTTTTACCTGGGCGTGAAAGCGCCCTGGACAATTCCGCTGATCAAAATAGCGGCCAAACTGCCCTTAGACCCCCTGTATTTCGGCATTTTCGCAGCGACCTATACGTACAGGTTCAAACAGGAAACCGATATCGACTGGTTTACAACGGTAAAATTTGCCTTGCGTCACAGAAAAAATCTTTAGATATTACATTATTCATCATTATCTGCTATCTTAATACTCATCATCCAACGTGGAGGCACGTTTGAAATCATTGGTGACCGGCGGCGCGGGCTTCATGGGCGCGCATGTCGCTGAACATCTCCTGAAAATGGGGCATGACGTTGTCGTGCTGGATGATCTGTCCGGCGGATTTACCGAAAACGTTCCTGACGGCGCGGTTTTCGTTGAAGGCTCCATCCTGGATCGACCCCTGATAAATTCTCTCTTTGAACAATATCATTTCGATTATATCTTCCACCTGGCGGCTTATGCTGCGGAAGGCCTCTCGCATTTCATCAAGAA
>JAHJDJ010000102.1 GCA_018812585.1 bacterium
CTTCCGCACTGGAGGAGAACTGCAGTTCCCCATCTTCCAGCGTGGTGAAATCATAGCTGTAAGGCCAGACATCCGAGCCATAGGCGTTATCGCTGACGCGCGTAGTGGCGTCACCGATCATCAGTGATCCGTGATAGAGCGCGTTTGATTGAGTGGGCGGATATTTAAAACCGGATCCTCGGGAGATCTGCCGGTATTTATCGTAGTAGCCGAAAGCGCCGAATTCTGTCACTGTGAAGATGACGTTACCGACGTCGTGATCCCCGAATGCCGGTGAAATCCAGATAGAAGTCAGTATTTCAGCAGAATAGAAACCGCCCGCCTCGATGGAAAGCGTTAATTCCACTTCTGAATTATTCAAGGCATCCGGTTGAACATAGACCTCAAACGGAGCAGACGCATTGCTGATGGAAACACCACTGCTGAAGGTTGGAATCGTCCAATCAGCCTCCGTAACCTGCAGATCACTATTATTAGAGGAGAGCGTCACCTGTACATTTTGCGACGTCTCGCCTTCGTTTTTTAAGGTGACGATAAAATCCGCTGATTCCCCAGGTTCCAGTTTACCGTCCATATCGCCGCTGGTTTCAGATATTTCCAGCGAAACCAATTGCAGGCCGGGAGCTTGCTCGGAAACAGCCCGGAAGGCGTTCACTCTGCCGGAACCCAACAAACCGGCTTTGGAGGGATTTTTGGCATCGATGTCGTCGGCTGTGAACAAAATCTGGCTGCGAATTCTATCGGCATCCCAGGTAGGATGGTATGATTTCACCAGTCCGGCGACGCCTGCGACTAACGGCGTTGACATGGAAGTGCCGGTCGCTGCGCCATAACCGTTCGGAACCAGCGAAAGACAGAACACTCCCGGCGCGCAAACAGACACCCACTCACCGTAGTTCGATTCAGAATAGAGTTGGTCATTATTGTCCGAGTTGGCGACGGCGATGACGCCAACATAGGCAGCCGGATAATGTGCTTCATTCAGACCGCTGTTGCCGGCGGCGGCTACGATCACCGCGCCCTGCGCAATGGCGCTGCTGACGATATCCTGCTCCATCGGGTTGGAACCAGCCCCCCCCCAAGACAGACTGATGACGTCCGCATTATTTTGTGAAGCATAAAGAATGCCTTCGATACCTGTATAAATACTGGACTCTTCGCCAGCTTGTATCGGCATGATCTTACATCCCGGCGCCATGCCCACAACCCCGGTGCTGTTATTCATCATAGCGCCTGCTAATCCGGCTGTATGGGTTCCGTGATAATCGGAAACGAGCGGCATGGGGTCGTTATCATCATGGTGGAAATCCCAACCCCGTATGTCGTCGATAAAGCCGTTCTCGTCATCGTCCACATTGTTATTTGGGATTTCTCCGGGATTTTCCCAGATGTTGGCATATAAATCAGGATGCTCCCAATCGGTTCCATTATCGACAATGGCGATGACGATGGACGGTTGGCCCTCGGTCAAATTCCAGGCGGACGGGGCGCGCATCAGCGGGAACATGTACTGTTCGGGGTAAAACGGATCATTGGGAACGCCATCGACGCCGCGCACAATTTCTTCATACTTTGTATCAGCGGTGTGTCGTTGGGGGGGAAGGACAGCATATTCACATCCGGGTAATTGCCGCAATTCCTCCGCGATGGCGCCAAGGTCTCTCCCCGTAGGAAAATGCAGCCGAAGAACACGATTCAGACCATAAGGATCGGAGAGCGGCTGGTCTATGACCAGTCGTGTAACCTTTTCCACACCGTGATTGATCAGTAGACCATCAAGTTCGGCATTGCTTGTCGCAACAGCGTCTGCCGTGGGTGATATATCTAATTGACTCTGCCATTTTAAATAAATGACGGATGGGGTATTCGCCTGCGCTGATGCTGCGACCAGAAATAAACCGAAAAGTGATAGAAGTTTGATGAGTTTCACAGTGCTCTCCTCAAAGTGTCATATCAATTGTACTACCGACCTCTGACAGACAGTTCCACAGCCATGCATCGATCCATGATTACCTTTATTCCGGCGTCAGCAACACGGTGGGCTGCGTCAGGATTAATCACGCCCAATTGCATCCAGAGGTAAGGGATTTTCAGATCGATAACGGCGTCCACGATGGGGTCAATGGCTTCCGGTCGGCGAAAAACATCCACCAGATCGATCTTCTTCGGGATAGACTTAAGATCCGGGTAACAATTGATGCCCATCGCCGCAGTTAATTTGGGATTGACTCCACAAACTTCATATCCTGCGTTCAGTAGTGTCATTGCAACACCAGCGCTCGGACGCGAGGCTTTATCGGAGATTCCCACAACAGCTATGGTTTTTACCTTATCCAGAATCTCGTCGATCAGAGAATCTGAAGTCCACCCAGGATTGTTCTGACGACCAGAAGCCATCATTTCCTTAAACGTGTGGTCCAATTTTTTCCATGATGTGAGCTTTTGAAACCGCGCCGATAATCTGTTCGACCGGTTTGCCGTCTTTGAATAGAATCAGTGTCGGGATACCGCGGATTCCTAACTGTGTTGCAACCTGGGGGTTATCATCGACATTGATTTTACCGACTTTCATCTTGTCCTGCATCTCATCGCCGATCTCCTCCACCACCGGTCCAATCAACTTACAGGGACCACACCAGGGAGCCCAGAAATCGACCAGAACCGGCGTATCACTTTCTAAAACATCCTGCTTAAAACTTGCATCTGAAAAGTGCAAAGGATCACTCATGACTTCTCCCGTTGAGTAAAAGGTCTTTTTGTTTATTTTACGTTTAAATTTGCTTCGGTGCTATCTAAGCTGCCTTTGGCAAAGACGAATCTGCAGGGACCTGGACCTTCAACGGCCCGGCATCGCATTTCGATACCATTTACTGTGTAATCAAGCACGCGGCTCCAAGCTCCGGCAAATACTCCCCGGATCATGTGACACACCGGTTCTCCGGAGAAGCTATGCTCTTCTGCAAAGACACTATGACTGACCTCTATTTCTAATGTGCCGTGTAATGGATCAAGAGATTCAATTTCCACTCGCCCCCAGCCCAATTGCGCGCCGAGACGCGCCAGATACCGTATGGTATCGACCGGATCCATCTCCATTTCATGGCAGAAATAGGTCACCAGCATATTACCTGCTTTCTGACCGACATCATAAAATATCTGACTCGCAGTTTCTTCGCCAACTTTAGATATGACGCTTTTCTGTATCCACATGAACGTCTCCGGTCGAATCAGCATATACCGAAGACCACGATACATCAGCGCCCCTCCATCCGGAACGAACTCCATGCTTTCAAGAATTTCGTTTGTCATACACGCTCTCCTTCCTGCAGGCGATGGACTCAGGAGACCAAATTTATCAACCAGTCGTTAAAAATCTGCTATGTCACTATTTATTTAAACGATTATTCCCCGGTGATCTCACCTTTAAGTGCAGATTTCGCGGCTGTCTCCGGAGAACAGAGATAGGTTTCCCCGGCGCCCTGTTTGCCTGCGAAATTACGGTTGGAAGTGGAAAGCTGCACTTCCCCCTTCCCCGTCATGCCAAGCTGTCCGGACGCACATCCCCCACATCCCGCTGTGGTGATAATCGCACCAGCATCAAAAAGATCGGCTAACAGATTCTCTTCTAACA
>JAHJDJ010000007.1 GCA_018812585.1 bacterium
AATCGTCGGCGGACATCAGCACACCCGCCTCTACGAACCGGACGTCGTCAATGGTATTCCCATTCTGCAGGCTGGCGCTAACGGCATGTTTCTGGGCTTCTTCCAGGCGACTTATGATCCTGCTATCGATAAGCTGACAAACTTTTCCGGAAAACTGCTGCCGGTTTATTCTGATTCCATCCGCGCGCGTAAAGACATCGCAGACCTGATCGCCGGTCAGGAAGTGCAGGTCGCCGCCGAACTGGATCGCGTCATTGGCGAACTGACTGAACCCTGGATACGCCACTATCGCAGTGAGAGCAATGTCGGAAACTGGACTGCTGATGCCATCGTTAAACTGACTGGACGTGATATTGCTTTCATGAATTCCGGCGGTTTACGCAGAAACGTCTCGGCCGGTTCTGTGAAAGTACGCGACATCTGGGAGGTGCACCCTTTCGGCAATGCTATGCAGGCGTTTGAAATCTCCGCTCAAGAACTCCAGCAAATTGTGCAGGATTTCGGCACCGAAGCCTCTGATTTCCTCCAGGTTGGTGGGATGCGCTTTAAGGTGAAGAGAGGATCGGGGAAAATCCTCGAATTAACCATTGGCGGCAAGCCTTTAGATCCCCATAAAACTTATACCGTCGCAGCAAATGCTTTCATTGTCGGCCATGACGAAAAGTACTTCGGTTTCAGCGTGGATGATCGTCAAGTTGAAGACTTAGGCTGGATTGACCGGGATATCGCTCTGAAAGCTTTCGAAGATGAAGGAACGGTAACCTCAATAATAGATGGAAGAATAACCATCGTCGATTAATCTGAGCTGACTTTAGTTATGCCAAATCGATGTAAAGGATAAAATTAAGATGAACCCAAACTCTTCAGCAGCACATAAAGAAATAGCACCGCTTGCGTCATTGTGGGTGAGTTTAACCTTCTGGATTTTAGCCGGAGCTATTGTCTGGTTGAACATTGCCTTAATTAACGATCTGAATACCCCAGACAGCGATGTTTTTAGAATTTTCGGGTTCACCATCCTCTGGTATGGTGCCATCGGCATGATCCTCTGGCTGCCGGTTTTTCTCGGAGCTAAATTCCTGCGCGCAATTTCGATCTTTGGCCGTCATACTCTGCGCCTGCAACTATCTCTTCACTGGTTAGTCGCTTTTACCCTGACCTTCACCTACCTGATCCACAAAATCTGGCTGCCTTACGACCGTGCGCTTTCCACAACCGGCTTACTAGTTACCCTGGCCATCATCGCTGTAGGATTTGCTACGGGCGGTATATTTGGTCAGATTGCATCACGGCTCGGTGTTATCCCCTTCTTTAATCGTAACAGCAGGGTACTGTTGAGCCTGTTTGTAGTAATCTTCGTTGTCTACGGAGTTGGATCACTTTTTTCCGCAATGCAGGGAAGATTCCAGACAGATATTCCACCGGGATTTGATCAGGCTTATGATACCAATGCGAAAGTCATGCTGATAGGGTTCGATGGCGCCACCTGGGAAGCCATCAATCCACTGATGGCACAGGGCTTGATGCCTAATTTCAAGCGCTTCCTGGATGATGGTGGTATGGGGAAGCCGTTAGCCAGCGATAGACCCACGCTTTCAGCCATTCTCTGGACTACTGTAGCCACCGGCAAAACCAGCAAGGGTCACGGGGTTACTGAGATTGTTTCGGTCATCGCCCCCGGACTGAAAAACAATATCCTGAACTATCCCTACACTCTGGGGTGCTACAATTTCGTCCAGTTGCTGATGAAGCGCGGCTTCTTCTATGTGACTCCGCTTTCCAGCTCTGCACGAAGGACAAAAGCTGTATGGAACATGCTCTCAGATTATAATAAGCGCGTGGGTGTGGTCGGCTGGTGGGGGTCCTTCCCCCCGGAAGAGGTCAACGGCGTGATTGTCTCAGACCATGCCTCCATGCAGAAGCAGGAAATGCGCGTTGCCAAAGGCCAGCAGTCAATCGGCGATAACCTGCCCGCGGATGTGGAAGGTATGCCGGTTTATCCAGCCGAATTGACTTCGGAAATTTTACCCTTCGCTGAGCAGACAGCCGCAATGAACATGGATGAACTCCACTATTTCCTCCCCGGTGATAGTGCTTACCTTGCGTTTGTCAATAACCTGAATGGATGGGATCGGAAAAACCGCGAAAGCGTTATCAAGATCTCATATTTGACAGATAAATTCTTCATGCTGACGACGGAATATCTCCTGAAAAGCCAATCCTTCGACCTCCTGATGGGATATTACTTTGAAGCTGATGCCAATGGTCATTGGTTGTGGCCTTATCGTGAAGCGGAATATTTTCCCGAAATTCCCCCAGATCAAGTCAACAAATTCAAAGACGTCATCGATAGCACCTATGTCAATCTGGACAGGATGTTCGGCACCATCTTAGATAATCTGCCTGAGGATTGTCATGTTATCGTCGTGTCGGATCACGGCTTCGGAGTGGAAGATTTTGGCGATTATTATGTCGTAGGTCACGCCCTGGCGCCGGATGGCATTCTAATGATGGAAGGGCCTGCCTTCAAATCCGATGTCAAATTCAGAAAACAAGCTCGCCTGGAAGACATAACGCCAACGATTCTGGCGCTGCTGGGTATTCCCGTCGGAGAAGACATGCAGGGGAGAGTCCTTGAAGAAGCCTTCACCGATGAATTCCTGAACCAGTTCCCCATCCGTACCATTCCCTCGCATGACCGAGGCGAAAAATTCCGCGCCCGTGCGACCCTGTCCGGAGAAGATGACATTCTCAAAGAAAAGCTTCGTGCTTTAGGATATATCGAATAATTGGTCATTTACCAGCAATAAAAAAGCCCGGCTTAAGAGGCCGGGTTTTTGGCTGGTTTACATGAGTAATTTCCTATGGCTGGCTTGTCACTCCGGCTTATCCGGAGTCTGACAAGTTCTAGCATTGTTCTAATTCCACCGAAACCCAAATTCCCATTCGAAAGCATCATCACCCCCAAACTGACAAAGACTCCCGCGCGCCCAGAGATCTAATCCCAACAGTAATCGGTAACTGCTCTGCAGGTCAAAGCGATTTGAAATCTGCAAGTCGCCACCCAGAAAGGGCGCATCTTCGGAAGTATCATTGACTTTGGATGTAAAGATATCCCCCCCAGCATTCAACTCAGCCGTATTAGCTCCATGTTCAAAATGTGTCCAGGATGCATCTATATCCCAGCGCCAGTGAGGGCGATAGCCCAGGTTCATATAAAATGTCTGCGAGTTCGGCGGATAACGATATCCCAGCGGCGACGTCCAGTGACTGTAAACGTTGACATAGTACTGGTGGGTGTAGATATAGGGTCTTAATTGTGAAACTTCAAGTGTCAGGTCGATGTCGGGCAGGTTGAACGGATTAACCGTATAGACTCCACCAAGCCACCCTAACTTATTTCCCCAGAAATCGCTTCCCAACTTGCCGAAGCTGATATCATCGATCAGTAGTTCGCCGTACACTTTCCAGCCATCCCGCACGATCCACGAGGCGTCAATACCCATGACCGTATTGTCCTCATCGCCCAGCGCATGCTGAGCGGAATAAAACAGATTGACCGGAATCAGGTAGGCCAGTTCCGGTTCACGATCACCAAAGATGACTGCCTCTGAAAAACCAAATCTTAGCCTGCGGTGCGGATCCCATTCCAGCCGGTGCGCGGCAATAAATTTGTTCGCTTCGATGGTGCGGTAATAGCCGCCGTTTTCATAAAGAGTATCGACAATTTCCGGCTCAGTTTTCAACGATCCAAAAACATAGACAAAGCGCAGATGCTTGCCTAAATAAAGCCCCATCTGCGCCTGGTGGAAAGAAGTCCCCCAATCGGATAACAGCAGTTGACCGCTGCGTCCCGGTCCCCACCGTAAAGGCATCTTGGCCGCATGCAGTTCCCAGAAAGATCCGCCCACCGCCAGATCGAAATTGGCGATATCGTAATTGGCGGTTTCAGCCTCATCCTCCAGTGCAACATACCCGAAACGGTCTTCGTAGAGTTTCGTGCGGGTATTGTACGGACTGCGGCCGCTTTCGGTATAATCCATCACGTCGATATAAAGCCCCAGCTTATCCAGCGCCTGTCCGCGCACAGTCAATCCCACCGACGTGATGATAATCGGTTCCGATTCATTCTCCTGACTGATGATGCGTGCTATCCCGCGAGGATCAAAATAAACATCGAACTCTTCTGTCTCCTGGCTGTAGAAATTGATGCCGTTGCGGTAGAAAACTTCTGTGAACCAGTTGTGATCCGACATCCAGTCGTTGATATTGGAAAGTCTTGAGGTTTCGTCGGGATGGGGCGCTTCTGCTGATGAAATACCAGCGCGATGCAAGTCACGCGCAAATTCCCAGCGGTAGGCTGCTAAAAGTTTCCGGTCGGAACGACTGAGCCGGCCGGGAAATTCCTGCGCCTGTTCGTACGCCTCATCCAGCAATTGAGCGATCCGCACCCGGTTCAGCGGTTTACAACCAATCAGCGGAGATTCCACTGCGCCCGCCGCGTCCATCCTGTCCAGGAAATCATAAACCGGATGCGACGGTGGCAGCAACGGCGATTGCGCCAGAAGGGAGAGAGGGATTAATAGAAATATACCGATAAATATCAGGAATGATCTTCTCATGGTAGACAATTACATTTACGTTTCTGTTTAATTCCTAATGCTCTGATTAAGTCAGGATCTTCCTTGCAAAGTGCCAAATCAGGTGTCCCCTGACCGAAATGGTCTTTGAGCATCTCTATAATAGAGATGTAGACTTTTTTCCGCTCGTCGAATGAAGACCTGATCCGATGATCTTTTGTCTTTGAATCGATACTACTCCAAAAATCGTTCTGCTCCGGAAATCTCTTGGACGCAAGATTTAATAGAGGACTGTAAAATCGAGGCTGACCAAGAGTGATCAGTTCAGGTTTAATTTGAGATACTAACGGCTTAATTAACCCATTTTCATAACTATTCAACCAATCCGGATGTGAATTGATGATCGGATCAATGCGCACTCTGATGCGATAGCCTTTATCTGCAGCAACCTTGAGGCTGTGCAGCCGTTCATCAATACTGGCAGTGCCCCGCTCAAATCTATCCTGATTAAGTGGGCTAGTCAAACTGGCGCTTAATATGACTTGGCTTCGTCGGTCACGAAGGTCTATTAAATGATCTGTTTTATCGCTTTTTGTGAGTAGAAGAAGTTTGATATTCTCGTATTTGGAGATTTCCTCGATAACGTCATTGACAATGTTTATATCGCCGTCTAAAGCTAGAGGATCAGATAACTCACCTGCATTGAGAACAATCGGTCTATCTGACTTCGCGGCCAAAGTTTTTAATTCGCTGAACAGCTTCTCGAGATTCAAATAGGATCTGGGAATTGGCTGAATCCTATAAGTTAATTGCAGGTAGCAATAGGCGCAGTCAAACGGACATTGTGTACCCAGGTTCACTTTATAAAACGGATAACAAACAACGTTTTCTGGTGGATCGAATTTGCCAATAAAATTGCTCTTTCTGGCACAAAGGTATAATAGTGATTTACTGGCATCCAATCTCTCTGCTAAACTGCGATATCTATCCCCAATGCCTAACGCTTCGTAGATTTTTAACGCTTCATTTTCACCTTTTTTAATATAGATTATTTGTTGCTTAGATAATCTATATTTGTCAATAAGTCGAGATGTCGTCTTAGCCTGAGATGGAGTTTTAATAACGAAAAAGGATTCTGCGAGTGAGAATCCT
>JAHJDJ010000103.1 GCA_018812585.1 bacterium
AGAGGTAAAGCCAATCTCCTGACCCGAGTAAATCTGCGGAATACCCGGAATCGTATAGAGCAGCGTGGCGGCCAGCTTCGTTTCATCTGCTGTAGCCAAATTGATATAGCGCTCTTCGTCATGGTTTTCCATGAAACGCAGTGGGTAATGATATTGCGGATAGGGAAAACCGTAATTGGTGATGACAGTGTTCAGGTCAGTCAGGTTGGGCGGCCCGGGGAACATGTTCTGCAGATTGACCGCGCCTTCATGGTGCAGATTCCAATCCATAGCCGCATCGAAGCGATAATCGAAATAGGTGAAATCGGTGCTGGAGGCTTCAGCCAGAAGGAACACCTCCGGCTTGATCTCTTTCAAGGCTTCATGCCAGACTGGCCAGAAGTCAGGATTGCGGGCTTGCGGCCCCCAGGCGACGTCACAACGGAAGCCATCAACGTCGTAGGTTTCCACCCAGTACTTGGAGACATTGATAAATTCCCACCAGACTTCCGGGTTGTCATAATTCAGGTTGGGCAGCGACAGCCAGTCGTAGTAGTAGGTGTAGTTCCCTTGTCCATCCCGGTCGTAGTAATCCCAGTAGTGCGAAAAGGGTCCGAAAGCCAGCGCATCCTGCATAAACGGATGCTGAATCGACGAGTGATTGATGACCAGATCCAGAACGATCCTGATGTCCCAGGAGTGCGCCATTTCTACCAGTTCGAGGAAATCTTCAGGCGTGCCGTAATCTTCTTCGATGCCGTAATAGTCGACGATTTCATAACCGTGATCGGTCGGCCCGGGATAGATCGGCATCAGCCATATAGCGGTAAACCCCATATCGGAAATGCGCTCCAGATCGGCGGTGATGGAGGATAGCTGATGATCAACAGAATAAGAGCGCGGGAAGATTTCATACAGGATCATATCCTGCACCCACCCTGCGGATTCATTCAAACTGAAAGGATGCACTGAATCGGCATAAACCGCGGCAAAGGTGCGGGCGTTGGTGATGTTATTTTCAGTGTCTTCCAGTTCAAGATCTATGTAATACTCGCCCGGAGTATCCGGCGCTTCGAAGGTGCAGATAGCGCTGTTGGGATCAATCAAGGTGATGGGTTCCGGGTTGTCTGGATCAGCCGTCCAGGTAAAATCTATCGCCTGCCCCTGCGGATCGGTAGAAGCCGAGGCGTCCAACGTCACGATACCACCATCATAAGAAGTGACGATCTCTGCATCGGGTGCATTTTCGACATAAAGATCGAAGATAATGGCAGGCGAAACGCCGTTCTCTCCCCCCTCGGAGGCTTCCGCCCAGATTATATTGGCTCCTTCTTCCAGTTCGATCTCAACTTCAAAAGTATCGGTGACATTGGATGCCATGTAGGGATAGCTGACCAGCCCGACTTCCTGATAGATGAAAACTGTAACAGGATTCACAGCGTCTACGATACCGGTGATAGTTTGCAGAGAATCGATGGTCAACGCGCCGCGGGTCAGAATCTCAAGCGCCGGACCCAAAGATCCGATATTAGGACCAATAGCATCCGGTTCCAGCAGCACAAAACCGCGCCCTTCATTATCGATTGTGCAGGTGCGGTTGCCGCTGAAATTATTGAACATGATCTGCTGCAAGTCGCGGTTATCCATAAACAGTGCATCGAATCCATCAGGATCGTAACCTTGATCCAATCCTCCATGTGCCGCATCGATCTCCCAACTGTGCCCGGCCGTTCCCTCAGGCCCTTCGAGGAAACTGTAGATACCGTAATACCAACCTCGGTTGTAGGTTCCCAGTATATCTTCCAGATCATCTACCGCGATTTCGAAATGGAAAACGTTATAGGAGATGGCATCTTCCGTGACGTCGACGGTGATGCCGGTCTGCAGAGGATTTCTGCTGATCTGCAGGATATTATGGATTGCCGGGTTATAATCCGGTGAATCTGGATCAGCCAGACAGATCTGGATGCCGTTGCCGTTCCAGTCTGCCGTGGCGATCTCGGTATCAAACAGAGGCGGCGTGACATAGAAACCGCCCACTTCCGTGCAGATTTGCAGCAGCACACGCGTCTCATGGGTGATGTCCGCTAAACCGATCTCGACACCCAGAGAATCTCCATCATCCGCATCGTGCAGGTAGCAATAGAGCAGATCTGCCGCATCCGATGAAACAATCGGATAAGTGTAGGCCCCTCCGCCAATGTCGTCATCTTCGGCATCGATGGCGTGGTAGCCATCGCTATACCAGAAGATTCCAATAGGCAGTGTATAGGTGCCCACACGCCCAGAACTATCCTCAGCACTCAGAGTGATCGCATGGATGCCTTCAACATAGAGAATGAGCCCTTCACTAAGTACACCTGTTATTGGATCGTAACTAGCAGGGACTGCTGGTTCATCATCAAGCTGAATCGTGGGATTTCCTGAAATCCCCGGTCCTGTGTCACTGGGGCGGAGTAGTGCAGTGACAGGAAACGAATGGCCCGGTTCGTAAATCACACCTTCAGGTGGCTCAACTTGTGTGAAATAAGGCAGTGTATCCGGCGCCAATTCCACATAGGAATTGCCGTATTGACTTCCATCGGTGTGAGGATTATCCGGATCCTGCGTCCAGAGATTGCCGTTGATGACGAATTTATAGCTGGTCCCAGTCGCCGGAACAATCAATTCTGTCTGATAAACTCCATTAACATCCGGGCCTGTCAGAGGCCTGTTACTGCTGTTCCAGTCGTTGAACGTACCGGCCACCGTGATACTGTTGATATCGCTCAGACCGTATGTCGCGAAAGCGCTGCGAGTGTCATAGATGAATTTGTGGTAGGTATTGATTACCGCTGGAGGGTCACCCAGAATAATATCCCAGTTCTGGCTGTTGTTGTTATCCCAATTCGATCCGTCGGTGAATACGTAATGCAGGGTATAGGTTGAATCATTTGTCTGGATATCCAGAGCCCAGAGGTTGTTTTCAATCTCGGTCATGGGAGATTGCACCGCGGCAGGAGGCTGCGGCACCGAACCCGGCGGCCACATCGATGGCGGCGGTTGAGTCCAGTTCCCGGAACCAATCTCGTTGATGCCCCAATGCAATTTGATCAGAGACGCCGAAGTTGGTATGGTCCCGATTGAAGCATCGTAATAGATGGTGATCAGGTCACCGGGTTCGGGATCAGCCGGTTCCCACCAGCTCGCTTCCTGGGCTGCTGTTGGATAACTCATAACCAGCAGAGTAACGACAGCCATGACCCCTAAAATATATCTTGAAGTTCTCATTTTCATCTCCTGCAAGGACTAATCCTATTTCTTAAGATAGACCTGATAACCGCAGCTGGGCAGCGTTTCCGTTGCCGGCGCATCTGTTTTTCGCCCCCAGATATAATACTCACTGGCGACTGCTTCTGGGAGTTCAATTTTCACTTCTTCACCTGAGAAATTAATTAAGACGAATGCCGTATCAGATGCAGAAGTCCGGTAAAATGCCAGGCATTCCGTGCCTTCGGGAAGCAGATAACGTTCTAACGCGCCGGTACGCAAGACTTCCGTTTTATTGCGCATGTCGATCAGGCGCTGATAGGTTTTCAGGATTTTCTCATCGCCGGCTTCCCAATCAATCGGTTCTCTTTCAAAGAGCGATGGTTTGTGATCAGCGCCGATCTCCTGACCGTTATAAATCAGCGGAATACCGGGCAGCGTAAAGATCAGACTGGCGTAAGCTCGATAAGTATCGCCAAAGACAGCATAAGCCCGTTCCTGATCGTGGTTTTCGATAAAACGTAAGGGGAAAAAATCCTGGGGATAATCGTTCTGATATTTTTCGACTGCACTCCAGACGTCCTCCAGGGAAGCCTCACTGTTACGATGCGCCGCCATTTTATGATAGAGCGTCCAGTCGTAATCGGAATTGAAGCCGTTAACCGCCATCTGGGGTGTCTCCCATTCGGCCAGCATATAAAAATCCGGCTTGATTTCGCGGACATTAGGAATCACACGCTGCCAGAATCCGTCCGGCACCATGCCTGCCACGTCGCAGCGATAGCCGTCCACATTATAGTCCATTACCCAATAAAGAAGCGCTGCCTCCAGATAGTCCCAGACTTCGTGATTGTCGAAATTCCAATCTGTGACGTCCCACCAATCGGCGACTTCTCTTGAAAATGTTCCGGTGGAATCATGGAAGTACCAATCCGGATGATTTTCCATTTCGACATGATCGTTGGCGCTGTGATTGATCACCATATCGATGATAACGCGCATCCCTAAGTCATGGGCAGCATTTACCAGGCTGGCGAAATCCTCCATCGTGCCGTATTCTTCTGCAGCTTCAAAATAGTCCTTTACTGAATAGGGGCACCCCATTTCTCCCTTGCGTCCCGCATCGCCAATGGGGTGAATCGGCATCAGCCAGAGGTTGTTCAAGCCTGCTCGCTGCAATTCAGGAAGATCCTCTTCCAGAGCCTTGAAAGTTCCCTCCGGGCTGTAAGCGCGGGTGTAGATTTCCAGCAGAGGATACCCGGCGAACCATTGATCTTCGACCAGCATCTCCGGCGCAGGAGATCGCTGACAACCAAAGATGGTTACTGCCAGCATAACCATTATTAATAAACATAATGCGGAACGTTTCATCTCAATTCCAACAGGTTAGTTTTAAATCGAAAGGGGAGGGGATTGACCCCCTCCCCCTTATTTCAGGTCGGTGCAGTAAATTCGCCTTTATGACGAAAGCAGGTTACTTCATCAGCACCATTTTGTGGGTTGCCTTGTAATCACCAGCCAACAATTGATACACATAAACGCCGCTGGCGAGATTTGTTCCATCAAATGGAATGTGGTATTCGCCCGGATTTAAATTGTTGCTGGTGTAGTTGTAAACTTCCTGGCCGTTGATATTGAAGACCTTCAGATTGACTGCAGAAGCTTGCGGCAACTGGAAGGTAATCAGTGTCGATGGGTTGAACGGATTGGGATAGTTCTGCAACAGGTTGAAGCTCTCAGGCGGATAAGCAACCGGATGCTCGATGACACCGATCCAGGGATCATAGAGATCGCCTTGTGAACCGAAGATATCCGGTGGATCGATATCGAAGATTGGGTTGGCGTCATCCAGAATGACGCTGTGATTCTGCGCAAATCCAGCTTCTACATCATAGCCGTTGATGCCATACTTGTAGATCAGCTCGATCGGATCACCTGCAAAGAATTGCACGCCGACCGCATAAATGCTGTCACCGGCTGTTTCGTCCGGTGCAGTCCCATCATCATTCAGCATGTGAGCAGGATCGAAACCACCCCACGGCCAACCGTTGAAGAAACCTGCGACGTCAACTTCGTCAACGGTCCAGACTGTGTCCCCGGTTTGTACGTCGACGATAAAGGAATCGGGATCAGCAATCTTGCGAAACGCGGGACGCACGTCCACATGGAAGTTCACCAGCACGTCCGAGGTGATGATATCGTCAGGGCTGATGTCGCTGAAGTAAACCACGTCCGGCTGAATTTCGCCATAACCATTACCGCTGGGCGGAGGCAGGTTATCCGGTTCGGAGCCATCAGGCGAGAAAGAGCGGTTATCACTCTGTTCCCAGGTCGCCAGGTCGGGATTACCATCTTCCAGAATGACGAATTTGTACTCAATGGTCTGGCCTACGCTTAACTGATCGAACTCAACCCATTTGCTGTAAATGTCAGTACCAGTTTCCTGAATTAACTGACCGCAACCAGTGCCGCCCCAGTTGCCCAGACTTTCATGCGCGCCGCGGGCAATCACCCAATCGGTCGCCGGGTCGAACCCGCCGTTCAGGATCTGTACCTGCATGTCAACACGCATGAGTACTTCAATGTCGGTGAATTCCCAACCCATATCATTGAAGTAGACTGGGTCGATAATGCCACCGCCGGCCGGAACGTCATAAGTTCGATTAGCAACGCCTTCCCAGACGTCACCGCCGCCGTCACCCGGCACGATGACGAACTTGTATTCGATTCCGCCAGTTGCGGCAATTTCCACTTCGCAGACATAGAGAGTGTCATCCAAAGTAAATACGTCATCATTGCCTGACCACTCGTTGAATGATCCGCGCACGACGACGATATCATTTGCGCCCGGATCAAAGTTACCTATAAACTGCTGCACGTTCATGTTGACCTGGAAGGTGGTGGGATTTTGCGCCAGCCCCAGACTTGTCAACAGGGCGACGACCACAACTGCCGCCAATATACCTTTAGAAAAGAACTTCATCTTGACTCCTCCTTAGAGTTTATTGATGATTTTTTATTGCCTCCTCGATTAAAATGCAAATCCGAGAGAGAACTTATGTATACTACCTAAACGATCGAATTCTTCAAAAGCATAGTCAACTTTCACCAGCATCTGCTGGGCAAGGTTTATCTTCAAACCGCCGCCAAACGTCACACCGCCACCGCCATCTTCTTCGGACAGCTTAAAGGGATCAAACTGGATGCGCAGCGCGTGATACCCCATGCGCAGTGCGACAACTTCACGGAGCACATACTCTGCGCCAAGGTCGATAAACTCATCGTTATCGTTGGGGTGAACCCAATCCAGCGCCAGGGTTAGGCGATTGTTATCATCTTCAATGACTTCACCGGAAATACCCACACGCATGGTTAAGGGCAGCGGCCAGGAATCGGTGCGGATATCGGCATAAATGTTCTCGTTGTTGCCTGTTTTACCGGGATCAGGATCGTGAGTGGTCAGGAGATCCTTCCCTTCCATCCGCATTTCGGTGCCGAAATTGGAGATATTGACGCCCAGGCGAATATCTTTCAATGGCGTAATCATCAGAATACCCAGATCGAAAGCTACAGCGGTGGCTTTCTCGTGCCAGATCTGCTGGAGAATATATTTTAAATTCGTGCCGATGCTGAATTTGTCATAGATCAGGTAACCATAGGAAATCGTCGCCGCCAAATCGTAGCTGTCGAAGAAGATACCCGTGCCTTCCTGATCAGTTTCTGTCGTCACTTCCATACTGCCGACATTCAGCATGGTGGCAGAAGCTCCGATGGTGCCGGCGCTTCCCATGTTAAAAGCAGCGCCGACAAAGTTGAAGCTCATATCAGCCAGCCACTTGGTGTGTACCAGAATAACCTCGGATTTAGGCAATCTCGCCAGACCAGCAGGATTCCAGAACATCGCATTAGCATCGTCGGCGATAGACACGAACGCTCCTCCCATCGCAATAGGACGCGATCCCACGCCGATGGTCAGGAAAGGCGCGGCAGTCGTACCGACTTTACTCTGCCCCCAGAGTGGCGGAGATAAAAGAACCACACCGATGAGGGTAACCAGGATCAGTTGTTTAGACATGCTGATTTATCCTGAAAAATGATCGACTTAACCTACTTGATCAAGGCAAACTTGCCTACATGCTCACCATATTGCGAATCTACATGATAGATGTAAACGCCGTAGGCCACATCCAGTCCATCTTTGGTCCGCAGATTCCAGTGCTCTATGCCGTCATCGATGGTTGTGGAATGGTTGATAGTCTGCACTAATTCGCCGCGCACCGTATAGATTCTGAGGGTGCATTTTTGCGGCAGATGGATGAAGGTGATGCGGCGTTCGCCGCGGCCGGTGGAATATGGATTCGTCGGCTCCTGCGTGCTGGTACCGAGATAAGGATTCGGATAAACCTTAATTAGATCCAGATCCACCGTATTGGCGTTTATCTGTGCCGATGATGTATTATACTGGAAAACGTCATCCGAGCCGAACGCTTTGTACATGTTGATGATTAGAGTATCACCGGCATTCGGCGAATAAACCTGACCGAACTCCAGGCTGGAATTGAATCCGATAGCATACGTGGGGATCGTGTCTTCGCCGGAAACTTCGAAAATCAGAATGGCTTCGTTATCTTCGGGAATACCGTTTACATTGCCATTGCGTTCATCCATCACCATGACCGGATATTCCCCAGTGCTGAGATTGCGTATACGATAGTTTACGGGTACTTCAGGTAATGTCAGCAAACCGTACCAGTCAAAGTAATCCGCCGTATCGACGTAAGTGTCATAAAAAACGATCTCATAATCAGCGCTCCAGGGCATCCCGGTAAAGAACACATTGGCGTAGTTGATCAGAGTAAACGAATAAGCCAGAAGCGAATCCGGATAAACCCACCCGGAGATCTCCAGGATCGGCTGCCCCGGGAAGCGAGGCTTCAGCATATAGATGCGCTGACCGTCATAGACTTCCGACTGAACCGTGGTGAAGTACTGCCGCGTATCGTAGGAACCAGGATACAGGTCGAACAGGGAATCAAAGTAGGCGTCGAACAGAGCCAATACGGCGTCATCATCTTCGGAATCCATCAGATCCTGATCATAGAGCAGGGTATCGATACCGCCCCCTGAAACGTCCGTAATTGAGTAGGTTGTGGCTTGACTCAGCGAATCATTATCAAAGGTCACCTGATAGAGACGATCATCGGCAACTTCCCGGGGATCGACCATTTCGACATAGACCAGACCGTTGGCGTCACCGACAAGATGATCGGCAGCGCTGATGTCGGGAGCTTGATAACCGGATGCGGGAGCGCGCGGCACGACATAAACGGTATTCACGTCAGTCGAGATGTTGCCGCCTTCATCGACGAAGATAAACTTCGACGTTTCAGCCGGGAAGAAACCTAAGACTTCATTCCCGTTGTCATAGGAAACAACTGCATAGTAGTAGTTCTGACCATTTTCAACGGTGGTATCGGTCCACACATGCGTTATGCCGGAATCGTCGCCCAGGTAGTAGGAGACGCCGTAGATGGAGATTGGGAAGAATCCCGATTTGCCATTGTTCAAGTCGAATTGTGCAATCGGCTCATTAAAAATCAAACGACCCAGACCGTCCGTAATCGTGAATGATTCCAAGAAACCCGGATCGGTTGCCCGGTAAATTTTGTATCCTTCAAAGTCGTACTCATTCCCCTCATTTGACGGATCGAAAGAGGATTCTGCAACGTCATCCCAGTATAGCGTCACCTGACCATCACCGGGAACAACAGTCACCGTCGGTTTTTCTGGGGGTTTTGCGAAATTATAGTTGTTATCGTAAATCTGCTGAACGGTCAACTTATTTTCAGTGATGTCCTGCAAATCTTCACCGAAAAGCAGAGCCATGGAGAACCGTTCGGTTTTGCCCGGAGGCAGCGGGAAGTAACCCGAACCATAAATGAAGTCTCCGTCTTCGGGCTCGGAGCTGGTCAGATCGAGATACCCGGGAGCCATGCGCGCCCAGATGCCTTCATCATCGTTCATGCGGACTGCTCCAGGAGGCGTGAAGTAATCGAAAGCAGTCAAGCCGATCTGGTCGGATTCATCAACGTCCAGACGGTCAAAGTTGGGTTCGCCGTCGGAGGGAAGGCCGTTACCTTCGCCGGAATCTCCGGTGCCGGGTATGCCATCAAAGCCCACGTCATCCGAGAGCGGATCCCAGTCGCCATCGTTGTCGATGCCGTCGTCACGGGCTTCATCGATTAAGGGATCATTGACGCCCGCGCCCGTGAAATAGTCTATGTATCTTAAGCCTAAATGGTCCAGCCGTTCGCCCTGGATCTCTTCCCCCAGCCGCTCATCGATCAAACCGTTGAAGTTATCATCCAAACCGTTGTGGGGATCTTCAATCACGTATTGACCGGCAGTATAAGTTCTGGGAACGTCTCTAATGTTATATTCAACTTGCCCTGAGGCAGGGATTGTCACCAGGGTCCGCTCATAAGTTTCATAATCAATCAGCACCATTTGATTGCCGATTTCATATTTAAGCAGATTGACCATTTCGTATAAAGTATTGATATCCAGAACAGGACTGGAAGGATTCTCGCTGTCGCCGTCATTGTCGATGCCATCATAAGGATTACCGGGCGATTCCAGGAAGGCGTACCCTGAGTAACCAACCTGAATTTCGCCTTCGCGCACCCAGACCCAGCCGGGAATCGGTCCTGGGGTACCGTCCCAGGAATAGGTAATATCATTTTCCGGTTCAAAGAATGCCAGGTCATCTTCGGAATCCTGCCGCCCGCCAGCCAAAGTGCCCACGACCATACCGAAATTCACTTTATCGTAATGCTGTGTGCCAATGTTAGTGATTTCATACAACCAGAAGATTACGTCCTCTGCCAGAAAGTGCGACCATTGCATGCCGCGCACCGACACGCGAATCCCTAAACCGCGCCGGGTGGAATCTGTGGCATCGGGATAGAAGTAATAGGTCTGCTCATTTTTAGTTCTCTCGAACCACTCTATATCCGCATGGTCATCCATCTGGAAGTAGGATTCCTGGTCAGCATTTTCGACGTTTTTGCCGAAATATCCGTTCCAGGCGCCCGGCCAGCCAGGATCGACCGGATCCATCGACCAGTTCATGTCATTGGCGTCATTGTACTGCTTATCAGGCCAGAAATCGGGCCAGGTGTTCGACATATGGCTCATCGCGACCATGCCTGCTTCACCAGGGATGGGAACCGCCGAGAATCCCTGCAATGGTTCAAATCCCGAAAATTGTCCTTGAACATATTCCGGGCTCTGTCGTGGAGAACTGCAAGTAATAACCGAGTGCAGAGTGTCTCCATTAGGGTGTACAAATTCGATTGACACCAGAGGCGTCACGTCACCGACATACTCGTTGCCGGTGCCGATGGGCCATTCACAGGAAATTTCATTGACGTTGCCGACCAGCCCGTAATTATAGAAAATGGTACGGACTTTATTCCCGCTGTGAATGTTGGAACGGCGGTAGACAACATTGCCTTTGTACTGCGATATCTGTGCTGCCGCCAGGGAGACGAAGCACAGCAGGGCAATCGGGAAAAGTTTTTTCATCTCTTATCTTTTCGTTTACCTAAAATGAAAAGGTCAGACCGACACGAACCTCACGGGGTCTGGAGTAGTAGTCTGGTCTGCTGAAGAACTCATCGAACGTATTGACGTCGGGGGATTCCAGCACGCTGTTGGGCAGGATCGTATAAGTCGCACGGCCGGTATCTTTGTAGACGTCATTTTCATTCAACTCGTCGAAGAGGTTCTTAACCAGCAGGTGTAATTTCAGACCGTAAGGTTTATTTTTCCAGAAATTCAGCTCTTTATAGGCGCTTAAATCGACATTCCAGTAGAGAGGTTTTCTGCCGTCATTTTCCAGCAGCAGTGGGAAATCCTGCTGTTCAGGTTCGATGGTATAAGGCAGACCACTGCCCAAAGTGCCGATCACGGACACACCCCAATTCTGTGGCACGAGGTAATTCACGGTGGCATTCAGCGTATGGCGGCGGTCCCAATCCAGTGCGACCAACTGTTTCAAGGGTTCGTTATCACCCTTGGCAGCATTAAAAGCGTCCTGCGGATCGGAAGCATTCCCCTTAGCAATCTGGAATGTATAATCAATTGAAGCGCTGACGTTATTTGAATGGCGTTTATCTATTGCCAGTGTGATGCCCTTGACAGTCGCCAGATCGCGGTTCACATATTGCGCGTAAAAAGTGCCCGATTGTTCTCCGACTTCGATAATCATGTCAGTGGAGATCAGATTACGAATATCCCGGTAGAAAAGGTTTACATCCACTGATATGTCTTCTGTCAGCCCCTGCTGCATGCCGAATTCATAAGTAACCGTGGTTTCAACCTTCAGATCCGGATTCCCGAACACTGTGAATTGCTGTCCCTCGTCCAATTGCCATTCCGGATTGGTATAGAGATATTCGAACTTAGGCCTCTGGAAGAAATGCCCGTAAGCGAAATGCAGCACGCCGTTATCGGAAATGGGATAGCCTGCGCCTAAACGGGGCGATAATTTCATCTTGGTAGTCGTTTCGTCCCACCATTCCGACTCAGGCCTGGGGTTTTCCAGCTTGGGATTGTAGATATCAGGATCGCTCGGATCGCTGGGGTACTGCCCCACCGGATCGAAATAGTCCAGCCGCAATCCGGCGTTGATGATCAGGTTCTTAAGTTCAATTTTGTCCTGCACGTAAGCTGCAAATTCGGATGGATGATGCAGGTATTCATCATTATAGACGGAGGATATATCACGAACTTCCGGGTCAAAGGGGATGGGGCTGGGAGTGAAAGGGTCTTCTATAAACCAGTTTTCACTGTCACGGACTTCAAAATCGTGGAAGTACATCGTGTGGAAATCCGCTTTAAAACCCGTCTTCAGGAGGTGAATCGGCGTAACCTGCCAGTTCAGACTCCCCTGCATAGTATAGGTATCGGTAAACCGCCTGAAATGCTGTAATTTCGTGCCGCCGAATTCCAGTGTGTAGGCAGGATTCATATCGAAATAGGCTGGATTGACATATCCCGGATCGGCAGGGTCTTCGAAGACGTAGTGGCGATATTCGGTGTAGTTATTGGAGACGCTTAATTCGTAGAAAGCGCTGTTACTCAGGGTATGCGTCATCTTCAACATATTCGTGCGGCTGTCCTTGAAGCGGAGGAAATCCGCATCGGGAATGTATTTATAGTAATGATCGTAATCCTTGTATTCCCTGTCGCTCCACACAGTGGCATAGTGCAGTTTAATCTTGGGTGATAATTGATGCGTCAGTTTGCCGTATAGATAAATGTTGTGATCGGGATTCATGGCAACTGCTTCGCCATCGCCATATTCAGGAATGACCGTCCAGCCTGAATCGGTCAAGACGATGGGATGCTCGAGCGCCCAGCGTCTTTCGCCGTACATCCAGCCTTCGCTGTCTTCCCAACGGGCATTGCTGAAAAAGTTAGTGTTCTTCATCAAGGGCACTGGTCCGGAAAGCGTCGCTTCATAGTTCTGAATCGCGCTGGGTGAAATGTCATCGATATTATAGAAAATATCATCGTGAGTGGATAGATAATCACCAAATTCAACACCGAGGTTACCGGTATATCTTTTACCGCCATCCCGTGTGACCATATTAACCACACCGGACATCGCCTGCCCGTATTCCGCGTTGAATGTGCCGCTGATAACCTGTAACTCCTGTACGACAGCATTGTTGACCTGGGTGGACTGCTCACCATCGTAGTTATCCTGGATCGGAATGCCGTCCAGCAGATAGGTTACTTCACCTTTACGTCCACCGCGGAAGTGTCCATCGACCACACCAGCCTGACGATCAATGATTTCGCTCATCTGAGTAACCGGCATTACGTCGATAGCATCGCGGTCTACGGACTGAGTTGAGAAGGTTCGATCCATTTCAATGATCGGCTTTTCAGCGTATACCACAACTTCTTCGCCCTGCAAAGCCTCCGGAAACATTTCTATGTCAACCGCCGTTGTCTGATCGACACTCACTTTGATGCTGAGTACGCGGTGTTCCTGATACCCGATATAGGTGACTAATAAATCATGAGCACCGGGGGGCACATTGATGATAAAGTAATTACCATTCAGGTCCGATGCAGCCCCCAGATAACTGCCATCGATAACAACATTAACCCCGACCAGCGGTGCGCCGGAGGTCTGGTCTGTAATGATGCCTGCGATTTTTCCTGAAATTCCCGCCTGCAGAGTTCCTGGCATCATGGTGGCGATCAGCGCTATCCAGGCGATGGTGTGCAAATACCTGCGCATCTTTACTCTCAGTTTGATGTTCGTATTGCTTCGCCCCGTTCATCGAAAACGTGGCACTCCTCAATGTCGAAGCTAACCTTGACCTTGCTGCCCGCTGGCAGTTCCGCTCGTTGTCCCATCTCCCGCACAATCAACGTTGATCCATTGATGCGAACATAGTGCAGCGTTTCATGTCCCATTTTTTCGCTGACTTCCAAAGTCGCAGAAAAGGCAACGTCATGGAGTTTATCTTCCGTAAGATATAATTTCTCCGGACGGATACCGATATGCATAAATTTATGGTTTGCTGAAGCTTTAAAAATTCCTTTGGGAGGTAACGCCATATTATTGACGGAAAAATTGCTGTTGTTCTGTGTCAGTTCGAGGAAGTTCATGGAGGGTGATCCAATGAATCCCGCCACAAATTTATTGACCGGCTGATGATATAAGGTCAGAGGCGTATCGACCTGTTGAATAATACCGTCCTTAAGTATTACGATACGATCCCCCATCGTCATGGCTTCCATCTGATCATGGGTGACATAAATCATCGTGGAATTGAGTTGCTGATGCAATTTGAGAATCTCAGTGCGCATCTGCACTCGCAATTTAGCGTCTAAATTAGATAATGGCTCATCGAACAGAAAGACCTTCGGTTCACGCACAATTGCACGTCCCAGAGCGACTCTCTGGCGCTGCCCGCCGGATAATTCCTTGGGACGACGCTTCAACATCTGCTGCAACCCCAAAATCTCAGCAGCCCGCTGCACTCTGCTCTCAATGTCTCGACTCGAAAATTTACGCAGTCTCAGACTGAAAGCCATGTTTTCATAGACATTTAAATGCGGGTATAACGCATAATTCTGAAATACCATGGCGATATCACGGTCCTTCGGAGCTGCCTGGGTTACATTGCGCGCCGCGATATAGATTTCCCCAGAGGTCGGCTCCTCAAGACCGGCGATGATGCGCAGAGTCGTAGATTTACCACAGCCGGAAGGACCGACTAAGACCATGAATTCTTTATCTTTCACTTCAAATGATACATTATCAACCACCGGTGGATCAGTATCATTGAAGGATTTCGAAATCGATTTTAGAACAACTTCAGCCATAGCAATCAGCAGGTGTGCAAGCGGGGCATGGAGTGTAAACAGTGCAGGAGGTTAACCGGGAAATGAGTTTAAACCCATAATAAAAACCTATAATAACAACGCCCCTATACAGATCCGGTTTAGTCGATATATGATACTTCAAGTATATCTTTGCAAATATATCCATTAACTCTACTCATTGTCAAGGCATTTTTATCGGATTTTTTATTTTATGTTTGTTTTTTGTTCGGAATAATCGATAACTTCTCAGAATATCTATGCAGATAATATTTCAAAATGATATAAGAACAGCCTGTGGAAATCTTGAAACAGTTATTGAATATGGATTTCCAAAAGTTGTCATTAAATTAATAGCATGAAAAAATGAGCCTCTCAGCCTGGAAATTATAGTTCAAACGACTTCGAAGCACCTCGCATACAATCTGAATGGCGGAAATACATCAGCTTGACCGTGAGCCTTTATCCGGGTTAGTTATCTCCACTTCAAGGGATCATGAGCCTGCTTATGGCCCTGATTTTTTTCTAACCTCAAACAATACGTTCCTGATTTCCCGACTTTTTATGTTGCAGTTCAAACTCTTTTGTCGTTTATTAGGTAAACCTTTCAGTGATACTCCAGCCACAAAAGAACAACGTATGAATTTACATAATCATCCCGGCGGATACCTTCTATTTGAAGACAACACTCTCTTTCCCGGGGATGCACTGATCGGTGCATCCGAATGCACCGGGGAGGCAGTATTTAACACCTCGCATAGCGGTTATCAGGAGATTCTATCAGATCCCTCTTATCGCCGCCAGATCATGGTTTTCACCTGCCCCCACATCGGAAATGTAGGGATGAACACCCTGGATATGGAATCTGACAGGATTCAAGTGAGCGGCCTTGTCGTGCGGAATTTATCGCCCCAGGCGCGCAACTGGCGTTCGGAATCCGAACTGACAGCAGCGCTTGAATCAGCTCAGATCCCTGCATTAATCGGAGCGGACACACGGTCCATCACGTTGCATATCAGGGATCGAGGCGCTATGCGCAGTGGAATTTTTACTACTGAAACACCAATAGAGAAAGCTCGGAGCATCGTCCTGCAGTCTCCGGATATGTCAGGCGCTGATCTGGCATCGGCAGTCACCTGTCAGAGAAACAGTCATATAGCGCCATTCAGTTACGAGTCTAAGTGGAAGGGTCGCTTGGATCAGGGTGTAAAACTTCACGTTGCCGTGATGGATTTCGGTGTAAAGCGGAATATAATTCAAGAGCTCAATCGCCGCGGATGTGAAATCACCACTCTGCCTGCTGCGACTACAGCGCAGGAGATTCTCGACGGAAATTATAATGGCGTGCTGCTTTCCAACGGCCCAGGCGATCCGGCTGCGGTCACGTATGCCATTGATACCATCGCTGACTTGATTGGTAAAATTCCTATCTTCGGAATTTGTTTGGGGCACCAATTGCTGGCGTTAGCTGCGGGATATAAGACCTTCAAATTGCCCTTCGGTCATCGGGGAGCAAACCATCCGGTACGTCGGGAGCAAGACAAAGTCATTGAAATCACCAGCCAGAATCACGGTTTTGCTGTGGAGAACTCTGCAATTGATGCTGAATGGCAGATAACGCATGTCAACTTGAATGACGGTACGGTAGAAGGTTTGCGACACAAGACGCTGCCTGTATTCTCGGTTCAATACCATCCGGAAGCCAGCCCTGGCCCACACGATAGCCTAAACTACTTCGATGCTTTTATTCAGGAAATGATTCATGCCCAAGCGAAATGATATACAATCTATTCTGATACTGGGCAGCGGCCCGATTGTCATCGGTCAGGCGTGCGAATTCGATTATTCCGGCACTCAAGCCGTGAAAGCTTTGCAAGAAGAAGGTATTAGAGTCATTCTGGTCAACAGCAATCCGGCGACAATTATGACTGATCCGGCTTTGGCGGACGCTACTTATGTTGAGCCCCTCGAGACGGACGTCGTAGAACGAATCATCGCTATGGAAAAGCCGGATGCCATCCTGCCAACTATGGGCGGCCAAACCGGGTTAAACCTCGCCATGAATCTGAATTCAGCGGGGATTTTAGAAAAATATGGCGTAAAGCTCTTAGGCGCATCCCCTGAAGCAATCGAATTGGCAGAAAACCGGGATCAGTTTATCACTGCCATGCGCTGCATTGGATTGAATCTTCCCAAGGGTGGCTACGCACGGTCGCTGGATGAAGCGATGTCAATCGGAAATGAAACCGGGATGCCCGCCATCATCAGACCTTCGTTTACTCTGGGGGGAGTCGGTGGATCGGTAGTTTTCAATCGCGAGGAATTTGAAGAGAGGGTACGCTGGGGGTTGTCGCGCAGCCCGGTCGGTGAAGTGCTGATCGAAGAAGCTCTGATCGGCTGGAAAGAATTCGAGCTGGAAGTGATGCGGGATTGTGCCGACCAATGCGTGGTAATTTGTTCCATCGAAAACTTCGATCCTCTGGGGATCCATACCGGAGATTCTATCACCGTTGCTCCGCAACAGACGCTGACAGATAAAGAGTACCAGGTCATGCGGGATGCCGCTTTTGCTGTGATTCGTGAAGTTGGCGTTGAGACCGGGGGCAGCAATATCCAATTCGCTCTGAATCCGCAAAATGGCCACATGGTCATTATTGAGATGAATCCCCGAGTCAGCCGGTCATCCGCTTTAGCGTCTAAAGCCACCGGTTTCCCCATCGCACGCATTGCTGCTAAGCTGGCTATCGGTTACCGCTTAGATGAACTCTCTAATGCCATAACGAAGAAAACTCCAGCCTGCTTTGAACCAGCTCTGGATTATGTGGTCGTAAAAATCCCCCGCTGGACTTTCGAGAAGTTTCCGACGGTGAACCAGACTCTGGGCAGCCAGATGAAATCAGTGGGCGAAGTGATGGCATTCGGTCGCTCATTTACTGAAGCTTTGCAGAAAGCTCTAAGAAGTTTGGAACAGGGACGCTGCGGATTGGGGAGCGATGGCCGCGATGTCCTCTCTTCCGATCTAATTGAACCACATATGATGCAGGAGTGGCGCACGACCATACGAAGGCTTTTAGCCACACCCAGACCTGAGACGATTTTTTACCTGCGACACGCGATCAAGATGGGAATTCCCATTGAAGAGATCTCCAGCATCACCGGGATTGACGCCTGGTTTCTGGACCAGATCAGTCTGATTGTCCAGACAGAAAAACAACTGCGAGCGCTGTCGCCCTACGGACGGAGTGATTTTACTTTTCTACGAAATACCTTAAGCCCCGAGCTTCTGATTGCGGCAAAAAGTCACGGCTTTTCTGATGTCCAGTTGGCTTCAATTTTTAAATGCGATGAGGCGACCATTAGACGACTCCGGGAAGCGCAGGATATTCAGCCCAAATTCCTGCCTGTCGATACTTGTGCGGCAGAATTTGAGGCGCATACCCCCTACTATTACTCATCTTATGAAAAGGGCAAGACGGAAAAAATCAGCAGCGGCAAGCCCCGTATTATTGTCTTGGGCAGTGGTCCGAACCGCATTGGCCAGGGGATCGAATTCGATTATTGCTGTGTCCATGCCTCGCTGACCCTGCGGGATGAAGGCTATGACAGCATCATGATCAATTGCAACCCTGAAACCGTTTCCACTGATTATGATATATCAAGCAGACTCTATTTCGAACCGATCACGTTGGAAGACGTGCTGGAAATCTGCAAAGTGGAACAGCCAGATGGGATCGTAGTACAGTTTGGCGGACAGACGCCCCTGAAAATCGCCAGCGCTCTGCAGCATCATCAAGTAAAAATCCTGGGCACCAGCCCAGATAGCATCGCCGTAGCAGAAGACCGCGAAAAGTTCGGAGCTTTACTGAATTCTCTAGGAATTCCACATCCGGACTATGGCATCGCTTATAATTTTACCGAAGTGGAAGCCATCGCGGACCGCATCGGTTACCCGGTACTGGTGCGGCCCAGTTTTGTCCTGGGTGGTCGAGCGATGGAGATCGTTTATGATCAGGCGGGATTGGCCGTCTATTTGCGGGATTCAGCCGGTGAAGTCACGCCGGAGCACCCGGTGCTGATTGACCGTTATATCGAAGACGCATTCGAATTCGATCTTGACGCGGTCTCGGATGGTGATGATACAATCGTTTGTGGTATTATGCAGCATATCGAAGAGGCTGGTATTCACAGCGGAGACAGCGCCTGCGTCCTCCCCCCCATCAAGTTGCCCGAAGATCAGCAAGAGCTGATGATTTCGTATGTGAAGACACTGGCATCTGCGCTGAAAGTAATCGGTTTAATGAACGCCCAGTTCGCACTTCGTGATGATCAACTTTACGTCCTGGAAGTGAATCCCCGTGCCAGCCGCACCATCCCGTTCGTATCGAAAGCAACAGGCGTCAACTGGGTGCAGGTTGCCACGCGCTGCATTGTGGGAAGAAGTCTATCAGATCAAGGTATCATCGAAAATCTCGCTACGAATCTGTATGCGGTTAAAGAAGTGGTTTTCCCCTTTAGCCGTTTTGAAGGGATCAATCCTTTCCTCGGACCAGAGATGCGTTCAACCGGTGAAGTCATGGGAATCGCCGATACCTTCAGCGAAGCCTATTCCAAAGCGCTATATGCATCAGGGACCTACCTGCCCACAGGCGGTAACGTCTTCATCTCGGTCAACCAGCGCGATAAAGAAAGGGTGCTGCCTCTGGCACAATGCCTGGTCAGGTTAGGATTTAAGATAGTAGCGACGAGGAATACACAAACCTATCTGCAAGAGCATGGCTGCACAGCAGATTTCGTTTACAAAGTCAATGAGGGACGTCCTAACATCGTGGACTTGATGAAGAATGGCGAGATCCAACTGCTGATCAACACACCTCTGGGGCAGGAGTCATATTATGATGAGCGCTTTGTTGGCGAAACAGCTTACCGCCTGGGATTGCCGTTGATCACCACCCTGTCTGCGGCTGAGGCAGCGATTGGCGCCATTGACGCGATAGGACGAAAACCGTTGCAACCACGGAAGCTGCAGTCGATCAAAACGCGTTTCAGCTCAGGTTAATCAGCTACGCCCCATTTCTTCTCAATGACCTTATAGAGCAGAGGCAGTAAATATAATGTCAGCGCTGTCGATGTAAAAAGGCCTCCCACAACAACGGTAGCCAACGGACGTTGAACCTCAGATCCAAGTCCTCCTGAGAAAAGCAGCGGAACCAGTCCGATCATAGTTGTCATCGCAGTCATCAGAACTGGACGCATCCGCAGTATCGAACCCTCCATAACAACCTGATCCAAGGGTAATCCTCTCTTCTTCAAGTCGTTAAAATAACTGACCATTACCACTCCATTCAGAACTGCAATTCCGAAGAGCGCAATAAAACCCACCGATGCCGGCACGGAGAGGTACTGACCCGAAATAAACAACGCCAGCACTCCGCCAATCAGGGCAAACGGTATATTGGCATAAATCAAGAGCGCATGACGTATGGAACCAAACGCCGAATAGAGCAGCAGGAAGATTAGAAACAGCGTTATTGGGACGATAATCCCGAGGCGAGCCATGGCGCGCTGCTGATTTTTAAATTGACCGCCATACTCGATGAAATAACCTGAGGGTAGATCCAGATTTGCAGATAGTTGATGTTGGATATCTGACACTACGCCGCCCAGATCGCGTCCCTCGATGTTTGCCTGTACAACGACGCGGCGCTGATTCTTCTCGCGATTGATCTGAATAGGCCCGATCTCCTCGCGGATTTCAGCGACACTGGAGATGGGTATCAGCTTTCCTTCCGGTGTATTAATCATCAACTGACTGATTTTCTCCACATCCTTACGGTAAGGCTCATCGAGACGCACAAATATTCCGAACCTCCTGACGTTTTCATAAACCTGCCCAATCACTTCACCCCCAATACCCAATTCCACCATTTCCATCACATCATCGACATTGAGCCCATAGCGTGAGGCTTTTGGCACATCGACCTCCACCACAATCTGGGGCTGTCCGAAAGATTGTTCCACGGAAAGATCAGTGATGCCTTCTACCGCTGACATCAGCGCTTTGATCTCTTCGCCTTTCTGCCGCAGGATGGTCATATCATCGCCATAGACTTTGACGGCCAATTCTGCTTTAACGCCGGAGAGCAATTCGTCGAACTCATTCTGAATCGGTTGAGCGATGTGGAACTGTAACCCGGGATATGATTCCAGGTCTATCCGGAGGTCTGCAATCAGATCTTGTTTATCCCTGCCGCCTGACCATTGGCCGTAAGGTTTAAGTCCGACCATGATTTCGGCAGTATTCACGGGATGAGGGTGGGAACCTGCCTCCGGGCGGCCAATACGAATCAGCACATATGTCACTTCGGCATGTTGGGCGACTTTATCCTGCATCAAGGCCATGATGCGGGTCATCTCTTCCAGCGAGGTCGATGGGGCTCCGACGACCTGCACCTGGATAGACCCCTCCTCCAACGTGGGAATAAATTCCGTTCCTAAGTTAGGTATCAACATCAGACTGATCAGCAGAGCTAACAGAGCTGCAATCACTACCATACGACCCTTGTTAAGAACACGCTGCAATGAGCGCTCGTATAGCCTCTTCAACAGCGTAACAAAACGGCTGTCTTTTGCCTTTATGTTTCGATTTAACAGAAGTGAGGCAAGCAGCGGCGCTAATGTGAAAGTAAACACCATGGAACCGATCAGCGCGAAGGTCAGAGTCGAAGCCATGGGACTGAACATCTTCCCTTCTACCCCCTGCAAGGTAAACAGCGGCAGAAAAACCACGATGATGATCAGTGTGGCAAAAGCGATGGGGCGGGCTACCTCTTTTGAGGCGCGGCCAATCAGCTCTATGAATGATTCATCATGGTTGTCTGTCGAGAGATGCCTCCAAATATTATCCACAATAACCACGGAGCCGTCCACCATCATTCCGATGGCAATCGCTAAACCCCCCAGGGACATGAGGTTGGCAGACAAGCCTGTAATTTTCATCAAGAGAAACGCGACTAGAACTGAAATCGGGAAGGATGCAATTACTACTATGGCGCTTCTGATATTTCCCAGGAACAGCAGCAGTACCAGGATTACCAGAACTGCGCCGATCAGCAAGGCATTTTTCACCGTGCCAGTCGCCCGGGCGACCAGTTCTGCCTGTTCATAATATGGCACCATGTAAACGCCTTCAGGTAAAGCACGCTGAATCTCCTCCACCTTGGCGTAAAGGTTGTCAATAACCTGACTGGTATTTTCGCCGTAAAGTTTTATGACAAGACCGATGACAACTTCACCAACTCCCTGTTTCAAGACGACGCCGCGACGAATTTCCGGACCGATCTCAACACGCGCCACGTCAGCTAAGGTGATCACCGTACCAGAAGATTCCTTAACTTTTATAGCAGCTAATTGATCAACGTCCTTCACCAGACCGGATCCGCGAATCAGATATTCCATGCGGCCGCGCACAACAAACTGTCCACCCACGTTGCGATTATTTGATTCGATGGCATCTACAATATCATCCATGGTCAACTGGTAAGCGATCAACTGGAGCGGATTGACATGCACCTGATATTGCAGAACATTTCCACCCATGGAAAGAACGTCTGTCACGCCGGGAACTGTCCTCAGTTGATATTTTATCACCCAGTCATTTAGTGTTCGCAGATAGATATCTAAGGGCACTCCGTCCGTGTCAACTGTGGAATCGGCTTCCAGGTAGTACATGAAGACGATTCCCAAACCAGACGAAATCGGCCCCAAACCCGGCGGTTCATGCATGTCAGGGAGATCAGCCAGCGCAGCATTTAACCGCTCAGCTACCAGTTGCCTGGCAAAGTATATGTCGGTATCGTCTTCGAAATAGACGTAAACGACTGCCATACCGAAAGCCGACGTGGACCTGACGTCCGTTACGTCCGGCAGGCCGTTCATGGCGGCTTCAATCGGAAATGTGATCAGCCGCTCCACCTCTTCGGCAGCTAAGCCGTGAGCTTCTGCAAAGACCGGCACCATAACCGGTGAAATGTCGGGAAATGCGTCTACTGGAATCTGCTGATAGGACCAGATACCTGATCCGACCAATGCGATAGCGAAAATTCCGATGAGTACGCGCTGTTTCAGTGAGAGATCTATGATTCTGGATAACATGGCAAGTTTCCGTTAATGAACGCATCCGGGACTGAATTGTCCCTTTAATGACTCTGATTGGATAGCAAAAGCACCGGATTGAACTACAATCATCCCCTTTTCGAGACCTCCGAGAACTTCGACCCAGCCATCCATTCTCCGACCGGTCGTGATTTCTCGCGATACGAATTCGTGAGGAGCTGACTGGACATATACTAAATTGTCACCGTGTTCATCTTGAAGCACTGATTCCAGCGGTACAGCCAGGACGTATTCCGCTTTCCCGATGAATATTTCAGCCGAAACAAAAGCGTTCGGCACAAAACTGTCACCCGCGTTCTGCAACGTTACATAGGCCGCTGCGGTTCTGGTATCAGGATTAATTTTGCTGGCAACACGATCGATACTTCCATTAATTTCACCATGCACCTGATGCAGAAGAGAGATGGTAGCTCTCGCGCCGGGATACAGGCTGGATAGGTAGCGTTCGGGAATCTCTACCTTGACCCGCAGCCGATTCAGATCGACGATATGAAAAAGATCAGCATCGGGTTCAACATACATACCGACTCGCGCAGTGCGCTCTACCACAGAACCATCTACCGGGCTGCTAAGCATAATAAGACCCGACGGGCAATCCAAACCAGTTAAGTCGCTGAGATCTTCACAGACCAGAGAAATAGCTTTCAGAGTTCTCTCTGCAGCTATAAAGGTAGCTTCAGCGGACTTCAATCGGGAATCAATCTCCTGAAGTTCCTTTTGGGACCCGATGCCTTCCTCAACCAACATTTGTTGCCTTGAAAGATCGGATTGAAGATATTCCAATTCCGCTTTTGCGTTGATGAAGGCAGATTCCGCTTCCCAAGCGACGGGCGACTCTATCGCACATAACGGCTGACCTGCGGTAACCTGATCTCCGAGATCCGCGAAAAACTGGACCACTCGACCTTCGATCAGACTGCCGATGATCGCCTCGCCATCAGGGTGCGGTTCCACGCTCCCTGTCAGAGCAATGGTCTCACTGAGTGTCCGCAATTCTACAGACGCCATCGTAATTCCTGCCGCAGTCAGCGCTTCCGGTTCCAAGTGAACGACGCCCTCTTCTTCAGCTTCGTGATCATGCCCAGCATGTTCATCAATCAACTCCGGCGCGCTTTCAGTGGCATGGTCATGTCCTGCATGTTCATCGATTGGAGTCGTCTCGACTTCCTCTGAGTGATCATGCCCGGACTGTTGCTGCGCTTGTGTATATTGATAACCACTTACGAAGATGATCACTGCCAGCGAGATTAGTGGCAACGCCAGTAATATTCCTTTTGTACTTCTCTTCATGACTTCTGCCTTTTCTTAAATCAATTCACATACTTAAAATTAACCACCTGGTTTGAAATCCATTGCGAAATGATTAATGAGATATGATTATCAGACTATTCTTTTCCTAAAGGTAAATTCAGTGCCAATGAGGCCGCCGGTGTACTGCTTTCTACCATTAGAAATGATACGGTCAGCCAATCAACGGGTATCCAGGAGACGCCCTCGTGGAAGGAGCGGCCGTCATAACTGGCAAAGATACTGTATTTTTCAGAGATACTAGTGGTAGCGCTTGCCAGGAAATAGGCTTGGTCAAAATCCGGTAAAAGCGTTGCAATTCCCCCGGATAGTCGTAAAGCAAAATTTTCTGAAAATTCCCATGATTTCGTAGCCTGGCAGTATCCTGACTGATCACTCCCGCCAATCTGCACGCTGCCGATGCCTGCAATGATACCAGGCCGCCAATTTGATTCTTTCTCCGTAATCGGCTGAACTCGTACGCTCCAAAGCAACTCTTCAGCTTCGACCGCAAAACCTACTCCGGCATCAATCCATTTGAAAATTCCATAACGTACGTTGAATACCGCTTTTTCATCATCAGATTCTGGGATTGCTAATCCGGATATCATCAGTGAGTTCTGGGCAAGCAACGCGCCTTCTGTATTTCCTGAACATACCGGACAGGAAGGTCCACATTCCTGCGCCTGGCTCGTGCCGATTGCCAGCATTGCAAGAATGGAGGAGAAAACAAACCATTTCATAATTCTCATGAGTACTCCTTGCTTCGTTTCATTTATCATGGTGCATTTTCTGTCGATGCAATCGATTTACCTAAGAGCCTATCTATTTCACTGCTAATGCGATAAAGTTCAACTTCCGATTCCAGATGCTCTAATCGGATCCTATTAAAATTACCCAACGCCTGCAAGACTTCGAGATAGGTCGCTTCGCCTAACGAATAGGATTTCTCGGCTAACTGCGCCGTTTCTCTGGCTAAGGGTATCAATTGCTCATTATAAATCTGATGCATTTCATTTGCCGCCTGATAGCTTTCCTCGGCTTCGTTCCATTGCGATGCAAAATCGATCTCAAATGCTCTCAGCTCATTCTCCATTATACGCTTTTGAGCGCGGGTGGTCTGGATCTCACCTCTGCCACCCCACCAGAACCAGAGAGGAACTGAAAACCCAACTTCGATTCCCCAGAAATTAGAATTCTCCTCAACGGGGATATCCTGCTGAAAATAGGCGAGTTCTAACTCCGGCAGCCACCCTGTTAAGGCAATCAGATTTTCATACTTTGCAGCACGGATTTCAGCCTGCAGTTCTTGCGCCTCAGGATTTGAGGCGAAAGAATCTAACTCATGTGAATTAAGTATTTCCCCCATGGACGTCAAAGGCGATGATAGAACAGCACTCTGAACGTCAATACCTGCCAGATTCTGCAGATTCTTCATTGACACGGCTGCGTCCCTTTTGGCTGCATCAAAATCGTTCTTTGCCAGGATCGCTTCCACTCTGGCGCTACGGGCTTCTAAAACGCTTGCTTCTCCCAGTTCCTGCATGCGTTCAATCTTGCTGGCGTAGGATTCCAGATGATGGGCGTTTTCCTCCTGAATCTTTACCCGGTTCTGGGCTGACCAGGCAGCGAGGTAAGCCAAACGAACCTCCCTTTCCAGATCCAGCAGATGGGCAACTGATTCTGCTCGAGCCCGGTCCACAACAGCGTTTTGTATACCGGAATTCCAAAGGATATGTAAAGGAAAATCAAGCTCCTGGCTGATGGTGAGGCGCCTCTCTTCATAGTCCTGCAGCGCTGATCCTTCAGCAATCCCTTCATATTCCAGTGCAATTACAGGAGAAGAAAAAGATAATCCGGAAAGCCTGCTCCCTTCCGCTGCCGAGACAGTTGCGTCAGCAATTTCTGCATCCGGGTGATGAGTCAGTGCATGATGGATTATCTCGTGAATTGTTATGTCACCGGCTGATACTAATTTTACCGATAAAGCAAATACCAATCCCAACCGAGATAGATACTTAACCATAGGAATCCTCGAAGGTCAATTTGAGTTAAACCGGATAGAGCTCTGAGACAACAGCACACCACCTAAGACACCTTAATGCTGTCAGTGGGTCGTCAGATTAGAGCGAACGGATGTTACCGATTAGATAGTGTCGGGTCTCGGAGGGCGGTCGATGCCGTCCAATTCGGGGGAATCGGGCAGCAATTCGGGAGTGGGAAAAGGCAGCAAAGAAGGTTGATCGATCTGCCCGATGGAATGATGATCCAGGATGGTTACAAAGGAAGACCACATACAGCAGTGCTGTCCGCAATCCTCCGCTTCATCAGAATGAGGTTCAGTCGGTCCATTGTGGTCGTGCGCAATGGGGAAGTCTTCTGTGAGATTGGAACAGGGATGTATCAAATCATGGAGCTGATTTACGGAAAGTCCCGAAAATCCAATAATCAATATAATCAGGAAGGTAGTAGTTTTACCAGTCAGCATCCAGGTGGTCACTGTTTTAGTTGGTTGATGAATTCCTGTTTCGGGGATTTCGCGTCTCTTGACTTACTTAATCTACGAAAAAGAAGTTCCATTGATTTGAAGTCTTGTTAGATTATTAGCAGAATCTTTAATTAATAAGACCGAGTATATTACAGTACCCCATTCATATATATTGAGTCTCAACTATGTCAAATTTCTATCACTGGCATCTCTTTTCGCTTGATTCAGCTTCGATTTAACGGTATATTGCTTGATCAAAGGGCTTTTGTTTGGAATCAACACTGAAATCAAATCGTAAAATCATCCACCGTCTCTTAATCTGGGTGGTTATCGCCCTGCTGGTGACCGTCTCCGGCGCAGTGATACTGCTGACTCAACCACTCGGTGAACGCGTTTTAGCGAACTTTCTCGAAGCCAAGCTGTCGTCAGTGTTTCAGCGCAGCGTGCAGATCGGTTCTCTGGAAACGAATCTCTTTTCACGTCTAAGAATTAGTGACCTGCTAATACAAGACGCCGATACAGCCCATCCCGATACGTTGCTGTATCTGAAAGAGGCCCGGACAGCTTTTCGCCTGGGAAGATTGCTGCAACGTGAAATCTATATTGACGATATCGTTCTGACAAATCTCGATCTTAATATTGCAAAAGACACTGCCGGAAAACTGAATCTGCCCGCCTTTCCAGTAACTGGCGCCCGGAAAAGACCGGATGCTAAAAAGTTCACTCCCATCATCAAAGAGCTCCGCCTGAGCGGTGGATATCTATCTTACCTCGATCAAAGTTCAGATCTGAACAGCATTGAGATAAACAATCTTGGCGCTTCCCTTGACCACGAAGACGATGCCGGATATCGTTATACCGTTCACACGGATACCAACCGGATCAGTTATGCGCAATCCAGTCTTGACATAGTGGATCTCTTTTTCGCAGGCACGATCAATGGAACTGCTTTGGAAGTCGATTCGCTGCAATTCTCACTTCCAGGCATGATCATGACAGGAAATTGCAACGCTGCTTTTTCGGAAGATGATACCTTAGTCAATGCGAAACTTCTACTGGAAGGTAATCCCGTAGAATTAGCGGCGTCTCTGAAACAGTATCTGCCAGAAGTGATCCTGCCGGTGTCAGGAGATCTGCGCCTGGCCTTAAGCGCATCTGGTCGTCTCTCTCAGCCCAACATCCAATGTAATTTGACTGCCCCAGATCTGCAAATGGGGGCATTGCATCTCGATGCTCTCCTGCTGGATGGACAGTTTGAAGCAGGAGTATTGTACTTGCGGCAGCTTGAAGCGCGTACATTGGGCGGTTATTTCGGGATTTCCGGTGAAGTTTATCTCGACAGTATCAATTCATACTCTTCATCGATCCTGGTTTCGGATTTCCAGGTAAGTGAAATCTGGCGGTTGTTTTACGAAAGTCGGTCACCCTATCAGGGTAAAATTGAAGGGCATCTTTCAGCTCGGGGGAATCTGAAAAATGTCACTCAAACATCCTTCGATGCAAACGTGCGCGTCAAGAATGTTTACTACCAACAAAAACGGATCTCCGATTTCGAAGCTATAGCAACGATCGGTAACGGTGCTGCCAACCTCCAGTTTAGGGGCGAAGGAGTAATGGGTGATGCTGAGGTTCAATACTCAAAGACGGATTTGTCAGGCTCATTCGAAGTAGAATTCGACCACTTGAAGCATACCGTGGGATTGTTGAATATCCCCGGCTTAACCGGTAGCTTGCAGATGGGAGGTGAGCTTTCCGGCTCGATGGAAAATCCCATCATCCAGGCAGCAATCCGCGCTGATCGTATCAAATACCAGGGATTTCCGTTAGACAGTCTGCGCAGCACGATCCACTACAGCAGAAAACAACTGACTATCGAGGATCTTGTATTTGGAGGCCGTATTCAACTGCCGGATACTGTGAATCTGCCGCTGGAGATACGAGACTTCTCAGGAAGCTGCGTTTACCAAGGAAAGATCAGCGGCACACCGGATCAGTTTCAGGGGAAAATCATTGCGGAATTCGTTGATCCAGCCTTTAAGACACTACACTTTGCCGAAGGTTACGTTGATATTATCTTAGATCAGGACAAAATCACCCTTTCGAAATTTGATTTCCTGCAGGACACCCTGAGTGTCTATGGCAATGCTGATTTCAGTCTGGAAAACTATGACGGAACGGCCAGTGTGGCTTTGCGTGACCGAAATTTTGGAACCTTAGCCACCCTTGAAGCCACCTATGATCTGGCCGCTCTCAAAAACATCGCACTACAAACTGAAATTGTGATCTCTGACCTGACGCCTCTGGGATATTATCTTCCAAAGGCGCCAGCAACTTCCGGCGCTATGGTCTTGAGCCTGAATGCCACAGGATTGCCAGATAAGCCTGCAGCAACAGCGGTAGCGCATTTTAATAACCTCAATATCGGAGCGGCTCACTTGGATTCTGTTTCTGCCACCATGCATCTTAATCCCAACGAGCTGACTCTTGAGTCGCTGAACTTTTATCTTGGAAACCATCATTCCTGGATGACTGCGTCGCTCGACCTGAATTTGGAAAAGGGAAAACCGGTTATTTCAGACGAAGGCAAATTTACCGGCGAAGCACATGGCAATCTCTTTCCGCTGGCAGTCTTAAACCCGTTTTTGCCCTATTCAGTTTCACTCGGCGGAACCAGCGTTTACGATTTGCGCTGGACCGGAACACTTAAAAACATCCTGCCCTCTGGAACGGTGCGGTTTGATTCTGCCTCGGTTGTGCTGAATAAGATCAATTCTGAATTTCATCATATCGACATGTATCTTAAGCTCGAATCTGACGTGGTCATCCTGGACAGCTTATCTGGGTTTTTCGGTGATATTCCCCTCTTTCTGAAAGCCAGAGTCACAACGCCCGACCGGCGTCAATTCGATCTCAATACAGAAATGCTGATTTCAGATTCGGTGCTCGTTTCCTGCAATGGCATCTGGTCGCCAGCCCAAATTGATCTGACATTGGTTACAGATGACGTCCAATTGGCTGTTCTGCAGCCGTTTCTACCGCAGATACAGCAGTTGAATGGCCGATTGCACTCCAGAATTGACTTGACTGGTTCGCTCTCTGATCCCAGGATAGATGGTTTCATTGATGTCACTCAGTTGAGCCTCAAAGTGCCCGAATTGGATCATGAACTCCTGGGAGGTAAAGCTAGATTAAGATTTGATCGATCTACTGCGTGGCTTGATTCATTCTCGCTAAGGTTGGACGATGATGGTTGGATATCGGCACAAGGCAGACTATCTCATGAGAATCTGGCTCTAAAAGATGTTGACCTGACTATTTCCCTGCGGAATATAAAACATACCGAGCATAAAAAGCTTAGCATGAACCTGAAGTCGGCAGAATTTCACTATTTCGGAGAAGCTGATAAACTGCAACTCGATGGCGATATCGTATTTGGAAAAACCAAGATTCTGGCTGATTTTCAGCCACAGACCTTGCTGCCATTTGCCCAGAAGGTTCAGAAGCCAGCCCCTGAATGGCCTGAATATATCGCAAAGACGCGGCTTGAGTTGCGCATCAAAGACAGTCAAGAAATCTGGATCGATAATAATATCGCGCGCTTGAGACTGCATCCGGAAATGGAAATCAGCGGCACACCAACACAGATAAATTTAGCGGGAAGAACAACCGTTGAAGAAGGTTATCTTTTATTCCTCGATAGGAAGTTCAAAATTACCCAAGGTATCGTTGATTTTATCGATCCCGACCGCATCAACCCCATCGTGGATTTGCAGGCACAAACCTCGGTACGGAATTATCAGGCTCTGGAAGCGACAACTTACAGCATTACCCTCACGATCACCGGCCCGATGGATGAAACCGTAGTTGAATTGACCTCAGATCCTCCATTGGAAGAAACTGATATTATCAGCCTGCTTACGTTGGGCGCCACCCGGCAGCAATTAACCGGAAAAACTCTGGAGGGAGAAGAACCTTCCCGTACGGAAATTCTCTTAGACCGCGCCGGTGAGCTTTCCAGCCAGAAGATATCGGGGTATCTGTCCCGCAATCTGACTAGTGTGACAGGATTGGATAACGTCAGCATAGAAGGTAATCTATTCAACTTCGGTAAATCCTGGGGACCGCAATTGGTCGCTTCCAAGAAAATCTCCGAGCGCATGGAAGTAACCTACACCACGAATGTGGGACATTTCAACGAAAAGAGCATCCGGGTCGATTACCGCCTGACGAAATCGTTCTGGGTCGAAAGTGAAACCGATCAGATCGGTAATGCGGGTATCGACTTGAAATATAAGATTGGTATTAAATGAAAACTCTTCGTCACCTGGCTTACAGTTTATTTTTTCTGATCGTGATTGCCGGGTCCGCTCTATCAGCGGACAAGGTAAAAAATTGGCGCGTCAGCCGTATTCACTTCGAAGGAAATGAAGAGATCAGTGACTACCGTTTGAAGAAAGTAATGCTGACCAGAACAACCAGTTTGTTCTCACGCAAGAAATTTTATCAGGCTGTTTTCGTCGAAGATTTAAACAGTGTCATCCGCTACTACCAGAATCAGGGATATCTTGAAGCAGGAATCGTCGATACGGTTGTAACACGCAACAGTGACACACACAAAATCGACCTTGAGATTACCCTCGATGAAGGCAACCGGACGATGGTCGAAGGAATCGGCATTTTCGGTAATGTGGTTTTTCCCGACAGCGTGCTGCAGATGCACATCATACTTAATAAAGATGATCCCTACCGCCAGAAGCGGGTTGCAGACGCGACTGTTGCGATGCTGATTGAGTACGCCAATGCAGGGTTTTTAAACGCTGATATCCAACCCGATGTGCGCGTTAATTCCGAGACGCATCTGGCGCTGGTCGACTTTCATATTACAGAGGGTACCCAGTTCCATATCGCTCAGATTAATCATCTAGGCAATGATCGGACCAGACCAAACGTCGTGGACCGAGAGCTTTCTTTCGAACCAGGCGACATTGTCAAGCGTTCAGCGCTCCTCAAATCACAGCGGCAACTCTATTTGACCGGTCTGTTTCAGAGCGTGTTCATCAGACCAGTTCCCCCTTCCACTGGCGATTCAACCGAAAAAGACATTGCCATTGAGTTGAAAGAAAATGACGCTATCGAACTGACAGCGTCTGTGGGGTATGGCACTTTTGAAAAAGCCAGAGCCAAATTAGGGATCTATTTCAACAACCTATATGGCACGGGCAGAAAATTCGGTATCACGCCACGTATAAGCTTTGTGTATCGCGGTGTTGAAGCATCGTATTCAGAGCCTTGGACATTCGGCACAAGATGGAGAACTGACATCAATGCCTGGGTCGATTATGCTGAAGAACCGGGATATCACATCCTAAGACAGGGTGGGCGGATTTCTGTTGGCCGAAGCTTGGGGCGCTACACCTCGCTGACGATCACGTTCAGAAACGAATTGTCTAAATTAAGCCACGTTGAAGTCTCGCCTCTACCGGAAAATCTGGATGGTTTCGTTCGCAGCTTGAAAGTCTCCCCGGTTTTTGATTCCCGGGATAACATGTTTAACACCCGGAGGGGTATTTACCTGGAATGGAGCAATGAACTTGCCGGATCGTTTTTAGGTGGAGACGATACGTTCCTGCGTTCTATCTGGCGGGGGAAATGGTTTTACTCTCTCCGTTCCAATACAGTCTTCGGTACAGCCTTAGAGGTCGGGTGGATGGATCATCTGGGCGGTTCGGATGAAATTCCCTTGAATGAACGGTTTTATACGGGTGGTCCCAATTCACTGCGAGCGATCGGGTATCAATTGGCGGGGCCTCTGGACGAAGACGGTACACCCCTGGGAGGCCAGTTCAAACTGGTCTGGAATGCGGTAGAGATCCGTCAGTCGATCTATAAAATGATTGGAGCTGCGGCTTTCCTGGATGTGGGTAATGTCTGGTGGCAGATAAGGGATTTTCAGCTTAGAGAAATGCGGTTGGCGCCGGGATTCGGGCTGAGGATCAATACGCCGATTGGTATTGTGCGCGGAGACGTCGGATTCAATGTCGATGCGCGCTCGGGTGAGGATAAGGTACAGTTCTTCTTCAACGTCGGGCAAACGTTCTAACCAGAACGCTTGTGGTCGGGGCGGCCGGATTTGAACCGACGACTTTCTGCTCCCAAAGCAGA
>JAHJDJ010000104.1 GCA_018812585.1 bacterium
AAAAAATAGTGAAAAAATAGTTGCATTCATGATATATTTCGTCGTATCATTAAATAAGAATAATTCTTATTTACAATCAGGTCGCGTCAGATATACTGCCTGGATAAGACCTGCCACATCTCGATATATACAAAGCATACTAACAAAAGGAGATGATTATGTCAGACCCTAAAAAGACTCTCACCTTAAGCACAGGCGCTCCGGTTGACAATGATCTGCAATCCCAGACCGCAGGAGCCATGGGGCCTGTGCTCATGCAAGACACCCACCTGATGGAGAAGCTGGCTCATTTTGATCGGGAACGTATACCGGAACGAGTCGTTCACGCAAAAGGCGCTGGAGCTTCAGGATATTTTGAAGTAACACATGACGTAACGAAATTTACTCGCGCGGCCTTTCTATCGCAAATTGGGAAAAAGACGGAAGTTTTCGCACGCTTCTCTACTGTTGGCGGTGAAAAAGGGTCAGCGGATTCCGAGCGTGACCCGCGTGGTTTTGCCGTAAAATTTTACACAGAAGAAGGCAACTACGATTTCGTGGGAAACAATACGCCGGTTTTTTTCATCCGCGATCCTTTAAAGTTCCCCGATTTCATCCACACCCAGAAACGCAACCCGGTCACCAATCTGAAGGACCCCGACATGGTCTGGGATTTCCTCTCCTTAACGCCGGAATCCATTCACCAGGTCACGGTTCTGTTTTCTGATCGCGGGACACCTAAGGGTTACCGTCATATAAACGGCTACAGCGGTCACACCTTCATGTGGTATAATCAACAGGGGGATTATGTTTGGGTTAAGATCCACTTTAAGACCGATCAGAAAGTGCAGACCTTAACCCGTCAGGAAGCCACAAAACTGGCGGGTGAAGATTCCGATCATGCCACACGCGATCTGTTTGATGCCATCGCCTCAGGAAATCCTCCATCCTGGACGGTTTTCGTTCAGATCATGCAGCCGGAAGATGCTCCCAAGTACCGCTTCCACCCCTTTGACATCACCAAAGTTTGGCCGCACACCGACTACCCTTTAATTCCTGTCGGGCGCATGGTCCTGGATCGCAATCCGCAGAACTACTTCGCCGACGTGGAACAGGCCGCATTTTCACCCGGTCACCTGGTGCCCGGCATCGCACCGTCGCCCGATAAAATGCTGCAAGGCCGCATTTTCTCTTATCCTGACACCCATCGGCACCGCCTGGGAACGAACTATATGCTGCTGCCTGTCAATTCAGCCAAAGCCGCACCAGTAAATACGGGACAACGCGATGGTTCCATGAGTTTTAAAGGCAACAGCGGCGGCGGCCCCAACTATTATCCCAACACCCTCGGCGGCCCGGAACCGGATCCCTCTGTGGCTCCACCACAAATCAAGTTGGAGGGCTGGGCTGGACGTCATCCATATACCTTCGCACAGGATGATTTCGTGCAGGCTGGTGAACTCTATCGTAAGGTAATGACGGACACCGACCGGGATCATCTGATCGGCAATATCGTCAACCATTTGAGCGGAGCTAAAAGACCCATTCAACTCCGCCAGACCGCGCTCTTCTTCCTGGCCGATGAAGATTACGGGACCCGCGTCGCGCAAGGCCTTAAACTGGACATCGCAGAAGTCAAGAAACTGGCAAATATGTCGCAGGAAGAGAGAGTCAAAGCAACAATGTAATGTCACCTGAACACAAAAAAAAGGGCGATCCAAGTGGATCGCCCTTTAGTGTTTGTAGTTGTATCCCCTACCTTATCGTACCCTCATAATTGGCCGTGAATTGCTTTGACTTGACATGTTCAAGGGTGTAATCCGGCAGCAGCATCGGAGAGATACGGTCGGTTTCGACACCGGCGTCATCCATCTCTTTCTGATACTTGGAGACATGATCCAGATTCAACGCGCCGTCCTCTGCCTGATTCTTGGCGTATTCCGCAGCGCTCTTGCCTGCGATACGGCCATAGACCATGATATCAAGCAGCGAATTACCCATCAAGCGATTTTCGCCGTGAGTGCCGCCGCCGACTTCGCCGCCCAGGTAAAGACCCGGTAAACAGGTCGCGCCGTCAGCCTGGAATTCCAGACCGCCATTCTGGTAGTGCAGCGTCGGGTAGATCAGCATCGGTTCTTTGCCGATGTCAATGCCAAAGCGGGAATAAAGGATGAACTTGCCGGGGAATTCTTTTTTTACGTAGCCTTCACCGAACATCACATCCAGCATGGGGCTGTCCAGCCAGACTCCGAATTTACCGGTCGGAGTCGGTACACCTTTGCCCACTTCTACGCATTCCTTGATGATGCTGGCCGCTTCGATATCGCGCGGCTCCCGTTCGAAGACGAACTGGTTGCCTTCAACATTGACCAGATTGGAGCCTGCGCCGCGGAATTTCTCTGTGATCAGGATGCCTTCAGCCTGTTCCGGGAAAATCACGCCGGTGGGGTGATACTGAATGGTATGCAGGAAGCAGATCGGCACACCCGCGCGATAAGCCATCACCACGCCATCAAACGTCGCGCCGTAGTGGTTAGTGGTCATGAAGTTCTGTACGTGCAGACGACCGCTGCCGCCCGTTGCCATCACCACTGACTTGGCTTTGACGACGTAGTATTCGGCAGTTTCCATGTTATAGAGCAGCGCTCCGGCGCAGTGTCCCTTGTCGTTAAGGAGCAATTCAACTGCCGGTGAAAATTCCAGGACGGTGATGTCGTCGGTGCGGTTGCGGGCTTCATCACGAATGGTGCGCATCATCTCCG
>JAHJDJ010000105.1 GCA_018812585.1 bacterium
CCCTAACTGTAATGCCGGCTTTGCCGGGTTCCGCTGGAATGCGGCGCGCGATAACATCGTCCTTTTCCACCAGATTGACTAAACCAATATCTTTATAATCGACACATCCGTCATTTAGTTCTTTCGGGCGGGGTTTGCTGTCGGTGTTGAAGTAGTATTCGATTTCGCAGTCCCTGCCTTTAACAGGAACGTGACCTTGAGCGACCTGAATTTTCTGCTTCCACTTTTGCTCGTTGATGATCGAGTTGATCACATCTTCGTCGATCCCGAAAGTGACATTCTGGGCTTTTAGAGCTGCCTGTATTTCCTGGAGTGTGATCGGCCGGCCCAGAGCGCCGGGAATTGCCCAGGGATCGACATAAACAAACGCCTGATACCCGGAGGGAGCAATTTCGACGTCGATTCTTCTACCCGCTTCTGTCATGATTTCCTTTTTTTAGAGAAGCAGTCCGGTTCAATATTTCTATCAATTGTCTCTGTCAACATAATTACCTACTATATCGTGGTTGCCAGTCCTTTGGCAGCCCGTGTGATCATACCCGAGTCCTCTTTTAACAACGACGATCTGAGTATTTCTTTTATTTTCAGTTCAGCATCATTGATCTTGATCATGGCTCCAGGAAATATCCTTATTCGAACCTGAATCGTACCGGGAGCTCCCATGTCAGCGATCTTTCTCTCTATATCAGCCTCCTCTTTATCCAGAGTGCTTATGGCAAACTCCAACTGAGCGATCCGATTACTCAGTTCACGAATTTTACTATCTGAGTTCGGATCGGGAAGACCGCCGTTGCGCAGCGATTCCAATATCTGAATATCATAATAGCAATCTTTTAATTCAATATGCTTGCTTTCAAGTTTACGCGAAATTTCGATTAACCGATTTTCCGAAGCTGCTTTCCCTGATATCTCCGCAATGGTTTCGTCACCATTGGAGTTACCCAGAACATTTGTCACAATATTCCACTTTGCCTGAATATGTCCACCTTCAATGACCCCATCATAAAAGGTCGCCGCGATGCGTTCGCCAGCCATGATGATGGCATTTTGGGCCAGATCATACACAAACACCGATTTTCCCGCTTTAATCGTCTGATTAAATATCTTGCGCACGTGTACGTCGCCGCCTGCATGGACTTCGCCTTTTCCTGAACCTATGAAAGAGCCTTTGATCTTGATATCGCCGGAAGCGTCCAGCAGAGCGTCTTCTACCTGGCCATTGACTTCGATGTTGCCGCCAGCGCGCACAATCATCCCGTCTTTGACATCCCGAAGGATGACAATATTTCCAGGGAAGCTGATATTACCTGTGGCGCTGTCAACGTCGCTGTTGTTTAGTTTAGTCCCATCAATGTGGACAACATCTCCCTGAATTGACACCACACCATCCGCTGAAGCTCGCAATTCAGTCTGTTCCTCATCTCCAATGTGCGTATTCCTTCCGGCGCAAAGGAAAATCTCTTTGCCAGCAGCAGCTCTGATTTTGTTCCCCGTTACAGTTATCCCTTCGAAGCCTTTATTTGGGAAAAGTTTTCTGATTAATAAATCACCTTTCTGGACGTACTGTGCTTGGAATTTGGATTGGATAGACTCAAATTTATCTGAATCAATCTTCATCTGTTCATTATTGCCTCCCCTGACAAAATATTCAACACTACCACTGCTTCCAGCAATAGGATATTTCCCTTTAGCGATTTGTAAAGTTTCGCCGTATTTACCTCGTCTTGAATATCGCTCGATTGCCTGGAGATTTATGCCATAAACAATACCAGAAGCCTTCAGATACCTCAAAATTTCCTCATTCGATGGGAATTCGGGGTCCTCTTCATAAGATCTGTTTTTTTTAACGATTATGGTTAAAAAGGCTTCCATTTCAGAAGGACTGATTTCCAGGACATAGTGGGAGTGGCTCATTAGTAATCCCGAAGTAAACTGTAATTATGACAGCGAGTGATTATTCTGTACGAGTTTCATTGTTATAATCCATCTTCTGCAATAAGGCGATGCCGCCCTCTGAAGAACCAATCAAGATTTTACGGCCTTCAATTTCAACGACATGCAATGATCGCTTGGGGCCTAACGGTTTAGTTTCCAGTACTTTGATTACTCCGCCCTTGACCGTTGTCGAAGGTAGAAAATGCAGGTATCTTCTCGCCAACCATGACAGTACGACAATCAGCACCAACACCAGCACTAAAGCGCCGAAGGTCTTCAGCGAGCTGGTCACCAGGCTTTCCCCGGATTTTTCAACCTGCGCGATTGCCGGCAAAGCCTGACAGGCAATGATGACTGCAGTTAACGAATGTAAAGCCTTTTTTATATTCAGGCTGATCATTTCAAAGTCCGGATGCGATCTTCTACTTTGACCAGATCAGTGATGCGAATCCCGAAGTTCTCATCGATGACCACAACTTCGCCGCAGGCAAATCGCTTGTCGTTGATAAACAGATCCACCGGTTCACCAGAAAGCTTATTTAATTCCACGATCGATCCGGGATTCAATTCCAGAATGTCCCTGATAAACATGGAGGTTCTTCCTAACTCAATAATGACTGGCAGTTCCAGCTCCATTAAGGCGTCAATACTTTGTGGATTTGACACAGAGCCGCTGCCATCCAATTCTTCAAAATTGGCGGGTCTGACTTCCGGACTCTGTTGCATGGCGCCTAAACTGCTCATCAGATCATCTTCGTCATCTAACACTGCGGGTGGTGGACGGTCTTCCATTTGTTCTGCTGCTCCCTGGCTCAGCGCCTGTAAATCATCAATGGTTTCAGGTGTTAACTGTAATGTGATAACTTTAGAGTCAAACCCATCTATCTCAAGTTGAAATCCAGTCGTAAAGCAGGAGATCCACTTTTCTGTCAATGCGTCCAGAGATCCGAGCGCCGCAGAAGGTGGCTCCACTGCAACGGTATCTCCTTTTAATTCAGATAGATAGGTGCAGAGTACACCGCTTAACTGGCCGATTAATTCAGAAATGGCATCAAGATGTTCTTCTGGAGAAAATTTTGCGTCTCCTTCGCCCATCAGCATCAAATCAGCCAGCAGCGCGCAAGTCGATTTCTGCAGTAAGAATTCCATGCCATCCGCCATCCCAGCGGAAAAACTCACATTGGTGATAACCGTTTCGCCGGGATAAATCTTCTGTAATTCATCGATATCCGTGGGACGGATCTCTGATAGAGACACCTGTACCTTCCGATTCAGAGCTGTTGATAAAGTGCTTGACAGCGCTTCGAGATTCGGTTCAAACAGGCTGGTCAACTGATCTGTAAAGTTCGCATTCACGGCTCTATTCCCTATTTATCACTAATCTTGTGGTGAGATAGTGTCTGCCTTGTTCTACTGGTAGAATAAGGCATCCAGATTATCAATTATTTTACTGATCTGAATCGCTTTTTTACGTCCCTTCTTGCCGGGGACAGCTAAAAATTTCACCTTATTTCCGATAGTTACAAGCATTTCGCTTTCAGTCGAAGTTTCTAAAGCGATTACGTCATTTTTCTGCATCGCGAGGTAATCCCGTATGGTCATTTTTACGCTGGATAGTTGCGCAACAAGGGGGATTTTTGTCGCCATCAGGCTCTGGTTCAGAATGGTGCGTTCCGCATCCGTAACCTTTTTAGTCGTACCGATAACTGCTTGGCTGGAAAGGTACGGCAGAACCGGCTCTAATATGTAATATGGAATGCAGACGTTCATCTGATAACTTTGATTCTTAACCTTAATCTCGATGAAAATCACCGCGATAGTATCGGAAGAACGTGCAATCTGAACAAACTGTGGATCAGTTTCAAATGAATTATATTTGGCCTTTAACTCGATTGCCTGATCCCAGACTTCATTCAGAATTCCAATCAGGTTGTTGATGACATTGCGCACAACATTTTGTTCAATTACGGTGATTTCACGAGGATTGATGGCAGTGTCGCCCGTGCCTCCCAGCAGACGATCCACCAGGAACAGCAGAAAAGAGGGTGATAGTTCCATGAGGATCTTACCATCCAGTGTCTCGCTGCTAAGAATGTAGATACTGGCTGGCGTGGATAATGAGACAGTATATTCGGAATAGGTCACCTGGTCTATTGAAAGCAGATTGACGTCAACCATGGAGCGCAGCACCGCAGAAAGATGGGTCGCCAAGAGGCGCGCGAAATTTTCATGGATGGTCCGCATGGAGCGAATCTGATCCTTGGAAATTCGATCTGGGTGCCTAAAATCGTAGACATGGAAGCGCTTATGCTCATCCATTTCGGAATCTGCGATGTCATCGCTGTTGGCTACGTTCGAAAGCAGCGCTTCAATTTCTTCCTGTGATAGAATCTTATTCATCAGTACGCCGGATCTTACTTAACTGAAACTCCCTGATAGCTGACTTAATTGTGCGCCGTAAACTTCTATTGGAAAACGTATTTTACGAAATATAGTTTTTCAACTTGGCCTGTTTCGAGGTGGTAGTTGATCGATTTATGCAGCGATTCTCTGATCTTTTCGCGATACTGAATATCAGACAGAATGCTAATATCCTGCCCTGCCAGAAGAGTGATCAGGTTATCTCGGATTTGAGGTTCGCGCAGGGAAAGTTCTGCTCCAACACCCACTAATTCTTTACCTTCGGCGCCACCACTATGCCCCCCGCCTTCGCCTCCTCCACCTTCGCTGGCAATTAGATATTCCAATCCCAGTGACACCAGTAGGTGTCTGCGGCCGCCGGAATTCGCCGGATTGATCACCAGATCATCAATCATGTAGATGTGGCCGGCATAGTGCATCTCGGGATGCTGCACAGTTTCCTTTTCTGGTTTGAAGAACATGTTCTTGATCAGCATACGCGAGGTCGCCACCTCGACTACCAACAAGCCGACTGCGGCGAATACGATAATCAGAATTTTAACAATAGGATTCTGCATAATGCTCACCCTTTAAGGCTAAGTTCCATCTCTGGATACTGAACCTTCAGTTTCTGGAATGGAGTGATCTTTCTTGACTGCTGGATCATCAGGGACATGCATGACAGCCGGTTCCTTTGATGGGAACCGTCCTTCCTGACGAACTCGTTTACGAAACTCGACAACCCCGGAAACAATCTCAGGGATGTTTTCTTTCACCATGATTTTCATCCCGGTCGTCATCGTGATCAGGCTGTCAGGCAGCGCCTCGATATATTCGATCAGGTCGCTGTTAATGACCAGCTTCGATCCGTTCAGTTTTGTTAGCTCAATCATAATTGTTATAATTAATTGTTGCCCGGCGGGGCGTAACCCCGCCGGACAGGTTAGTTACTCATTAGGCACGTTTCAGACGTGTGATTTCCTCAAGCATATGATCAGACGTGGTTATCACTCTGGAGCAAGCTTGGAAGCCTCTCTGAGCGACAATCATGTCTGCAAACTGCTTTGCCAGGTCCACGTTGGATTTTTCTACGTAGCCAGAATAAATTGTCGAACCGAAGTTCGTTTGTGCCAGGCCATACATGGGATCGCCCGTATTGGCGCTGGCGCGATACAGGTTTCCGCCCTCCTTCATCAAGCCCTGGGAATTGTTGAAGTCGGCCAGTACAATCTGTGCCAGGGTCTGGGTCTGATCATTTGAGAACGAACCCAGAACCGTGCCGTTTCCGTCGATGAAGACATCGATCAGCTCACCCATACCGTAGCCGTCCTGGCTTTGCACGATCGTTGTCGTCGGACTGGCAAATTGTGTCATGCCATCAACGCCGCCTATCGTGCCGGCATCCAATTCGATGCTGACCACCGGAGAAGCGCCATTGTTGGGGTTGAAGCTGAAAGAAAGCGCACCGTTGTCATAAGTAAAGGATTCCAGAGCGCCTTCATTATCGAAGGTGACTTGTCCGGTGTTTCCACTGATGATCTGAGCGGGTTCCTCAACACCTATTTCCCAATCCCAGAGGTTGGGTGTGGCGGTCTTGGTAAAGGTGATATCCACAACATGTTCGCCGCCTAGTGAATCGAAAGTCACGATAGACGTGGTATGCGTGGTATCCTCGGTTTCCAGGGTCATCGTACCCGCAGCAACGCCATTGGCCGCGAAAATGGTGACGCCTCCTCCGCCCAGTCCATTGATGCCTGTGATAAGCCCAGTGTTTTCATCCGCCTCAAACGTCACGTCCAGCGGCAATGACGTCGTGCTGCCATTCGGCAGGAATCCACTGGCCGTTGTATCTAGTCTCAGATCAGAGTCCGAACCGGCAGTGTAGGTCCAGCTTCCACCGAAGACTACATCAAAAATAGATGCGTTTAAGCCGGTATAAGGAGGATCTTCTGCGGCCGCGATGCTTGCCGCAGAGCCATAGAAATCTCGGGTTAAAAGGACTTCACCGCTGACATCCAGAGAAGCCGTGACGCCGGAAACCTGGTCGGTAATCGCCTGTATCAAGTTGTTTACGGTGCTATTTTCGGTTAGCCCTTCGATCGTCACTGGTAAGCCGCTGTTATCGACCTCGATCGTCAGATTTTGAGCGCCTTCGTCATCAATACCCAATGACAAAAGCGATTCGGTTCCAACCAAAGGCCCACCGCTTGTGTTAGCGCCAATGCCAGATCCTTGAGTAGCATTTGAGCCTAAGATTGCCAGAGTATACGTTCCGCCAGCGCCATTCAACGCTTCACCTGAAACCATGGTAACACCGGTTGTTCCAGCACTCAGCAGCGTCGCAGTCGATTCAGTTGATTCTGCATCGAGGTTACAGTACAGACCCATTTCCGTCGTCGCAGATGCCGGGGCTTTCATGCCGAATGGAACCTGAATGTCGCTGGGCGCCAGGTTATTGGCCAGAGTTCCTAATTGATCAGCCATATAACCTTGCACGCGCATGCTGCCACCTTGTGCTGTCAGGTATCCTTCTGCGTCCATGTTGAATGCGCCTGAACGAGTGAAGAATTTCTGATTGCCATCCGACAGCACAAAGAAACCTTCACCTTGAACCGCCAGGTCAGTGAAGTTGCCGGTCGATTCGAAAGTTCCCTGCTGGAATTGGATGTCTACTGACGCTAATTTCATTCCCAATCCGACTTGGATAGCATTGGTGCCGCCGTAATTGTCATGCGGCGCTGTGGCTGAGCGGATGGTTTGTGACAGCATGTCCGAGAACGTGGCACGACTGCCTTTAAAACCGATCGTGTTGATGTTGGCGATGTTATCACCGATAACATCCAGCCAGCTTTGATGATTCTGGATTCCGGAGACTCCAGAGAACAGTGAACGCATCATAGTACTTTCCTCCTTGTGTTGGGGATCGTAGACGGCACGATCTGCTGGACGCTGCCTCTGTCGGTCAGCAACGTCTCAGGCCCCCTCACAATGAGGTCCAGCCTTTTTTTCTGATCTTGCCGTGTCATCCCTTTTCTCATCTCTTGATTGGTTATTACTTTCTTACTTGTTGACTTACAAAATCACCGCAGAATCGATATCGGTGACCATCTGATCCTTCATGCCGTCGCTGTCCATTGCCGTAATAACGGTACGATTGGCTACCGAAATGACAAAGGCGCGCTCGTCCAGCAGCATCAGACTGGATTTGGACCCCTTCTGTGAAGCAGACTTCACCGCATCTTCCAACCGCTCCAATTCAATCGAAGACAATCCGATGCCGCGTTCTTCCATGCGGTTCAGAGCGTGCGCCGAGAATTTCAAATCGGTTAATCCCGCCCGAGCTCTTCCCAGCACTTCCGAAAAATCGACATTACTCTTCTGCTGCTGCGGCGCGGCAGGCGAGTCTTGAATCGGTGGGGGGCCTTGAATGCGTCTTAGATCAATCATGATTGATCCCTTGATTTGATTTATTCCGGGTCGATAATCTGATAGATATCGCCCATCGCGATTTGCACCGCGCCGATTATGAATTCGGCCATACCCTGTTCATAAGAGACGCCGTTAATAACGCCGGTAGTATAAGTCGTTGTCTGAACAGCAGTTCCGCCGGACGTTTGCGCTGAAATCGAATACGAATAAGCCCCGGCTGGTAGATCATCACCATCATCGTCCTTACCATCCCAAACGGTTTCCTGATCCCCTGAACCCTGCGCACCAACTTCAATGGTCCTCACGGTTGCCCCGGATTCGTTCTTGATCTCGATGGTCACCTCTTGCGCTGATCCGGCCAGTTTGTAATTAATGGTTGTCTCTTCGCCGGCCTCCAGGTTGATATCGTTGCCGTAGGCGAGGACACCCTTACCGATCATATCGGCAGCCATGGTGTTATTTACTGACTGGGCCAGCAGCAGGTTCGTCTGGATCGACGCTTCCAGGTTCTGGTTCATCTGCGTGATCTGTTCCAGTTGGCTGAATTGAGCCAACTGCGAGGCAAACTGCTGACTGTCCATGGGACTCATCGGATCCTGGTACTGCAACTGGATCATCAGAATCTCCAGAAAATCCATTTCGCCTAGACCACCACTGGAGGCAACAGTACCGTTATTGGTGCCGATGCCCAATCCACTGATGCCCGTTATTCCACTCATCTAATCACCTCCTTAAAGAGTATTTTTATTTTATGCAACCAGTTCTAAGGTATTATATCCGTAGTCAAGCATACCTCTATATGCCGTCTGATTTTCGTGTTGATCAGCCCTTTTACCGGATGACGATTTTGGATTATGCTGTCTGCGCTGCGAATCCGAATTAGCAGACATATCGGTCAATCGGTTTTGCGACGGTTGATCCTGCACGTCGCACTGGGTCAAATTGTAACCGTGGTCGGCCAGAATAGCCCCCAAATCTGAACGGGAATTCTGCAAGGCCATTGTCGCTTCAGGTCGATCAGCAGCGAAACGAAGCTGCATTTGGTCATCCATCACTTCAATCTGGATTCTGACAATTCCGAGACCGGCGGGCGAAAGCTTTGCCTCGATGATCGTTCCACCCTTCGGATTCAGCAACTGTGCCCGGGCGCGAATTTTAGCGGCCAGGTTCGCCAGATTCTGCAGCGCTTCTGGAGTTGTCGCCCGAGGCTGGGACGAAGCAGTTTGGAGCGGCGCCTTCATCTGACGCACTACTTCTTCCATAGTGGACTTTTGTGCATTCCCGTCCTCGGAACTTAACGTAATCTTGCGACCGACTTTTGTTTGCTGAGTCGGCGTAGATTCGGTTCGCGGAGATGCCTGTTGTAAACGTTTCTCGGTTGACAACGGCTGAGTCTCGTTCACTGATTCCGCTAATGTCTGTGTATTATCAGCTTGAGGAACGTTTTGGTTTTGTGTTTTAGCGCGTGAACCGAATGCCCTGGCGCCGAACAAATGGTTGAAACCACCGGTATAGGAAGTTGCTCCGCCCAAGGAAGAACCGCCCGACCTGGCAGCTCCCGAATGACCACCTGACGATCTGCCGCCTGCCTGGCTCTGTCGCGGCACATTCTGCATAGCGTCATCTCCGGCAGGATCAACGAAATCAACAGTTTCAACAGGTTCCGTAGATGCCGTCGCTGCATTATGGCTGAACGAACTGGTCTGCTTTATTGATGGTTCGGACTGTTGCATTATCTGTTTACTGGAGATGCTCAGCCCTGACTTATTGAAAACTGTTTCCGGCTGAGGACTTACCGGGGTAGATGGGCGACGGAACTCTGGATGATCCGCTTTGATTCTTTCCGGTCTCGTAAACTCCTCGGCAGGTCGATACATACCGACGTCCGGCTGTTTACTGTCAGGAAATTCCTGACGGATAAGCGGCGTTTCCTTTGGGAGCGGGGTAGATGCTTCCGCCTGAGGCGGCCTCATCCCTGTATGTGGATCACTGGTTTTTAAGGTGACCAGAGAATCTGTATTCGGCAGAGGTTGTCCCCGCAGCTCTGCTGAAGGTCGGGGCTGATTCGAAATCGGCATTCTGGCAGTGTTGTCAGCCAGCTTGTTAACCGTTCGAGAGGCAGCGCCGGGTTGCCGCGCAGATGCTTTGTCGTGTGCCGTCGGTTGGACGACTGGTTCAGAGTGAGCTGCCTGCTGACGCGTGTGAATGGTCTGTTGACCAGTCAGTCGTGGATCAATGCCGCGAGGTAAGGATGTTTCGGGCTGATGCAATTCACCACTGGGCTGCGGATGATGAACCCTCTCTGTTGACGAGTTTTGGGCAAATTTCGGTCGCTGAGAAACCGGCGTCCTGGCAGCGTTGTCAGCCAGCTTGTTAACCGTTCGAGAGGCAGCGCCGGGTTGCCGCGCAGGTGCAGTAGTATCGTGTACCGTCGGTTGAGTGACCTGTTCAGTTTGAACTGTCTGCTGACGCGTGTGCATGGCCTGTTGACCCGTCAGTTGTGGGTCAACGCCGCGAGGTAAGGAGGCCTCGGTCTGATGTGATATTTTAGTATTTTCAGGGGCTGTCTGCTGTGAAACCGGTTGAGCCTTCCGTGTATTCAATGGTAATCCAGCTAAGCTGGGCGCTGTTCGGGAAGCGGCTGGTTCAGTGTTGGGTGTCTCTGCCGGATTTCCTGAAGGCAATCCTCGTTTCACAAGGGTCGGTTCCGGCGAAAAAAAGTTATTGCTCTGGAATATCTTTGAAAGATTCGGTTGGTTAACAACGACAGGAGTCTGCTTCGTTGAGACTTGGGGTGCTGATTGCAGTGACGACGCGTTCGATGCAGGCAATAATTTTGAAGCATTCTTCATTGCTGCTGTACCAGAGACTGTGCGTGCATCGATCAGAATACCGGCAAATTCGGCATGGGGAGGAGTCGTCCCTTTGCCGTCAGTCCGCTGCGGCGTGACACCATTTTTGCCTGCTTTTCCGCTAATGAAGAGCAGGTTGGTGAGATTCTGATATTTAATGACGGTCTTATGCACGGCTAACTACGACCTATCTCTGAACCACGGGTTTTAAAATTCGTTCACTCAACTGCGCTGATCTCTGAGCTGAAAACTCTGCCATGATCTTCGCGGCCTGACGCTGTTTCAGGCGCATCAGCACATCCAGCACCAAATCATCTTCCAACGGCGCCAGCATCGCCGCGGCGTCCTTGGGCGGCATATTTTCGATAATCTTCGCCAGTTTCACACCCTTCTTTTCGTTCACCGAGTCCTCGTAAGCCTCTTCCATCTTCAACTGCTTTTTTACCTTTTGCAGTTCAATTAAACTCATATTCAACAAAGAATCGCGAGACTCCATCGAAAATTGCAGTTTTGTAACGACCTGATTTATGCTGTCCTCGTATGCCTTCTGTGCCATCCTGTACAGTTCTAATGTATCGACTTTCGCCGCTTCAGGTTCATCATGGAGAACCTCTTCAGGCTCATTATGCAGCTTGATTTCCAGCACCGGCCCTTCCACAATTTCCTTTTGGTGCGATTCAACTTTCAGCGAGTCTGCTGGTTCGGGCGGAACGTAAGTCATCTGCAGATGAACAAAATTTCCTGCCGCTGACAGAATAAAGGATAGCACGATAGCAGCGACCAGCAGGATCAGTTTCTTGCTGGGATTACTGCTTTTTCCGCTTTCTTCGACTGCGCCTTCGTCTGTCTTCGCCATTTTTTCTTCGTCAGCCATAATAAACCTGCCTCTACCATTGGTGACGTTATTATATGTTAATGGTTATGATCCACTATTTCTAGTGCTTCTGCATCCATCCCCCGGTCCACGCGGTGATGCTGCCCGCCGATGTCATCCAGAAAGTTCTGTTCCTTTCGCAGCGCCTCATTCTGATGCTCGGCCATACGCTTCTCTTTCAACTTTTCCAGAATCTTGCGCTCTTTGGAGGCTTGCAGCAGCGCTTTCCGTTTCCCCTCAACAACTTCAGCTTGTTTCTCGGTACTCTGTTGCTGCATGACCACTTCCTCTTCCTTCCATTGGCGCCATCCATTCAAGGCATTCAATCCAGCCGCGTTCGTTCGGGATGTCAATGCCCGCCGTAACGATTCTTCACCCTGCTTTGATTCCGCCTGTTGCGCTTCCAGCATCTCTCTCTGCAGTTTCAGCTCTCCCATCGAGCTTGCTAATTCTCTCTGGCAATCTTTTTCCCGGATTTCCCGCACGTCAATGACGCGTTGCAATCTGAAATTAAACTTTTTCATACAGCCAGTTTCATCAGTTGTTCATAAGTCATTTTAAAGTCGCCGCGATCAGAAATATTCTGCTTTAAAAACGCCTCTATGGCATTAATTCTTTTCAGTGCGGCGTCGATGCGAGGATTAGATCCCTCCACGTAAGCGCCGATGTTGACCAGATCTTCAGCTTCTCGGTAAACTGCCATGTGTTCCAGAATCTGCTTGCCAGCCTTCAAATGCTGGTCATCAATGATGTCGTCCTTCAAACGACTAATCGATTCCAGGACGTCGATGGCGGGATAATGATTTCGTGCTGCTAACTTGCGAGAAAGCACAATATGGCCGTCGAGAATGGATCTCACAGCGTCCGCCACCGGCTCGTTCATATCGTCGCCCTCTACCAGCACAGTATAAATACCGGTGATACTTCCCTTATCAGATGTGCCCGAACGTTCCAGCAAGCGGGGCAGCATGGCGAAAACCGAGGGGGTGTAGCCGCGTGTGGTCGGAGGTTCTCCAATAGCCAGACCAATTTCGCGTTGTGACAGCGCCAAACGGGTAACAGAATCCATCATCAACATCACGTCGAAGCCGCGGTCCCGAAAATCTTCTGCTATAGCCGTGGCGATTTGCGCTCCCTTCAAGCGGATCAGCGCAGGTTTGTCGGACGTTACCGCGACCACGACAGAACGCTTCAAACCCTCATCGCCCAGATCCTTTTCGATAAACTCTCTCACTTCTCGCCCGCGTTCACCGAGCAACGCGATGACATTGACCTGCGCAGAAGTGTTGCGCGCGATCATACCTAAAAGAATCGATTTCCCCACGCCTGATCCGGCGAAAATGCCTACTCTCTGTCCCCGGCCGATCGTCAGCAGTGAATCTATGGCGCGAATACCGGTGACTATTGGCTGCTGAATGCGATTGCGTTTCAGGGGATCTGGCGGCGCATGAAATGCAGGTCGGGTTCCTTCCGCCAGCAGCGGTCCCGCTTCGTCTATAGGATTTCCCAGCCCATCCAGGACGCGTCCCAATAAACCCATGCCCACCGGCACACGGAACGGTTCCCTTTGAGCTTTCACCGTATGTCCCGGCGCTATTCCTTCCAATTCACCCAGCGGCATCAGAAGAATGCGATTGCCGCGAAATCCGACCACCTCTGCAGGAATCGAATTGCCATCAGGGGAAGTGATTTTACACATTTCTCCCACGGCTACCGGAGGCCCTACTGAACGGATGACCAAACCGATGATCTCTTCAACTCTGCCGATGCGGACGATCGGACGGCAATCGTTGATAAGTTCCAGATAGGGTCTGAAACGAGCGTTCATCGCGGCGTCATCTGTTATCAAATAGGCAGCCATTAGTGCGTCTCTTCCTGTAGGACCAGGGCGCGTCGAAATTCATTCAGTTGAGTTTTAAAATCTGCATCCAGCAAACCCGACGGCGTTTCGACATGGCAGCTGCCAGGTGTGATACTGTTGTCTGCTTCTATTTTAAAATGTTCGATACCTTCTGCCATATTTGTAAGGTTCGTGCGGAACTCCTTCAGAGCTTCAAAATCCGCAGGGTTTACTTTTACCAGGATGTGGCTCTTGTCGGCAGCTTCTGCGATCGCTTTGCGCACCGTTTCGTGTACCAGTTCTTCGCTTTCCCGAGACGCCTTCCCGACCACCTTTTCTGCAATATGCATCGACAATTTAACCGCCCACCGTTCCAGACCGTTATAGAAGGAAAATAGATCTTTTTCCATCTGGCTTAAAGTTGTCTGAAATGCTTCAACGGTTTGATTTGCCTCAGATCTGCCACACTTTAATCCTGCCGCATAGCCCATCTCAAATCCTTCTTCCAGTCCTATGTAATAAGTTCCCTCAGCTTGTTCCCAACCTCCATCCACGGCGGCTAAAAGCAGATCGGCGCCGGTTAAAGCATCATGCTCTCGTATAATCCGGGCAGGAGGACGCACCGAAACGGCATTTCCCGGTCCATTTATCAGACGATATGCGCCTTTACGCAGCATTTTGGCTGCGGGAAGGTGCGGATACTTATCTGTGGCTCTTTTCGATGACATGCAGGCTTATATCCGATAAGCGTTATATTAATTGGTCTTCAGCAGAACCCATGACGATCTGACCTTCTTCTTCCAAACGACGGATGATTTCTATGATCTTCTGCTGAGCTTCCTCTACTTCACGTAAACGAACCGGACCCATATATTTCAATTCTTCCATGACGATGTCTGCCGCTCTCTTAGACATATTCGATAGCAGCTTGGCTTTCAGCTCTTCAGAAACAGCCTTTAATGCGAAAGCCAATTCCTTGTTGTCTATCTCTTTCAACACCTTCTGAATCGAACGGTCATCCAGGTTATTGATGTCTTCGAAGACGAACATCAGATTCTTGATCTCAGTAGCCAACTCGGGATCTTCTTTGGCGATACCGTTCGTAATGTGCTTTTCAAAGCGCTGCCCGATGAGGTTTAAAATTTCAGCAGCCGCGGCAACGCCACCCAGTTTGTGTGAATCCTGCGAGAAATCGATCCGGGATTCCAGTACCTTTTCGACTGCCTCGATCGTATCCGGTGATACCCGCTCCATGCGAGCCAGACGGTTCATGACGTCGACCTGTACCGGTGGTGAAAGATCAGCCAGCACGGTCGCCGCCTGCATGGGATTCAACTGTGTCAGAACCAGCGCGATGGTTTGTGGATGTTCCTTCTGGAGGAAAGCCATCAACTGATTTGGATCAACCTCCTTAAGGATATTGAATCCCTTTACCTGCAGTGACATCTGGACGGATTTGACGATTTCCATTGCCCTGGATTCACCAACCGCCTCCTGTAACAACTGTTTAGCAAAATCAATTCCACCACTGGTAATGTACTCCTGAGCCTTAATCATAGCAAAATATTCGCTGACGATGTCGCGAATGATCGAGGCGTTGACGTTAGGCAACTGGGCGATTTCTGAGGTCAGCATCTCCATCTCCTCATCACTCAGATTGCGAAAGATGGGAGCGGCCGCACTGGCGCCTAATGCCATGATAAAGATGGCTGCCTTTTTCTTGCCAGATAAATTATCTGCGGATTTAACAGATATATTTGATATAGCCATTCAGGTTTTTTCCTGTCAATTAGAATCCAACAACCAGGAACGCAGCAACATGGTTGCTATTTCAGGTTTTTCATTCGCAAAAGTTGCTATTCTGGCGCGTTCCGCCTCAGATTTTCTCACGTCTTGCGGAACTTCCTCGTCCAATTCGACCGGCGCCAGGGGTTCTTTTGGAGCTTTTACATTTTGCGCAGCGGTGGGCGCACCAGGCATCAACTGAGCGTGCCTTGCTGCTGCTGTTTGCGGCAGCAGCGATGGTTGTCGTTCGAACGATTGCCGTGCTGACGAGAGATTCTTCTTCAAGAACCCGCGAATCATCATCAGCAGCATCAGCAGCACGAAGCCGAGAATGATTTTCGGAGCTAAGGCCAGGATCAACTCCTGGTAGTCCATTCCTGCCAGAGAAGCATCCGCTTCAACAAATGTTTCTTTGTCAAAAGCAATATTGGTGATTTGCAGTTCATCCCCGCGGTCCTCACGAACTCCCAGTGCGCCTCGCACCATATTAGTCAGAGAATTCATCTCTTCGTTGGTGCGAGGTGAATAAGTCATCGTCCCATCTTCTGCGGGTGTATAATGACCGTCCACCATCACAGCGACGGACATGCGCATGATTGATCCGCCGGTATCTACCAGATGTTCGACAGTTTTATTAATTTCGTAATTGGATAGAGAGTTTTCTTCACGGGTCTGGGGGGAATCCCCGCCGGTCATTTCGGTTTCGGTACGCTCTTCGGATCGAACCACCGCGCTTTCAGGATCATATATTTCCCGGGTTCGTTCGATCGATTGAAAATCAAGCTCAGTGGAGAGCCGCACGATAGAGCGGCCCGGACCTAACACGCGATCCAGCATGGTCTGTGCTTTGTAAGCGAGATGAGCTTCGATATTATGCTGCAATTCCATCTGGGTCGACGTAAGACCAACCATCTGATCAGGATTGTGGGAGCTCGAAAGAAGGTTGCCGTACGAATCTAAGATCGTGACGTTTTCAGGCTCTAATCCTTCCACCGCACTGGAAATCAGAACAGATATACCTTTGACCTGACCCTCCTGCAGCCGAGCTCGTGATTTCATTTTCAATACGACCGACGCAGTCGTCTCTTTTTCATCTTCTCTGAACAACGCGGCTTCCGGGATGACGACATGCACGCGTGCCTGCTCGACTTCAGCGATATTAGCTATGGTACGCGCTAATTCACCTTCCAGGGCACGACGGTAATTCAGCTTCTGCACAAAATCTGACATACCGAGATTGGTACGGTCGAATATCTCATAACCTGCGCCGACCTGACCCGGAATCCCCTCCGCAGCCAACTGTAATCTCAGGTCGTAAACCTGGTCCTTCGGCACCAGAATCGTATTGCCGCCATCACGTAATTGGTAGGTAATCTTCGCATCTTGCAACTGGTCGCGTACTGCGGACGCGTCATTAGGGCTCAGATCTGAGTAGAGGATAGTATACTGCGGTTGGTTGACAAAAATCATCAACGCACCGATCGCCAGAACCGTCAGTACGGTGAAAGTCACCAGCGTAATCTTCTGTGTGCTGGTCAGTTTGTCGAAAAGCTGCTTTAGCTGTTCAGTCAGCGTTTTGAGGTTTGTATTCATTGCTCCATGGAACCTTTTTTATGCCGCATAACCAGACCTGCGTCAAACCTGCATTTTCATGATTTCTTTGTACGCTTCCATGATCTTATTGCGCATCTCCATCATCAACTGGAAGCTGGTATGAGCCTGATTCATGGCAACCATAACCTGGTGGATGTTCTCTACTTCACCCTTGACCAGGCTTTCGGACATCTCTTCAGCATTGTTTTGCAGATGATTGACGTCCTTCAGGAATCCCTCTAAAGTCTCCTTGAACGATCCATGCGCCGCTTCAGAAGCCTTCGGTTGTTCCTGCGGCGATTGCTGCTGCAGAATTCCCTGAATGCGCCGAATTTGCTCCATATCCATTATCTACTCCAGCATCCTTAATAATTGATCTTTATATTTCCAATGCCTTTTTATTCATCGATTTCGCCGTATTCATGGCGGTGATATTGGCTTCATAAGCCCGCGATGCCGCAATCAAATCGACCATCTCCCGAACTACCTCGACATTGGGGAAAGCCACATAACCTTCCGCATTAGCATCAGGATGGGTTGGATCCCAGACCCACTGGAAATCCGATTCGTCTTCGGTTAAGCCTGTCTCCACTTCACGCCCTGCTAAACGTTCTGTCTGTTTGAAATCAGCCGTGAGATGTTCGCGTTGCGTGCGGTTAAGTTCGATGTTGTGCGGCCGGGTGGACTTTTGCAGAGTAACTTCATCCACAACTTCTTGAAAAGTAGTGATTTTACGGCGATAAGGACCGCC
>JAHJDJ010000106.1 GCA_018812585.1 bacterium
CAAAATGCGTTATTTTCAATAATACAGCGAATAAAGGCGGTGGAATCTATTGCGAATCTACACCTGATATATATAATTGCACGATAGGCCACAACTTAGCAACTCTGTGGGGTGGGGGCATTTACTGTATTAACTTGGGGCCTGTTTTAATAAATACAATAGTATATGGTAGTGCTGGTGGGGGAATATATTTTAATTCGAGTTTACCCAACCTCGAAATTATTTATTGCAATTTCTTCGGAAATAATAGTGGCAATTTGACAGGGACGATTCCTGACTGGTTAGGTCAAATCTTCACAACAAACGCTAACGGTGATTCCTGCGATGCGTTTTTCAACATCTTTGGAGATCCATTATTCGTTGATCCGCTGGTTGGTGATTACACTCTGCTGGACGGATCACCTTGCATAGATGCTGGAGATCCTTCCTTTCCTTTCGATCCAGATAGTACGGTAATTGATATTGGTGCATACTATTATGATCAATCAGTGTGGGTCGAAGAAGATCCGATTGATAAAAATATCCCAGATAATTTTATCCTCTTTGGAGCCCACCCCAATCCCTTCAACCCGACCACGACCATCACCTTCGATCTGCCCGTGGCGGCGGAGGTGAGGTTGGATGTGTTTGATATTAACGGGCGCAATGTATCATTGTCGGGGTCAGGGACGACCCCGACTACGGGATTATATGCGCCGGGCACTCACTCCATCACCTTCGACGGCTCGGGACTGGCATCAGGCATCTATCTCTACCGCCTCGAAGCAGGCAACTACACCGCCAGCGGTAAGATGGTGCTGATGAAATAGCTGTTGGCTGTTAGCTGTTAGCGATTGGCTATGAACAATCCCGACTACGGCCCCTGACCCGCCAATTAATCAATAATAAAATATTTTCGTAATTCATTAATAGATATTGACTTTTGACTTTTATTTAACTATATTACATCGTTACCTTCCAATAATCTGAGAGGAGACCCCGTATGCAAGCAAGAAATTTAAAGATTTTGTTCATGGTTTTCTGTATGATGTTTTTGGTCGCGCAGGTGGGTTATACCCAGGATCCTCCGACCCATCTGACAACAAACGGAAACTTTGACGATCACATCAACCTGGATTGGTGGCCCCCCGGCATGACCGGCAGTGAATTGACCATGTCGATCTATGAGGGCGCCATGGCTAATGCTCAAGCGCATTGGAACGGCGGTGATGCCTGGGCGATCACCATAGACCCAAATGCAATTGGAAATTATGAGCTATGGGCTATCTCGATCTACATCCTTTCTGAAGGGGATCTTTACTGGCCCTGGCCCAATGCCATCCATGAACCTGTCATTATCAAAGCCTGGTCGGATAACGCAGGGGTGCCCGGAACTGAGATTTACAGCATGCAGGATCAGCACAGCGGCGTGGGAAGCTGGCTCGTGCACCCGGTAACCGGAGTCACAGCCTCCGGCGTCATCTATGTCGGTAATGAACAAATGGATGCTTATACCAACTGTGAAGGGATGGGTGTCGATCCGATATTGAATTTCGGCACCATGAATTGGTACTGCATAGGTGGAGTCTGGTCGCAGGCTCTCGATATCTCCGGCGATCTCATGTTCGAAGCGCTGGTTTACGGCGATTTTGGTGACGGTCCTGAGGCTCGTTGGGTGGGCCCAAGCAGCTCACCGGCCGCTGAATTCAGCGCCCCCAGCACAGGAAAAGAAGCTCCCAAAGTTGCAACCCTTCATCAAGGGTCACTGCCTCCTTTCTGGAGTCAGTTCCATACTTTCCAAGCTCCATCTTACAGCAAGATAACGCGCAACAGTGGCGCTACGGATGACCTGGTGTCATACAACATCTATCGAGATGGCTCCTTATATGGTTCGACAGTTGGACTCGAGGAAAGCTACGATGATTACGGTGTTGTAGAAGGCACACAATATGTCTATACCGTCAGCGCCTTATACGTGCCTGAAGGCGAATCCATCCAAACTGATCCGGCGCCAGGCACAGCTAACATGCCTCCAGGTCCGCCTACAAACCTGGCAGCCGTCTCTAACATGATGGATTCCATGACATTGACGTGGGACGATCCCATTGTCAACGACGACGGCACTCCATGCGTTGATTTGGCTGGGCTTATGATCTATCGTGATGCTGCTTTCCTGGCTCAAGTCAATCCCGGTGTGCAGACCTACGTAGACGTTCCCCCCGACCCCATGACACGTTATACCTGGTCAGTGACCGGTGTCGATGAAGTTCCCAACGAAGGCGATGCGGCACAGGTAACAGGCGCAGTCATTTCACCGTGGCAGCAGATACCTTATGAATGGGTAGAGATCTCTGGGATAGGTGTGAACACAGGCATCGTCAGTGACGATCAAAACGTTGGTCCATTTGCTTTCGGCTTCAACTTTGAGTTCTACGGGAATATCTTTAACTCGATCCGTGTTTGCTCAAACGGCTTCCTGTCATTCACCTCAACAAGTACAACCTGGACCAATGCGGCTATACCCACCGCGACAGAGCCCAACAACCTGATCGCCCCCTTCTGGGAGGATCTCAATCCCTCCTCTGCGGGCACTGTCTGGTATCTGCAGGATACACCGAATGAACGCTTTATCGTACAATATCAGGGCGTGGCTTATTACTCCGGCGGTGGTAATGTAACGATTCAGGTAGTCTTCAACGCTGATGGCTCGATGATCTATGCGTATAATTCGATCGGCGGAATCAATACGTCCTGCACCGTAGGAGTTGAAAATGCGACGGGAACGATGGGCGAACAGGTCTGCTATAATGGCACAGGCGATTTCCTCCCGACTTCCGGAACGGCTATCGGTTGGTGGATGTCCGTAGGACCTGCACCGGATGTCAGTGTGGTATTGACGCCTGTCGGACTCCCCATCCAACTACCTGCGAGCGGTGGCACCTTTGGATTTAACGTAGCTATCGCCAATAATGAGACGACAGCTGAGATCTTCGACGTCTGGACTAACGTTTCGTTACCCGGTGGTGGTAGCTACGGTCCGATCATCAACGTGAACAATTTCAACGCACCCGGACTCTGGACTGGAAACCGGGATCGGACCCAGGCTGTTCCTGATTACGCGCCGGCTGGGATGTATGCCTATAACGCTTATGTGGGCGTCTATCCCGGACAAGTTTGGAGCGAGGACAGTTTCCCCTTTGAGAAACTGCCTGTCGGCGATGGTGCAGTTGTCAGCGGTTGGGCGACCAGCGGCGACAGTTTCGACGAGTGGTTGACGGATATCCCAGCGGAGATCCCCGCGAACTTTGCGATCGTGGGAGTTTACCCCAATCCGTTTAACCCCACAACCACGTTCAGCTACCAGTTGCCAGAGGCTGCACACGTCAGTCTGGCGGTCTATGACCTTTCCGGTCGACTGGTCGCGAACCTCGTGGATGGCTTGCGCACAGCCGGTTCACATGACGTCACCTTCGACGGCTCAGGATTAGCTTCAGGTGTATACATTTATCACCTTGAAGCCGGCACCTATCAAGCCAACGGCAAAATGGTGATGATGAAGTGACATTCGTCACTCTGATCGCAAAGTGCTGCGCGACTTTGCGCGGCTTGTGTAATTGATTGTAGGGGCAGACCTCCGTGTCTGCCCTTTTTTTTGAGGGCAGTGTTATAATTCCCTTGACATTGTCACGGAAATTGCTTATAATGGATATAAGTTCTATTTTACTGGAGGAGTGTGCAATGAGAGTATTATCATGCGCAATTATTGCTTGGTTCGCGGTTACTGCAGCTTCTGCGACAGAGGTATCTGGTCCGGTATCCGGCACCTGGGATCTGGCAGGCAGTCCGTATGAGGTGGTGGATCAAACCTGGATCTTATTAGGACAATCACTGACGATTGAACCTGGTGTAGATGTTATTTTTCAAGGTTGGTATAAGTTAAGTATCTATGGGGCTCTGCAAGCATATGGGACAGAAGCAGATTCTATCCTTTTTACTGCTGTGGATACGTCACAGGGTTGGCAAGGATTACGCTTTATTGATAATAACACACAATCAGACAGTTCCCGATTACAGTACTGTATCATTGAATATGGAAGATCTGCTGGAACTAGTGGAATCGTCGAAGATAGGCAAGGTGGAGCAATTTACTGTTTGAATTCTTCACAGTTGCTTATCTCAAATTGCCTCTTATTAAGCAATCGAACCGGAGATGTCGTGGGAATTAACGGTAGTTCAGGTAATCCGGGCACGCCAGGTCGTTCTGCCCAAAGTGGTCATGGCGGTGCAATCTACATTGAAGAATCGAATCCGGCAATACTATTTAATGAGTTATCATTGAATTCAACAGGGAATTCTACAGGTGGAGGAGGTGGAAATGGTTCAGGTTCAACAGGAACCAGTGGAGCTGATGCAGGAGATGGTGGCGCTGCAACGTCAGGCTTCGGCGGAGCGATTTACTGCCTGAACTCAGCACCTTATATTCACTATAACACATTTATTCTTAACACTACAGGTGAAGCAATTGGGGGAGATGGCGGAAATGGTGCAAATATAACTTCCGGTGGTATGTTCGGGACCAGCGGTGGCGCAGGTGGTTATGGGGGGGAAGCATATTCCGGACTAGGAGGTGCAGTCTATTATTCTTCTTGTGGAATCTCATTTTCACAAAATACATTCGTAAGCAATCGCACCGGTGTTGCCTATGGTGGAGAGGGTGGTGACGGAGGCAACGCTACCGTTACATCCGGAAATAATTCGTGGGGCGGATCAGGTGGCGAGGGGGGGATAGCGACAGCAGGGGGTGGTGGGAGTGTTTGCTTCGAAAGCACCAACTATTCCAGTACAATATATAGATGCATCTTTCATGAAAACAGTGGCGGAAACGCAACTGGGGGTTGTGGAGGTGATGGTGGTGATGCAATAAATGGTATTCCAAATGGAGGGAATGGTGGCGATGGTGGTGATGGTATCGGCGGTAACGGAAGTTGCATCTATACATCCGGTACAGCATACGATTTGTATAATTGTACATCTTTAACAAACAATCAAGGAATAGGATCAGGTGGTCTTGGCGGTGTCGGTGGTGAAGGCGGACCTGGCGGATGGAGTGGAAGTCCAGGAGATCCAGGTGCACCTGGGCAGGCACAAAATGGTGTCGCTGTGATATATAACTCCACGACACACTCATTGCTTATCAATAGTACAATACTCTGGGGTTTGAATAGTGCCCCTGAGATATATGGAATTTCAACAATAGTCAATTACTCTTGTATTGAAGGTGGTTGGCCTGGAACTGGTAATATTGATGCAAATCCCCTGTTTGTGGATATTGAAAATGATGACTTTCACTTGCAGTCCCTCGAAGGAAGTTATCATGGTGGATTATGGATTCCCGATCTAAACCATAGCCCATGTATCGATTCGGGTGATCCATCCTTTCCCTTCAATCTGGAACCCGCTCCAAACGGTGGACGAATCAACATGGGGGCTTACGGTTGCACAATAGAAGCTTCACTGGCCTATAGTGTCGGATTAGCAGAAGAACAGACTCATCTGCCAGTAGAATTCAAGCTTCACCCTCCCCACCCCAATCCCTTCAACCCGACGACCAACATCACCTTCGATCTGCCGGTGGCGAGTGATGTTAAACTAACGGTGTTTGACATTCATGGCCGGGATATTACATCGGCGGGTCGGCACAAGACCGACCCCTACGCGGAATTCTACCCTCCCGGCACTCCCTCCATCACCTTCGATGGCTCAAACTTGTCCTCCGGCGTCTATCTCTACCGCCTTCAGGCCGGTGAACATCACGCCAGCGGCAAAATGGTGCTGCTGAAATAGCCGTTGGCTATTAGCTGTTAGCTTTTAGCTATAAAAAAGCCCGTCATTCTGGCTTGTCCAGAATCTGACGGGCTTTACATTATCTTAAGCAACCATTATTAGAGGCCGCCTGTGACACCTATTTCTTACTTTGTGAAGACCACCTTGCTGACCGAAACGTCGCTTCCGGCTGCCAAACGGAAGAAGTAGATCCCAGAAGTCAGACTGGAAGCATTCCAGGTGACCTGATGAGATCCGGCGTCGCGGTAACCGTCGATCAGAGTCGCAACCTGCTGACCTTGCAGATTCCAGACAGAAAGTTTCACGTTACCAGCTTTCGGGAGTAAGTAGGCAACCGTGGTTTCCGGGTTGAAGGGATTCGGTGAACAGCTCTGAATATGGGGTTTCGCAACTCCTTCAGGTGTGTTTGCAGCTGCATCTTCAGGTGACGGTCCCGGGGGCGGTGGAGGCGCAAACCAGAACAGCCCGTTGATCTCAAAGACGATGATGTTGTCCAGCAGAAACTGGTGATCGATTAGCCCACCGGTAATTTCGATGAAATCGCCGTTTTCCGGTCGAGTTGCGCCGCTGCCAGGTTCATACCAGGGTGGGCCGAAATCCAGGTGGTAATCCGGCGTTCCATCCTCATCTTCATCCAGAAAGTATTGATTCATCCCCAGAGTATCGACAATCGCCAATCCGGAAACCTCGATAATCTCAGGCGGCGGCCCCTGCGGCCCCGCTCCGGGTAACTGGAAATCGATCACCACCGGTTCTGCGCCGGTTACCTCAATAATGATGCCGCTCCAGCCGAAACCAGGCTTATGCGCCCGAATCCGGTAGGCGTTCGGTTCCACCTCAGGTAAGAAGTAGGTTCCATTCGCCTGTGTAAAAACAGCATAATCCGGAGGCGTGAACGGCTGCCAGGGAGGCGATTTCAGAGTGACGTGAGCATGCACGACCGGATTCCCTTCTCCGTCGGTAACCGTGCCCATCACAGCCGCTGCCTGTGACGATAGCGCACCGAAAATAATAGTGAGCACTAAACCTGTGATGATGCAGATAAATTTGCTTCGCATGGTTTTCCCCTTTTGTTTTTTGTGTCATCTGGTCACTGTCTTAATGGTTTGACACAAAAAAAGTCCTTCCGTTTAATCAGGGAATAAAAAAAGACAAAGAACTTTTTTGGGGCGTCACGGACTATTCCGTGACGCGGGGGTAGCCGAGACAGCTCCTGCGCAGCAGCCTACGCAGTCGGGATGTCCCGGATTCAGGAACAAAAAAGCCCGTCAGATTCTGGAAAAGCCAGAATGACGGGCTATACTTTTGGTGGAATAAATCCACCTCTATCGTTGAGTGTATTTCTTACTTCGTGAAGACCACCTTGCTGACCGAAACGTCGCTGCCAGCAGCCAACTGGAAGAAGTAAATCCCCGAAGTCAGACTGGAAGCATTCCAGGTGACCTGGTGAGTTCCGGCATCGCGGTAGCCGTCAACCAGAGTCGCTACCATCTGGCCGCGCAGGTTGTAAACTGCCAGCGTGACTTGACCAACCTGCGGCAGAGCGAAGCTTACTGTGGTTTCGGGATTGAAGGGATTGGGGCGAGCGCCATCAATGCGGGCTAACGCAGGGCCAGGACCGTGGTGTCCACCACCGCCGCCATGACCGCCACCCGGATTAACGGGATCACGCCAGAAGAGGTCATTGATTTCATAAACTACGATACCCTCCGGCGTCGTGATGTCAATCAAACCGCCGGTGACCCAGATAGAATCGCCGTCCGCCGGGCGAACTGCGCCGCTGGTCGGCTCATACCAGGGAGGTCCAAACATGAGACGGTATTCGGCTTCACCATCGCCGTCTTCGTCTAAGGCGTAGTAGTTCATGCATTCACTGGTATCGACAATTGCCCAACCGGATGCATCGATGACTACCAGCGAATCGCCGTGGCAACCACCGCCACCGCCGCCGCCGCCGCAGCCTTCCAGCACAAAATCGACAACCAGAGTTTCTCCTGCCACGACTGTGATATCCTGGGCATCACCGCCAAAATCGGGCTTCATGGCTTTTGCGCGATAATCATCGGCGTCAACTGCGTCGAATTGATAGGTACCGTCAGCGATTGTATAGGTTTCATAGTCGGGGTCGGTGCATCCGCCGCCACCGCCGCCACCGCCGCCACCACCGCCACCACCGCCACAGCCACCATCTGCAACCAGGGCGACGTATGCGCTGTCAACGGGATTTCCCTCATCGTCTGTAACTGTGCCCATTACGACGCCTGTCTGTGCATAAGCCCAGGATGCCAGTGCCAGCGTAACTAAAAGTACAAACCAGAAAGTAGTCCGTTTCATTTAAGTTTCCTCCGTGCTGAAGTGTGTCTGGATTTTGCTGTGCTAGGAAATTTTTCACTAAATGTGCAATACCAAAATCGTTGAGGGAAATAGATAATGGAACACGAGTGTTGAACAGTTTACACTCAAAATATCCATAATCCAAGGAATAATTTCACAAAGTTGTTATTTAATAGTGTCCTATAATTATATTTTGGATAAAATATATCCAGATTGAAAAAGCCTGTCGGATTCTTGCCGCAAGCATCCCTATAGGACGACAAAGCTGGATGACGGGCTATATTGTATTGTGGGAGTATCGCACGTGCGACTCTGCAAAGCACCTTTACCGTTTCTTGGCCGCCTCTTTCAAGACGTTCTTGCTGATGACCACGCGCCGAATCTGGTTGGTGCCCTCATAAATCTGGGTGATCTTAGCGTCGCGCATGTACTTTTCGATGGGGTAATCGCGCATGTAGCCGTAACCGCCGAATAACTGTACGCAATCGGTCGTCACTTGCATCGCGACGTCGGCGCACTTCAGCTTAGACATGGCGGAGAATCGGCTGATGTTTTTTTCTCCGGCGTCGATGGCGCGAGCAGTCTTATAGAGCAACGCCCGTGCAGATTCGATTTCGGTGATCATGTCAGCCAGCATCCACTGAATACCCTGGAAATCGGCGATAGCCTGCCCAAATTGATTGCGACTGCGAACATAATCTACAGCCAGATCGTAGGCTCCCTGAGCGATACCCAGCGCCTGCGCAGCAACACCCGGACGAGAACGATCCAACGTCTGCATAGCATTGAAAAACCCGCGTCCCGGCTGCCCAATCAGATTTTTTTTAGGAATCTTACAATCTTCGAAGATCACTTCTTTAGTAACCGACGCACGGATACCTAACTTGTCCTCCTCTTTACCGAAAGAGAGACCCGGTGTTCCTTTCTCCACGATAAACGCTGACGTCCCCATGATGCCCTTGCTGGGATCAGTGGAAGCGATCACTGTGTAAACTCCCGCCACCTCTGCATTAGTGATGAAATGCTTAAGACCGTTCAACACATAATGGTTGCCTTCCAGACGTGCGGTCGTTTTCATATTGGAGGCGTCAGAACCGGCTTCCGGCTCAGTGAGACAGAACGCAGCCAGAATCTCACCGGTTGCCAATCTGGGAAGATACTTGGCTTTCTGTTCGTCTGTGCCACCGATCATGATGGGGAACGCGCCCAGTGCGGTAGCTGCGACGGCTAAGGCGATACCGCCACAGGCGCGGGAAATTTCTTCGGTGATTAAAACCAACTCCATGACGCCGCCGCCGGTGCCACCGTATTGTTCTTCGATGTACGCGCCGTAGAACCCTGCATCCGCAAATGTCTTAACGAGATCCCAGGGGAATTCTCCGTCGCGATCACAAGCAGCAGCTCGGGGGCGCACCTTCTCTTCTGCTATGCGGCGAGCTAACGCCCTAAATTCTTCTTGTTCTTCAGTTAAGAAGTCGAACATGATGACTCCGGAGGTTTATATTAATTAATCAAATTCGCTGGAATTGCTATCTTCAACCGTCTCCAACCCTTCCGCGGCAGCAAGCTGTTCAGCTTCTTTCTTGCTCTTGCCGCGGCCGATACCGATAATCTCATTTCCCAGGCACACTTCGATGACGAAACGTTTATCGTGATCGGGACCGGATTCTTCGATAACATGATAAATCGGGGGGTCAACCCCGTGTCCCTGGACCAACTCCTGTAATGCGCTTTTATAATTCCTGAGGGATTTTTTGGCTAAGATGCCCTTACTGTCATCAATCAGAAAACGATTGATGAATTCCCGAACGGACTGCAGCCCGCCATCCAGATAAATCGCTCCGATTAGAGCTTCGAAAGAATCCTCCAGAATCGATCTGCGATTCCTGCCGCCGGATCTCTCTTCGTTTTCACTCAGCAGGAGATAATCACCCAGATCAATTTTAAGCGCCTGACCGGCTAAAACGGTGCCACTGACAATAGTCGATTTAATGCCCGTCAGAACGCCTTCGCTTTGAGCTGAGATGGATTTAAAGAAATGTTCAGCAACGACAAGATCCAAGACAGCATCACCTAAAAACTCCAGCCGTTCGTTGGATTGGGAGCGGTTTTCACCGCTGATGTCCAAATAACTGCGGTGCTTTAGCGCCATCAACAACAGACCGGGGCGGTGGAACCTGTATTGGATCTTTTTCTCGAGCTCCTGGAGTTTACGGCGGAGCTGTGGAGTTATATCGGTATGTCGCCAGCGAAACCAGGTCAAGCGCCACCTGAATGTCTAATCTTCAAAAGCCTTGAATATCAGGCTCGTGTTATGACCGCCAAAACCGAATGCATTGTTTAAAGCAGTCTTAATCTTTTTCTCTCTGGCTTCGTTCGGAGTGTAGTCCAGATTGCATTCAGGGTCTGGAGTCTGGTAGTTGATAGTGGGTGGAACCACTCCGTTTGTAATCGCCAAAATACAGGATATCGATTCGATAGCGCCAGCCGCACCTAAAAGATGACCCGTCATCGATTTGGTGGAACTAATAGCGACTCCGGCGGCTTTTTCACCGAAAACAGTTTTGATGGCCTGTGTCTCAAACTTATCGTTATATTCCGTCGATGTGCCGTGAGCATTGACATAGTCAATATCTTCAGGATTGACACCGGCATCAGCCATAGCTTGATGCATAGCACGCACCGCGCCTTCACCTCCCGGCGCTGGGGCGGTGATGTGGTGTGCATCGGCGGTAAAACCGATACCTGCTATTTCGCACAGAATTTCCGCGCCGCGCTGGAGGGCATGTTCAAGTGTTTCCAAAACCAGCATCCCGGATCCTTCACCGATAACAAATCCGTCGCGATCCTTATCGAAGGGACGACTGGCATGCTGCGGATCATCATTACGAGTCGAGATGGCCTTCATGGCGTTAAATCCACCGACTCCCAAAGGGGTGATAGAGCCTTCAGCGCCGCCGGCGAGGATGACGTCGGCATCCCCAAATTGCAGATGCCGCATGGCGACACCGATCGCATGGGATCCAGTTGAACACGCGGATGTCGTCGCATAGTTGAGGCCGCGAAGCTGATACTTCATGGAGATCTGCCCGGCTGCAATGTCAGAAATCATCGTGGGAATGAAGAACGGGCTGATACGCCGCGGACCATTTGCTGCTAATTCACGGCACTGCAACTCAAAACTGAGGATCCCGCCAATCCCTGAACCAACAATGACTCCGACACGGTCTTTATTACAAGTCCCTTCATTGACGTCTGCCTGTTTCAACGCCTGGTCAGCAGCTCCAATAGCAAAATGACAGAAGGGATCCATACGCTTTGCTTCGCGGGGATGAAGATATTCTGTAATATCGAAATTCTTCACCTCGCAGGCAAATTTTGTGGTATGGTCTACGGGGTCAAAGTGAGTAATATTAGCGGCTCCACTTCTCCCTGAAATCAGTCCGCCCCAATACTCCGCGACCGTGTTTCCAATGGGAGTCACCGCTCCCATCCCAGTGACAACGACCCGATGCTGCATGTTAAACCCTGTGTTAATAATTCAGTTACTACCCGATGCGCGATTTCAGATAGTTGATGGCGTCACCGACGCTGGTCATTTTTTCAGCGTCTTCTTCAGGAATTTCAATGCCGAATTCTTTTTCGAACGCCAGCACCAGTTCCACAGTCCCCAGTGAATCAGCGCCCAGATCGTTGATAAATGATGCTTCTTCTACGACTTCTGCACTGTCTACGCCGAGCTCGTCAGCGATGATTTCCTTAACCTTATCCTCAAGAGCCATGTTTTCCTCCTGAATGTACTAATTCTTGTATCTTGTTTTTATTACTTAAATCGATTCAAATGCCTTATCCAGAGACTCCACAGTGCCAGCAGCCATGCCGGACACATTGCGGTCGATTCTCTTCAGCAGTCCGGTCAAGACCTGCCCCGGACCGATTTCCATGAATTGATCCGCACCGGCAGCAATCATCGCCTGCACCGAATGCATCCAGAGAACGGGCGATAACAATTGATCTTTCAGCGCTTGCCGAATGTCTTCAGGATCAGTCAAGGCTGTTGCGCTGACATTGGCAAAAACCGGACAGCGGGGCGTGCTGATTTTCATATCCTCCAGCGCAGCAAATAGTGATTCCCCTGCTGGTTTCATCAAAGGCGAGTGGAAAGCTCCGGAAACCACCAACTGTTTGACCATTTTAGCTCCAGCTTCCTTCGCCAGTTCCATGCCGCGTTCAACGCCGCTGAAGCTGCCGGAAATCACAACCTGTCCCGGTGAATTGAAATTGGCAGGTTGAACCACTCCGACAGTAGACGCATTTGCGCAAATATCCCTGACGTGTGCCTCTTCTAACCCAATAATGGCAGCCATCGTTCCCGGGTTTTCTTCACCGGATCGCTGCATTCCTTCTCCGCGGATCTTGACAACTTTCAAGCCCTCTTCAAAGGAGAATGCGCCTGCCGCGAATAGAGCAGAATACTCGCCCAGGCTGTGTCCAGCAGCCATCGCTGGGTGAATGCCTCGGGACGCCAGTAACTCCGCAGCGACAGCACTGTGAACGTATAACGCCGGCTGTGTGTATTGAGTTTGTTTCAGCGTCTCTTCGGGCCCCTCAAAACAGATCCGGGAGAGTTCAGCGCCCATAATTTCGTCAGCCTGCTGAAACCGATCTTTGGCGATATCGAATGACTTCACCAGGTCTTTTCCCATGCCAACAACCTGGGACGCTTGTCCAGGACACAGAAACGCTATCTTTGCCATCCAATAAGCTCCTAAAACTTGACTACCGCGGCTGCCCAGGTAAATCCACCGCCAAAAACAACCATCAAACAGGTCATTCCCGGCTGCAGCACCCCCTGTCTCCGAGCTTCATTCAGGGCGATGGGAATCGAAGCTGAGGACGTATTGCCGTATCTATCAATATTTATGTAAACTTTTTCGCGCGGGATACCCAATCGTTTTGCCGTAGCGTCCATGATGCGGATATTAGCCTGGTGCGGAATCAGCAGATCGATGTCGCTGCTTGTTGTTCCAGCCTGTTGTAAAGCATTCAATGCCGAATCACTCATCGCCTTCACTGCATGCAGAAAGACTTCTCGCCCTGCCATTTTAAGGTAGAACGATCCATTTTCAAGTGTTTCGCGAGAAGGAGGAGCAGCAGTGCCTCCACCGGGACAGCACAGCAGTTCAGCTAACCGGCCATCAGAACCTATATACGTTGACAGAATTCCTCGCTCGCCGTCAGAAGGGCTTACGACCGCTGCGCCTGCGCCGTCCCCAAAGAGAACACAAGTATTCCGATCTTTCCAGTTGGTCATCAGCGATAGCGTTTCAGTACCAATAACCAGAACGTGCTTATACCCACCGGATCTTACCAGAGAATCAGCAAGAGCCAGGCCATAAACAAACCCTGAACAAGCCGCAGAAATATCCATTGCGGCGGCTTGGTGTGCACCCAGTTTGGATTGAATGAAGATGGACGTCGCGGGAAATTTCATATCGCCGGTAACTGTCCCCACTATGATCAGATCGAGATCGGTTGGGGTCAATCCAGCATCTTCGATTGCCTCACGAGCGGCAGGCACACAGAGATCGGAGGTATTCTGTCCAGGAGCTTTGATACGACGCTCGTGAATCCCAGTACGCTCCACGATCCACTGGTCTGTGGTGTCGACAATCTTTTCAAAGTAAGCGTTAGTAAGGACTTTTTCCGGCACATAATGTCCCGTGCCCAAAATCATGGAGCCAGGTGTCAATTTTTTTCTCCCGAAAGACGGCGGCGGCGGAAGCGCTCCAGAAGCGCCTTCGTCTTGATGATAGCGGACCAGTGTCCCATCGTAGTGAGCTGCTCGGCAATCTTATCATTGACCCGTAGTTTGACCATCTTCATCGCTTCACCGATTGCGCTGGTGATCGCTTTTGGTGTCGAATCACCGTGACAAATCATCGAAATGCCGTTAATACCCAGGAGCGGCACACCACCAAATTCCTGATAGTCAAAAGAACGAAGCATATTGGCGTACATATCCCGAATCGACTTCTCATCCATATTCAGCATTTCGCTGCAATGTTTCAGCATTTCAGGGATAGTTTCAGCAAATTTCAGCAGGACATTACCCATGAAACCGTCACAGACGACCACGTCGGCTTTGTTCTTATAAATATCCCGTCCTTCAACATAACCGACAAAATTCATAGCGGGAATGATGTCCATTAGCTCATACGCTTCACGCGTCGTCTGGGTCCCCTTACTCTTCTCTTCCCCATTGGAAAGTATTCCGACGCGGGGGTTTTCAATACCGTCAAGATGCTGACGGAAAATCGCTCCCATCGCGGCAAACTGCAGGAGATTGATGGGCCGACAATGAACATTCGCGCCGACATCTAAGACAAATGTCTTACCGTTTAAAGAAGGGAAATAGCTGCCAATGGCGGGACGAATCACACCCTCTAAGAGTCCTAACGATCTGATGGAAGCAACTATTTGAGCGCCGGTGCTGCCCGCTGAAACAACGGCATCCACTTCATTGCGCTGATGGGCATCCAGCGCGACATTGATGGAAGCGTCAGGTTTCGCTTCCAGAGCCTCGACTGGATTTTCAGCTTCAGTGATTAGGCTCTGACTTTCAAAAAATGTAAACCTTGAAGGGTCTCCTTTCAGGCGATCGATATGCTTCATCAGCAATTTGGGATCTCCGACCAGACAAATGGTCAGACCTTCCCATCGTTCTGTCGCCTGAATTGCTCCTGCAACCATGGCGTCAGGAGCATGTTTTCCCCCCAAGGTATCAAGGGCGATTTGCATAGTGAGCTTCGCCGCAACTGGAGTTTTCCCGACGAGGTGAATGACTACCGGTTAGAGTGTGCTTTCTGGAAAAAACCCGATAAGTTATGCCTCTTCAGGTACTATTACTTTACGATCGCGGTAGAATCCGCAATTGGGGCAGACGTGGTGGGGTTGTTTAATCTCGCCACAGGATGGACACGTCGATAACGATGGGGCTTGCGCCTTGAAATGTGTCCGTCTTTTATCGCGTCTGGCTTTTGATGTTCTTCGCTTTGGAACTGCCACTTGGTTCTCCGTATACCAGAAGCTGGTTTACTTTCTATTCAGTTGATTTATTGCGCAGTTTCTTCAGGGCATCCCAGCGCGGATCGCTGGGTTTGTCCTGGCAACTGCATGCTTCACGATTCAGATTTGCGCCGCAATTCAAACAGAGCCCTTTACACTCTTCATCGCACAGCACCTTGGTCGGCAACTCTAAAATCAACAGGTCACGAATGTCTTGTGCCAAGTCGATTTCTGTTGCGTTCCGGGGCAGCAGGGTCTGCTCAGGTTCCGTGGAAAAATCCTCTCCGTCATCGAACGCGTAATAGATGGTACCCGTGCAAAGATGCTTGCGGGTAAAACAATCATTACAGCGATCGCAGGAGAAGGATGCTTCGGCTTCCACTTCAAGGAACACCTTCAAAACGTCAGGTTCCCGCTCAAGTGTAGCTCTGATCCACAAGTCCTGGGGGAAAATATCATTGCCCCCGACGTATCTGGATGCCGCGCTTTCCTGATCAAAGATCTGCGGACCGGGCGGCATACCGGCAATCTGAATCCGCATAAGGAAGAAATATAGAAAATGTGGATCGGTAAGTCAAGAGATTTTTAGGGGAAAGACCGTTGCTAACAACGGAAAAACGGGTTCGACCATACTTTCCCGCTTCCCCTGAATTACTTCTTGTCGTCTTTTTTATCGTCTTTTGGTTCCGGTTCAGGCTCCGGAATGCCCATCATATAGCGGTGCATCGCCTGTGACGCCTGTTTTCCAGCGCCCATGGCCAGAATCACCGTCGCTGCGCCGATCACGATATCACCGCCGGCATACACGCCCGGCTTGGACGTCACGCAGGTCTGGTCATCAGCTATGATGTTTCCCCATTTATTCGTATCTAATCCCTCGGTTGTTTGAGGGATCAGAGGATTCGCTCCATTACCGATGGAAACCACCACCGTATCGACTTCGATTTCGAACTCCGAACCTTCAATCGGGACAGGGCGTCTGCGGCCGGAAGCATCCGGTTCGCCCAATTCCATGCGTATGCAGCGCATGCCTTTGACCCAGCCTTCTTCGTCTCCCAGAAGTTCGGTCGGATTGGTCAGTAACTGCATCACCACGCCCTCTTCTTCCGCATGGTGAACCTCTTCGATTCGGGCGGGCATCTCCTTACGGCTGCGGCGATAGATGATGTTGACCTCTTCAGCTCCCAGACGCAGCGCGGTTCTGGCGGAATCCATCGCCACGTTGCCACCACCCAGAACGGCTACTTTCTTCGATTGCACCACCGGCGTATCGTATTCCGGGAACAGGTAGGCGCGCATCAGGTTCGAACGGGTCAGGTATTCATTAGCGGAATAGACGCCGTTCAGATTTTCGCCGGGGATATTCATAAAGTAAGGCAAACCTGCGCCAGTTCCTAAGAATATGGAATCGTACTGTCCCTGCAGCTCATCGACCGTCAAATACCGTCCGATTACCGCGTTATAAATAATTTCAACGCCCAGCTTTTTAACGTAATCTACCTCCGCGTTGACGATAGCTTTGGGCAGACGAAATTCGGGGATTCCGTACATCAACACGCCGCCGGGTTGGTGCAGCGCTTCATAGATGGTAACGTCGTGACCCAATTTCGCCAGCTCACCGGCTACGGTCAAGCCTGCAGGACCGCAGCCTACGATGGCGGCTTTTTTGCCGGTGGCCGGAGCCTTTTTCGGGATAGTAACGAGGTTGTTGTCGCGTTCGTAATCCGCGGCGAACCGCTCCAGACGACCGATAGCAACCGGTTCATCCTTGATGCCGGTGACGCAGACGATTTCACACTGCTCTTCCTGAGGGCAGACGCGTCCACAGATGGCGGGCAAGGCGTTCTCTTCTTTAAGTTTCTTCGCCGCGCCGTCGAAATCACCTTCCTTGATCAAGCGGATGAAAGCCGGGATATCGATATTGACCGGACAGCCGGCTACGCACTTCGGTTTCTTGCAAAAAAGGCAGCGTGAGGCTTCCCTCTGAGCTAATTCAGGTGTAAAACCGAACGGTACTTCTTTGAAATTATGCCGTCTGACATCCGCTTCCTGTTCCGGCATCTGCTGGCGGGGAATTTTTTCTCTTGGCATGGACCTAAGTCAAGCTAAACTCTTATGGTTTCTACGAATTAATGATGATTATGATGTCCGCATTCGTGCTGATACTGCTCGCGCGCTTCCCGTTCCTGCGGCAGATAAGCACGCTGCCGCTTGACCAGCTCGACGAAATCGACTTCATGGCCGTTGAATTCGGGTCCATCCACACAGACGAACCGGGTTTTCCCACCGACGGTGACGCGGCAGGCTCCGCACATACCGGTGCCATCCACCATGATCGGGTTCAGGCTGACGACCGTGGGAATGTCATACTGCTTGGTCAATTTGCAGGATGCATTCATCATAGGCACCGGACCGATGGCTACACAGAGATCAACCTTTTCACCCTTATCGATCAACGATTGCAAGACATCAGTTACGAATCCATGCACGCCGAAAGATCCGTCATCCGTGGAAATATGCATTTCATGCGACGCAGCTTTAATGCGGTCTTCCATGATCAGCAATTCTTTGGAACGCGCGCCGATAATGGCAATCACGCGGTTGCCAGCCTGCTTCAAAGCTTGAGCGATGGGATGCATCGGAGCGACGCCGATGCCGCCGCCCATACAAACGACCGTCCCGAAATTTTCGGTGTGCGTGGGTTTCCCTAAGGGTCCTACCACGTCCAGGAAACTGTCGCCTTCGTTAAAGCTGCCCATCAGCATGGTCGATTTACCGACTTCCTGAAAGATCAGGGTAATTGTGCCTTTTTCCACATTGGCATCTGCGATGGTCAGTGGGATGCGTTCGCCCTTTTCGTTAGCACGCACGATCACGAACTGCCCCGCATGCCTTGACTTGGCAATCTGCGGTGATTCGATCTCGAACTCTTTGACGCCCTCTGAAAGGACTTTTTTCATTACAATCTTGTTCATGGGTATCAATCAGCTTGGTGATCTATTTGGTCTATTTTTTTGAAAATCGTGCAGTCTTGATTTTTACGCAGCTTTTCAGAGCCTCTATTTCGCTGATGCTGCAAGATATTCGCTAACCACTCTCTCAGTGTCCAACGCGATCACTAATTCTTCATTCGTCGGGATGACGATCACTGCAACCTTGGAATCTTCAGCTTGAATCGCTCGTTCCACGTCGCTCTTCCAAGCATTCAAGCCGGTGTCTAATTTAACACCCAGGAAGGCCATGTCCGACAAGACTTTCTCCCTGACCAAAGGCGCATTTTCACCAATACCGCCAGTGAATACAATAGCGTCCAATCCACCCATCACGGCAGCATATGCGCCGATATATTTCTGGATGCGATAACAGAACACTTCAAAAGCCACGCGGGCGCGGTCGTTGCCGCCCTTCATCTCGTCGATGATCTCCCGCATATCCGATGATACCCCGCTGATGCCGTAAAGACCGGAATGCTTGTTCATCATAGCATTAGTTTCACCCTTATCCAATTCTTCACGGCTCATGATATGCATGATGGCTGCCGGATCAACATCACCGCAGCGCGTTCCCATCAACAGACCTTCCACCGGTGTAAACCCCATTGTCGTATCCAGCGATTGACCGGATTTGACGGCCGCCATGCTGCAACCGTTTCCCAAGTGACAGGTAACGATATTCAGCCGCGAAATCGGTTTATCCAATAAAATCGCAGCGCGCTGGCTGACGTACAGATGTGACGAACCGTGAAAACCATATCGTCTGATGCCGTACCGCTTATAGAGCACATACGGCAATCCGTAGAGATAAGCATAATCCGGCAGTGTGTGGTGAAAAGCGGTGTCAAAGACGCCCACCATTGGAACCTCGGGCAGTAGTTGCTGAGTCGCTTTTATACCTTTTATATTCGGCGGATTATGCAGGGGAGCCAGATCGATACATTCGTTCAATCCTTCCATGACGTCATCATCAATCATGACGGATCCAGTGAACTTCTCGCCGCCATGAACCACGCGATGACCCACAGCCTCAATTTCAGATTTGTCCTGAATGACGCCGTGGTTTTTGGACATCAGAATCGCTAAAATATATTCCACACCGACCTGATGATCGACGACTTCGCCGGTGATCTTGACTTTATCGCCATCATGCCGCTGGTGGTTCAGAATCGCAGCCCGCATACCGATGCGCTCCACTGATCCTTTCGCCAGAACAATGCGCGTATCCGTCTCAATGAACTGGTACTTAATGGACGAAGAGCCGCAGTTTAAGATTAATATCTTCATTCTGCCGATCCTCTCTGAATTCGTATACCATGTTCATTGTAATAGAAGAAACCATGACCACTCTTGCGCCCTAACTGTCCGGCGCGCACCTTTTTCCGCAATAAAGGACAAGGTCTATATTTCAGATCGCCCAGTTCACGGAAGAGCGATTCCATCCAGGTCTTCACCTCATCCAAGCCCATTTGATCAGCCAGCGCCAGCGGACCCCTCTCCATATTATAACCTAACTTTATGGCTTTGTCGATATCCTCGGCTGAAGCGACTCCCTCCATCAGGACGTACATCGCCTCATTGATCATGGGCAGAATCACGCGGGTGGTCACATAACCGGGGTATTCGTAGACTTCGATGGGGGTCTTCTTTAACTGCACAGCAAATTTACTGATGCTGTCGAAGGTTTTATCTGACGTTTTCAATCCACGCACGATTTCCACCACAGGCGTCTTGGGCACAGGATTCATAAAGTGCATGCCGATCACCTGCTCCTGGCGATCGGTCACTTCGGCAATTTCGGTGATGGAAAGCACCGACGTATTGGTAATGAAAATCGAATGGGGCTTACAGGTGCCATCCAGGGTTCGGAAAATATGCCGTTTCGCTTCCAGTTCATCCGGCAGCGCTTCTATGATGATCGGCTCAGCCGCGATATCCTTGAAACTGGTCGTTCCTGTGATGCGGGAAAGAATCGCCTTTTTATCCGACTCCGTCTTCGCCCAGCGACTGATCTCGTAATCAATGGATTCTGCGATACCGTCAACGGATGCTTGCAGTGAAAGGTCATCCCTCTCCAGGATCATCACATCGATCCCGGCTTGTGATGCCGCTTGCGCAATCCCCTGGCCCATCGTGCCAGCGCCAACGACGGCAATCTTTAAGACGTCTCCACTGCCTGGCGCCACACCGGAGCTTTCCTCCTGCGCTTCGCCGTTGTCTTTGCGCAGCAGAGATTTTAAGCTTTCAGTTTCTGACATTTTCGAGTCCCCTCTGTTACAGAGGCTTGCTTAAAACTCAAATTCACCGAAGAAGAAGGCTGTTTCTATCTTGCCGTTCTCCACCGAATCGGAACCGTGAGAAGCATTCTGTTCAAGACCGGTGCCAAAGAGATTTCGAATGGTTCCAGGCGCAGCTTTCGTGGAATCGGTAGCACCCAGGATTTCACGCAATTTAGCAACAGCGTTCTCGCATTCCAAAGCAACCGGGACGATTTTCCCTGAGGTCATGAACTTGACCAGATCGTGATAAAACGGACGTTCTTTATGCACGGCATAGAAACGACCAGCCTGATCCGTCGTCAGGCGCATCATACGCGTCGCCTTAATGGCAAAACCGTTATCGGTGACGATCTTCAAGATATCGCCGACGTGATTGGCACGCACCGCGTCCGGCTTGATAATGAGCAGAGTCCGCTCCATATTAACCACTTCTCCTGAGATAAATGGTTTAGCAGAATGATTGCTAAACCATTAATATTAAACATGTTAAAGTTGTGTTTATTTCCCAGCCTTCAACAGTTTGGCCTGTTCGAAACCGATGTTGATGGCTTTTAAGTTCAACTCTTCGGTCCCTTTGGGAGCCTTATCGAGAAGCGCCTTTTCGACCGCTTCCTTCGAAACGATCCCCGTCAGTTCCACCATGATGCCTAAGGAGAGCACCGAGGACATGACCATCTTGCCGATCTGAACCTTGGTCAATTCGATGATAGGAACTCTATAGGTCGTATAACCCTCTTTCCACTTAGGCACCAGGTTCGGATCGATGACCACAATCGCGTCGTCTTTGATGTCATAGAAAAATGCATCGTAAGAGCCCTGCGCCATGGAAAGGAAGAAATCAATCGCCGTGGTTTTGGGATAAACCACCGGTTCATCGTCGATGATGACGTCGATTTTGGTCGGACCGCCGCGCACCTGAGCCGTATAGGTCGGGCTCTGAACAGCAAAACGACCTTCATACTTTTGTGCAGCCAACGCTAAAATATCCCCAGCTAAGAGGACGCCCTGCCCACCGACTGCAGAGAATCGGGCCTCATAACGACCTTTAATCATAATTCAGCCTCCACTTATTTCGCTTTTTTGGCCTGCACGCGCTCCACCATTTGCGCGTATGAATCTGTATATTCCAGCTTGTCCGGATCATTATGGAAAACACCAGTCAGAATCTTGCCTTCCAGCTCAGCCGCTTCCATCCTCTTGGCTTTGTTGATAGAGACGGTTTTGTCGGCGATCCAGTCGATCATTTTAATCGGATCGGACATCTTGTTGCGCCGTCCGAACTGCGTATGGCAGTTTGTTAAAGCTTCGATGCAGGAAAAGCCATGATGCGCCAATCCATCTTTGACAAATTTTTGCAGCATACGGGCATTGTCAACTGAACCGCGAGCTACGAAAGACGCTCCGGCGCCTTTGGCCAGCTCGACTAAATCGAAAGCAGGATCAATGTTGCCGTGTGGTGACGTGGCTGCTCGAGCGCCATAAGGCGTAGTAGGGCTGAATTGACCGCCAGTCATTCCGTAGATGTTATTATTGTTGATGATCATGGTGATGTCGATATTGCGGCGCGCGGCATGGATGAAGTGATTGCCGCCGATTGCTGTCGCATCACCATCACCGGAAATGACGATGACATGCTTTTCAGGCCGTACCATCTTAATGCCGGTTGCGAAGCTCAACGCGCGGCCGTGGGTGGTGTGCAGCGTGTTCATATCCATATAACCCGGCGCACGAGAGGTACAGCCAATACCGGAAACAAAAGCGATATCGTTCTTGTCCCATCCCAATTCATCCACTGCGCCGATGATCGATTTCACCAGAATGCCGATGCCACAGCCGGGGCACCACATGTGCGGTAATTTTTCGGCACGGAGGTAATACAGATAATCTATCGGGGGTCTAGCCATTTGCATTAACCTCCTTAATTTTGTTCAGGATATCATAAGGCGATACCGGAATACCACCGACTTGATTGACACCGACAATCGGCATGTCGCGGCGGGCCACTCGCTCAACTTCGTAAATCATCTGTCCCAGATTGGCCTCTGGAACGATGATCGCCTTGACGCGCTGTGCGACGGCATGCAACGCTTTTTCCGGGAACGGCCAGATGACTCTGGCGCGGAACAGACCCGCTTTGATACCTTCCTTACGAGCCTTATCCACAGCCATCTTCGCCGCACGCGCAGTTGATCCATAAGCAAACAGGGCGATTTCTGCGTCATCCAGCAGATATTTCTCGTATTCAGCCAGTTTGTCAGCATCCTTCATAACTTTGCGCAGCATACGAACTTCTTCGCTATGACAGTAATCCGGCTTAGTGGTCGGGAAGCCGTTAGCTCCGTGGTTCAGACCCGTCACATGGAAACGATATCCTTCAAAATAATTCGCCATCGGAGGAACGTCGCCTTTGGAGCTATCATAAGGTAGATATTCTTCCGGTGGAACGTCGGGCTTTACGCGGTTGATGATCTCATATTCCGA
>JAHJDJ010000107.1 GCA_018812585.1 bacterium
ACTGAACGACTGGGGATACGTCCTCTTCCTGATCGACTGCGGGTATAACATTCAGGGCCGTTCCAGCACTTATGCCAATCTTTTCGCCTGGTTCATGCTGGTCAAATCCGGCTACGATGCCAAAGTCGGCTATGACGAAGGGCAGGTCTACCTGCTGCTGCCATCGAACTATTCCTGGTACGAGATGCCTTACTTCCCGATCCAGGGCAAATACTATTTCGCGGCGTCACCAGCGAATACAGACAATGTCAAGACCGTGCAGATTTACAGCGGCAGCTATCCCGGCGCCAATCAGACCATCGACATCCGCCTGACGGAATCGCCAGAACTGCAGCGCGCCGTCAAAGCAAAGACGTTGACGCTTAAGAACGCAGGCGAAGAAGCTGAAATCACAATTACTTACAGTCAGAGCATCATCGATTTTTACAACCGTTATCCCCAGAGCGATCTGGAAATTTACCTGCAGGCCGCCGTTTCGCCGGATGTTGCAAATTCGCTGGCCGGTGAACTGCAGCCTTACATCGAAGGGAAATCCGAAGTCGAAGCAGTCAATTTCCTGCTGAATTTCGTGCAGACGTCTTTTTCTTATCAAACCGACGGTGAGCAGTTCGGGCAGGAGAAATTCTTCTTCGCGGAAGAGGCGTTCCATTACCAATCCTGCGACTGTGAGGACCGCAGTGTACTGTTCGCTTACCTGGTGAAGACGCTGACGGATCTGGACGTCGTAGCGTTGGACTATCCCGGGCATATCGCCGCCGCGGTGCGTTTTTCGGATGACATTCCCGGCGATGGCGTGATCTGGAAAGGGCAACGCTATGTCATCTGCGACCCGACCTATATCGGCGCTCTGGTAGGAATGCGCATGCCGGAATACGCGGATACGCGCCCAACCGTGATCAATATATGATCGTATAACTTGCATGAGATACTGTTATTTCCCCATCATGGCACTGCATCAAGTACGGCACTAAGAATGATGGGGATTATTATTGTATAGATGGGATGAGTGCGGAGTTACAGGCAAGACAGACGACTAAAAAGGCGATTCATCGGCGATGAGTCGCCTTTTTTTGTGTAGTGTTCTGGTACTATATCGCCAGAAATGTAGCTAAACACGAGTTAGTCTGTGGAGATAAGAATAATATCAGTATATTTATTAATAGCTTAGCTCTGACATTTACAGTGGTCTGAACTTTGCATGTAAAGTGATACTGAAAGTTTTGTTAGATTAAGTGTTTATCCTTTCGGTCATCTGGGCAATGCAGGCGTGGATCATCATTGGTATAAATACTTGTTGATCTTGAGACATAAACAGTGTATATTTGGAAAATTTGATCTATCGCAATTTAAACTACAAACACGTATATCAGCGGAGGAGCAGAAATGAGTAAGAACGTATTTCTTACTGCAGCCTGTGTGTTATTAATGGCTGCGTCTTTATCAGCACAGACAACCATTCCCGGCGGCAACGTATCGGGAACTTGGGATCTCGCGGGATCCCCGTACCTGGTAGAAGGCGAAATCACGGTGCCATCTGGTCAAACTTTGACAGTCGATGCCGGCGTCAGCGTGGAATTCCAGGGTCACTACAAATTAATCGTCAACGGTACCTTGACAGCCATTGGCACCGAAGAGGACCAGATCACGTTTACCGCCGCGAATTCAACTGCAGGCTGGCACTCGATCCGTTTCAACTTGTCGCCCGCTGGCAGCGAACTCACCTGGTGTATCCTTGAGTATGGCCGAGCGACCGGCACCACCGTTTTTGACAAACGCGGCGGCGCTATCTACGTTGACACGTCCAATCCCACCATCTCACACTGTATTTTCCATTATAATTCAGCAAGCTGGGGCGCAGGGATTTACTCTTGGATGGGCAGTCCACTGATTGAAAATTGTAACTTCTACATGAACAGCGCACCGGATGCAGCGTTTACCAACGTGGGCGGCTCTCCGGTCATCGTTAACTGCATCCTCTGGAATAATGGAGGTGTATACGAGATTAATGGCACCCCTTCGGTAACTTACAGTGACATCGAAGGCGGTTATGCCGGCGCCGGAAACGTTAATGGCGATCCTCTGTGGGTTGACCCAGATAACGGCGATTATAACCTGCAGTCCGGTTCCCCTTGCGTCGATGCCGGAGATCCCTCGTATCCTCTGGATCCGGATGCCTCTTACATCGACATCGGCGTCTACTATCTGCACCACGAACCACTGGCCGTACCGTACAACCTTGATGCCGCTCTGGATTCATCCAACGGTCTGGTTACTCTGACCTGGCAGTTTGATGGCGGCGGCGGCGGTGGCGGGGATATTGACACGCTTATGTATGACAACGGTGTCGCTAACCAGTTCTGGTATTATCCCAGCGCTACCATGTCCTGTCGTATGACTCCTGCCAGTATGTGTGATGTTCTGGAATTGATGATTTACACCAGCGGAACAACGGACTTTAATGCTGAAATATACCCCTGGCTTGGTTCACAACCAGGTACGACCCTACTATTCCAGCAAAATGTCACGGCGGTGAATAATGATTTCACCGTTTTAGATGTATCGAGCGCGGGGTTGAGCTTCGACGACGATTTCATGGTCGGTTTCGGACATACGAACAATAACGTCGCGCTGGGCACGGATTCGCTGGTAAACTTCAACCGTTGCTGGGATTTTGCGGGTGGCTCCTGGTCGATATGGCCGGAACAATATCTCATCCGCGCGGTCGTTCAGTATGAATCCGGCGAAATCGCCATTCTCGAACCGGCACCGATGGACCCAGAAACAAGCGCGCCGGTTGTTGCGCCTGCAGGTAAAGTATCAATCACACCGGCATTCCCGATTTACGTTGATGGTTTCGACAACACCGATGACTTCATCGAATTCATCGTCTATCGCAACAGTTATGAAATTGGACGCACCGCAGATACGACCTATCAGAATCAGTTGGTGGACA
>JAHJDJ010000108.1 GCA_018812585.1 bacterium
CAGATCTGTCATCCCGTTGTGCGGGGATTATTTTGGGAGATGACAGATTTGTCACCTGAAAATTCATATCAAATATCAAATTGAAAATTTCAAAATGCAAATATGTGTTGCGTATAAGCATAGTATTTCTCACTAAAGGGATTTATTCTGCTGGATGATTAGAGTATATACTTATAATATACAACAAGGGAGGATAAAAAGTCAAGAGGTTTTTTAAAAAAGGGGATAGGGAGGAGAATTCCACATGATGTCATCACGAGGAAGTTCAGCGACTTGTCGATGAACGACGAAGTGATCTCATTCAACAAAAGGAATCTTCGATTGAATGAGATTGCTTCGCTGCGCTCGCAATGACAACTAAAGGAATCATTATTTGGATGAGATTGCTTCGCTTCGCTCGCAATGATTGTCCATAGGTCGCGAAGATTGCTTCGCTTCGCTCGCAATGACTGCTTGGGCTACCTCACCACTGCAATCTTCACCACCTTTACCTCCGCACCCGCCTGCAAACGGGCGAGATAAATACCCGACGCGAGATTCCCCTCATCCAGTCGAATCGAATACGAACCCACCTGACGGTACCCATCGCTGATGGTCTGCACTTTCTGACCTAAGATGTTGTACAAATCGATGGTGACGTGGGAGGGGGTGGGGAGGGTGAAGGATAAACCGGAAACAGTTACACTTGCAGTGATTTGGTTTGAGTGATGTTCAATCGGTGGAATTGGCCCACCTAAACTGCCATCCGGTAAGACGCTTTTTCCCCATATATCATAGTAGCTGATGTTGAACCAGATTAATACGGCGCCACCATTGTCGCTGGGAAGAATATTGGGTTCACGAAATTCAGCTTCGGTGTAATGATGAGAAACCGCGACATAGATTCCCTGATTACCATATCTGCGATGTCCTGCAATATCCACCGATTGGACCACCAGATACTGAGGATACGCTGTCGTTTGACTCTCAACCATGACGGACAAACTGTAGAAATAGGGATAGCGGAATGCGATGTTAAAATAGTCGTCATTCTGGTTACGACTGTTGTCAACCAGCAGAAGGCCGTTGATGCGGTCACACCAAGGCCAGTAAACTGTTCCGTCGATTCCAACCCTCTGAGCATAGTAACCATTGCGGAAATTCCCACTCTGTTCCCAAGGCCAGCCCAGATAAACAAAACCGGGCTCACCCGCCACCATTTTGGCGTTAGTCCGCTTGCTTATATTCTCCAGTTCCCATAGTATGTGTCCACTGTCATCAAAGCGAAATAGGCTATTCGTATTAAAAGAACCTCCGGGGTTGGTGTGTACGAGTATGCCATTATTCCCATCAGGCAGTTCTTGACGAAAGCCAGGCTCATCAACTAAAAATACACCACCTGGTGCCCACAAAGGTTGACCGTTTATATCGAACCTCTGCGCATATAGCGCACCATAGGTCGTGTAAGGAGGGCGAACATCAGTCCAGGTTACGATAATCCCACCTTCATTGTCAGGAATGACGTGTGGACTTTTCTCATTATAGGAAGCATTTGCCACAACGATACCGCTATCACCCCAGCAGGCATTCCCTTCTGAATCCAGCTTCTGAAGATAGACGTCATGTCCATCTTCTGTCGTCCCTACTGCAAAATAGTAATTTCCCATAGCCGCAGCACAGCCGCTGTAATGCGACGAATTGATGGTAGATACTGCTTTTGCCGAATCTCCCCATAAAATGTTTCCCGATGCATCAACCCGCTGCGCCCAGATAGTTGTATTGGGGGGTTCTGCGGGTTTCATCCAATTTAGTAGGACGCCGCCACAACTGTCTGATGCGGCTCTCAATGTCGATCCAGTGGGTTCTCCATATAAGATTGCGGGCCAGGGAGATCTGGGTTCAGCAAAAATAGGTTCCCCGTATCTATCCAGTATAGTATAGAGAAGTGTCGCCTGCGTCGTTCCACCTCCCCAAAACACAAATATACGATCATCATCCAGTAGTAGAGTTTTTTGTGCAATAGCTGAATGTTCCGGATCAACAGCGATGGGTAGATTCTCGCGAATTGTTGTCGGCCATTCGGCGTGGGAGGACAAGGGGAGGGAACAACAGAGTAGTATCAATAACCACCGCATAATAAACCTCAATAATAAGATGATACTTCAATATACTGCTTTTTTAGGGAAAAGTCAAGAGGAAATGTTGGTGGGAGAAAAAAACCTGAACCACGGATTACGCAGATTTCACAGATTACGCTGATTGGCGTACGCTATAAGACGCGAAGATTGCTTCGCTTCATTCCGACTCAGTCGTCATTTCGCTCGCAATGACCGTGTTTTATCGACTCTGTCGGATTCTGTCGCTGATTAATGGATTGCGCAGATTTTGATTGTCTCGACCGCGGATTTCACGGATATTGGGGATTACTACAGCGCCAAAGGCGCTGTCACCCCGGACTCGATCCGGGGTCTAGAGTAAAGTGCTGATAAAAGAGTGGTGCTCGTGATCACGTGTTCCCATAGGGACAGACAAGCACAGGATGACATGGTCAGCGACCATGTTTAAGAAAAAAAAGTGTCAGATTCTGCCGAAGACATGCCTATGGCTCGAACAAGCTGGAATGACACTTTTAAGCCAATTGCAACAGCTAATAGCTACAACAGCGTCGATGCCAGGTCCGACAGCAGACTCCGTTCTCCCTTTTCCAACGTGACATGTGCGTAAATCTTCTGCCCCTTCATCTTATCGATCAACCGCGTCAAGCCATTCGACCGGGAATCCAGGTAGGGCGAATCGATCTGCTGCGGATCACCGGTCAGCACGATCTTCGTCCCCTCGCCAGCCCGCGTGATAATCGTCTTAACTTCATGACCGGTCAGGTTTTGCGCCTCATCCACGATGAAATAAATGTGGTGCAGTGACCGCCCTCGAATAAACGCCAGCGCGCTGATCAACAGCTTCTGGTTGTCCAGCATCGACTGGATGCTGTCCTGCGTCGGGCCGTTATTCTTGAACTGCGACCGGATCACTCCCAGGTTATCCCACAACGGCTGCATATATGGATCGATCTTGTCCTTCACTTCGCCCGGCAGATAACCGATGTCCTTATTCGATAAGGCGATGATGGGGCGCGCCAGGTAAATCTGATGATATTTACGGCGAGCCTCCAGCGCCCCTGCAAGCGCTAAAAGCGTTTTGCCCGTTCCCGCCTTGCCAGACAATGTCACCAACTGAATATTCGGATTGATCAGTGCGTCTAAGGCAAACGTTTGTTCGCTGTTACGAGGATTGATACCAAATGCCGGTCGCTTTTCCACTCGCATGATGGTTCCCTCTGTGGCATCATAGCGGGCGATAGCGCTCTTCGAAAATCCCCGCAGAATGAAGTAGGAATTGGGATACGGTTCTTCAATCCCGAAATCCTCCAGCGGCACGAAATAGGGATCTTGAAAGAGCCGGTCAATCAGGGTATCATCGATGTTTTTCAGTTCGTAGCGGCCTTTGTAAAGCTCCTTTAATTCAGGGGCTTTATCCGTTTCATAATCTTCCGCTCGAACACCCAGGCTGCGTGCCTTCAAGCGCAAACTGACGTCTTTGGAAACCAGTATGACCTGCCGGTTTTTTATCTTATCCTGCATGGTCAGCGCAGTCGAAAGGATGCGGTGATCCGAGTTATCCTCCAGCAGGTTTTCAGCGATCCTGGGGTGAATCCTACCTGTAACCAGCACCTGAATCTGCCCCAGGCCCTCACCCCGTGGAACCCCCTCATTCAATGAGCCCATGGCAGCCAAGTCATCCAATTCCCGGGCAATCTCTCTGGCATGCAGGTTGATCGTATCCGAGCCGCGTTTGAAATGATCGACTTCCTCTAATACGGCTATCGGCAGAGCCAGATCATTCTCCTCAAACTGCCACAAGGCTTTGGGATCGTGCAGCAGGACGTTCGTATCGATGATAAAGAGTTTCTTAGACTTGGGCTTGGATTTCACGGAGGTTTTCCGGGGACTGGCTGCCTTTTTGGATTTCGAAGATTTCACTGATTTGGACTTCAAATCTTGGGAATCGACACTCTTCTTTCTGGAGTTCATGCCATCCTTCTTTCAACGGTGGGTTTGTTCAGCGGGGCAGCGCTGAGGGCGTTAAGTCATCGGAAGTAAAAATAGAAAATCTACCCTCTAAATTCAAGAGCTTTCTGAAAAATCAACAATCAGCAGAGGGGTGTCTTCGATTCTCAAGATGATCCAAATCCAGCTTGGCATCGAATTCCGGATCGAACCTGGCTAAAATTTCGGTGTTTCGTTTCGCCTGACTTGAAATCCTGGTAAACTCTTCAGGCTGCAATCGTCTACTGATCAGAAAGTACTTTTCAGCCAATCCATTCTGCCGCGCCTGACGTAATACATACCAGAGAACTTCATCACCTCTTTGATCCGCTGTCGCATGTCTGGTTTATAGCAGTGAGTGGGGCACTGCTTACAGGGCGGCTTGGGGTGATAGTGGCAACGCTTCAGGCGCAAGATAGCGTAATCCAGCAAGCCGGAGCATGCAGGGCAGAGGCTATCCCTTTTGGGACAGCCCCTTCAATTTTGAATTGATAGTTTTGCATTTTAGGTTTTGCATTATTTGAGCAGCACCATCTTCCCCATCATGGTGTGCTGTCGAGTCTCCCCCTACCTGTGCTGCCGAGTCTCTGTACTCGACGGAAAGCTCATCGAAAAAGCCAGAGAGGTACCAGGCGTCTCCATGTAGGGGCGCAGCATGCTGCGCCCCTACACTTGCAGTTGCTGATCCCCCCGTCCGGCTGACGCCGGACACCCCCGCGCTACGGTTAACAAGGGGTTGCAACCCCTTGTTGAGGGGGGGATTAAAGCCGCGGTTGGGAGCGAAGATTGCTTCGTCGTTCGCCGATGTGATCGGCTCACTTCCTCGCAATGACCCGGATGAGAGCTTCTCAAACGAAAACTCATCCTTCGCCCAGAACCAGTCGGGATAGTCGTGGTCGCCAACGTACAGGGTGTAAGTGTAATCTCCCGCCGGAGCCCATTCGGGGACGTTCTGTACCAGATCGAAACGCTCAAGGACTGAATTGGAGTCAATATGGATGCCTTCTCTGACTGTGATTTCGCGTGTATCGCCACCCGGCAGAGTGACTTCCACCCACGCATCGAAATCGGAATGGACGACATAAGTGTCTCCTATGGCAACGTTATAGGTGAAACTGCCACCGGTGGGTGGAATCTGGATCGATGACGATTCCGGCTCCAGATCGACTAACAAGTGTAATGGCCCGCCTAATGTGCCATTCGGGCTGAC
>JAHJDJ010000109.1 GCA_018812585.1 bacterium
AGGATGGAGTGCATGCCCGGGACATCCTGCCTGCGGCAGCCGACTTCGTCGGGAGCTGTCCCGGCCACCCAGCCGACCTACGGGGTGGAGAAGGTGGTAGTGGTGAAGTGATGCGACTCTACCGCGATGAAGCATGAGCTGAATACCCACATAAAAAAACGGCGAACCAGATAGGCTCGCCGTGCGGAGTTGATCGGAGTTAACTTAAAACCCATTCAGCTTATTCGGTTTTTTGCAATCCAGGCTCATCTTGAACTTTACCGTTCGGTGACAGCTTGAGCACTTTTTTATAGAGGTCTTTGATGACCTTGCGGGTCGTATCCATGGCCAGGTCGATGTGCTCAGCTTTTATGGTCAGAGCGGGGCGGAAGCGGATAGAGCGTTCGCCTGAACCCAGGATCGCCACCTTGTTCTCATACATTTTCGCCTGGAACTTGTTGCGCTCGATAGCGCTTGGCAGATCAAAGGCGCACATCAGACCGCGGCCGCGCGGATTGGACAGAATTTCCGGGAATTCCTTAGACAGCTTTTCCAGATTGGCCTTGAGGTACTTGCCCATCTCAGTGGCATTCTCGAGCAGTTTGTCCTCGTGAATAATCTCGATATATTTAGCGCAGCGTACCATGTCGATGACGTTGCCGCCCCAGGTGCTGTTGATGCGGCTCGAAACTTTGAAGACGTTGGTATCGAGGTCGTCTATCTTGTCGTTAGCACAGAAACCACAAACCTGTGATTTTTTGCCAAAGACAAACATATCCGGCTGCATACCGAAGTGTTCGAAAGCCCACCATTTACCCGTTAAACCCATCCCGGTTTGAACGCAATCAAAAATTAGCATCGCTTCGTTTTCGTCGGCCAGGTTCTTCAGTTCTTTCATGAACTCGGGACGGAAGTGGTTGTCGCCCCCTTCTCCCTGAATCGGTTCGATGATCATGGCGGCAATATCGTCGCCATAGTCAAGGAAGGCCTGCTTGACCTGGTTTAAGGCCAAAGTTTCGCGTTTCTGGACGTCGGTTAGGTTTTCGTCGTTCAAGGGGAATTTGATATAGGGATTTGACACTTTGGGCCACTCGTGCATGGGGAACCATTTGTACTTGGTCGGTTCGGTGCGAGTCAGCGACAGGGTGTAGCCCGTGCGGCCGTGGAAGGCTTTATCAAAGCTGATGACGCTCTGGCCGACTTCGTCCCGGTAACCCTTCTGGAAGTTCTTCTGAACTTTCCAGTCGAAGGCAGCTTTCAAAGCGTTTTCGTTGGCCAGGCCACCGCCCGCGATGTAGAAGCTGTGGATGAAACCTTTGGGAACGGCTAATTGGAAGAAGGTCTCGACGAAGGAGGCCATCTCTTCGGTATAGAGGTCGGAATTGGTGATGTTATTGACGGCTACTTCGCCCAGGAACTGGATCATTTCCGGCGTGGTCATTTTGGGGTGATTATAACCGATAGGCGCCGAAGCAAAGAAGGTGAAGAGATCCAGATATTTATCGCCGGTCTTGGAATCGCGGCACCAGACGCCTTCTGACTGACGCAGGTCAAAAACCATGGGGAAACCATCGGCCAACATGTAGTTGCTGATGACCTTATGGACGTTGGCAGACGCGACGTGATATTTTAGCGGGGTAGTCATTACACTATCTCCAGTGGTTAGTCCCAAATTTAATCAAAAAGTTATCTTTTTAGTTCATCACAGCAGTACGGGTTGCCTATATAACCACCCACGATGAGAATCCACAGGATGTTTTTTATCTGCTTGGGCATTGCCTTCCAAGTGTAGTATGCTGTATCGTCGCAATATAAATAATTTTTTCATTCTAAGTGTTGATCCAGCTCACTCGGCTCAGTCGAACTTGACTCCTTGTGCCAGCGGCAGATCTTTTGACCAGTTGATCGTATTGGTCTGACGGCGCATGTAAGCTTTCCAGGAATCCGATCCGGCTTCACGACCGCCGCCGGTTTCCTTTTCTCCACCGAATGCTCCGCCGATTTCGGCGCCGGAAGTGCCGATGTTGACATTGGCGATGCCACAGTCAGAGCCTTTAGTTGAAAGGAATTGCTCTGCGCGGAGCAGGTTCGTCGTAAAGATCGAGGAGGAGAGACCCTGCGGCACTTCGTTATGCCAGGTGATCATTTCATCGAAGTCATCATATTCGATGAGATATAGAATGGGCGCGAAGGTCTCTTCGTGGACGATTTTCCAGCCATGTTCAGCTTTGACGATACAGGGTTCAATGAAAAATCCGGGGCGTTCAATGCGTTTTCCGCCGGACAGGATCTCGCCGCCAGTTTTCTTGATGGTTTCAAGGGCTTCTTCCATAGTCACGACAGCCGCTTTATTAACCAGCGGTCCCATCAGGGTGCTTTCATCCAGCGGGTCACCGAGGCGCACCTGCTTATAGGCATTCAGCAACTTTTCGGTGAAGGATTTGGCGATATCTTTATGCAGGAAAACGCGGCGGGTGGAGGTGCAGCGTTGTCCGGAAGTACCCACAGCTCCGAACAGGACGGCTCGCAGCGCTATCTCGATGTCCGCAGTTTCGTCGACGATGACGGCGTTGTTGCCACCCAATTCGAGGATTGTGCGGCC
>JAHJDJ010000110.1 GCA_018812585.1 bacterium
AAAACACCACGAATAAACTCGTCGACGAACTCCGGAAAGTCTATCAGAATGGTTCAGAAACTGTACAGATAAACTCTGCGCCAGGGTTATTAACTGTTTTCTTTTCAACAACCTCCGTGAGTGATTTCCGCTCAGCGAAAGCTCAGGATAGCGTAAAATACGGCAGATTTTTCCACAATATGCTCAATAATGGCGTTTACCTGCCCCCCTCTCCCTACGAAGCGTGGTTTATTTCGAGCGAACACGATGATGACACGATTGCAAAAACCTGCCAAATAGTAGAAAATTCACTGGATTCAATGAGACTCTGATATTTCGCCTGATTGTCTGAAAAATAAATCGTAAGCGCTTGTATTTCTTTTAGTTCATATAGGTTTGCAAGAAGAGCTGGAGAGCCTGAAAAGTGCGAAGAGAATTTTTTCACGAAAGAGCTTGACATTGATTTTTTGGTTTGCTATATTTGTAACAACCAACTTTAGAGTTAATATTAAACTAATCTACCTTTAATGTATAAGGTAGGTTATTTTTCTATCTACAGGATAGAATATCTTGTTTTTACGCTACTTAGGTAACACATTTCGACAATAATCAAACAATCAGATACACTTAACTTAGGAGAGAAAATGGCGGATCTCCCGAAAACGCCAATGCTGGACGAGTTGGAAAAGGGTCCCTGGCCCAGTTTTGTGACGGAAATTAAGATGGCTGCCGAGGCGAGCCCGATGCCCCGTGACCTGCTTGGTCTTCTGGAAAAGTCGTACAATGAGAAGATCGGTCACTGGAAGCATGGTGGTATCGTAGGCGTTTTAGGATACGGTGGTGGCGTCATCGGACGTTATTCAGACATTCCTGAAGAATTCCCCAACGTTTCACACTTCCATACAATCCGTGTCAATCAACCTTCCGGCTGGTACTACAGCACTAAAGCCCTGCGCGATATCTGTGATATCTGGGAAGAGCACGGTTCGGGTTTGACCAATATGCACGGATCGACGGGTGACATCATTCTGTTAGGCACTAAGACTGACGAATTAGAGCCGACCTTCGAAAAGCTCGCAGCCATCGGCTTCGACTTAGGTGGTTCGGGTTCTGACGTGCGTACCCCTTCCTGCTGTCTGGGTCAGAGTCGCTGCGAATGGGCTTGTTACGACACCATGCAGGTATGCTATGACTTTACGCAGGCGTTCCAGGATGAACTGCACCGCCCGGCATTCCCGTATAAATGGAAATTTAAATTTTCTGGTTGTCCGAATGACTGTGTTGCCTCCATTGCCCGCGCTGACCTTTCGGTCATCGGTACGTGGTGTGACGACATTCGTATGAATAAGGAAGCAGTCACCGACTATGCCAGCAATGGTATGGACATCGAGAAAGAGGTCGTGCAACTCTGTCCTGCCAAATGTCTGGCCTGGGATGGCAAGGAACTGCACATCGACAATTCGTACTGTCGCCATTGTATGCACTGTATTAACGCGATGCCGAAAGCATTACGCCCCGGTACCGACACCGGCGCTTGTATCCTGATCGGTTCGAAAGCCCCGATCATCGAAGGTGCATTGTTGTCTTCGGTGCTGATTCCCTTCATCAAAATGGAAGCTCCCTATCAGGAACTAAAAGACCTGATCGAAGAAATCTGGGATCTATGGTGTGAAGAAGGTAAGAGTCGCGAACGTATCGGTGAATTCATTCAGCGTATGGGTATGGGTAATTTCCTGGAAGCCGTTGGTGTTGAACCAATTCCAGAAATGGTCGCCCACCCGCGTGAAAATCCGTACGTTTTCTATGAAGAGTACTACGAAGAGGACGACGACGAAGAAGACGAGTAGTCAACACCGGATGATCCGGTACGTTAGTGCAACATCGATAATAAAAATTGAGATAAAGGAGTTTACAGATGGCTGACAGAATCACGGATATCGGCCCTCCACATTTTGAGCAATTCTTGCCACCGGTGATCAAAGAGAACTACGGCAAGTGGGTATATCACGAACAACTGCGCAAGGGCGTTTTGAAGCATGTCGCCGAAGGCGGCGGCGCTGTTTACACCGTCCGCGCTGGCGGTTCCCGTTTAATGAGTATACAGAAAATTCGTCAGATTTGCGATTTAGCAGATAAACATG
>JAHJDJ010000111.1 GCA_018812585.1 bacterium
TCAGCTCAGAGCTTTAACCCTGATACCTGGAATCCAGGAGGCGAAGTCAGTAACCATGATTGGGACCCAGACCGGCAGTGCGACAAGTTGCTGGAACTGATCCCGGATTCAGGGAATATTCTGCTGAGTTCGCACGATAATCCTGATCCTGATGCCTTAGCCTCTTGTATGGCCTTGCAGCAATTGATCTCTGCAAAAAAGGGGATTACACCGCGCATCGCTATCGCGGGGATTCTGGGACGCGCTGAGAATCGAGCCATGAGTCTGGAACTGGAGATCGATCTGGTTCCAATAGAGATCCTGGAGGACAAACACTGGGATGCCGTCATCATGGTAGATGCGCAGCCGCGCGCCGGAAATACCCATTTAAATCCCAATTTACCGATCACAGCCGTCATTGATCATCATCCAGCACGAGATGATTTAGAAGCAAAATTTATCGATATCCGCCCGGAATACGGCGCTGTCAGCACGATCATCATCGAGTATTTTCTGGGTCAGAATCTCACCTGGTCAACGAAGCTGGCTACGGCGCTTTTTTATGCTATAAAGAGCGAAACCGCGGATTTAGGCCGCGGGATTTGCGACGCCGACCGCAGAGCTTATTTTGCGCTGTTTGATTCCGTAGATTGGGAAATCATGCACCGCATTATCAAGGCAAAGATACCGGGGGATTATTTTCAGTTGTATCCTCGAGGCATCGAAGCGGCGCTGCTGTATGGTAACGCGGTGGTATGTGACCTGGGCGAGATTCCAGTGCCCGATGCGGTAGCGGAGATTGCAGATTTCATGCTGCGGCATGAAGCGGTTTCCCGCTCTCTGGTGATCGGTCAGTATGAGGATCAGTTGGTCTTTTCCATCCGTTTTTCGAGCGGCGATCTGGACGCAGGCGTGATTGCGTCAGGAATCGTGAAAGGGTTCGGTACCGGTGGAGGCCATGATCTGATGGCTGGCGGCAGGATCATCTTGAAGAAATCCCAAGCCAGCCGCAGCGGACAGATATGCACCACCTTAGTTGACCGATTTATCGATCAGGTGGGGCAAACAGAATTTAAACCTGGAATACCTCTGATTAAGGATTCCTCAAGCGAAACAAAGGAAGAATCGTGATTTCCGATTTCACCCCCGTCGTCTGGATGCTGATATCAGCGGGCATTTTAACGGCGATCATGATGGCTGTGGCCATTTTCTTGGGACCGAAGAAAATGACGAAAGTCAAGGCGGAGCCATTCGAATGCGGCATTGAGCCCACGGGTGACGCCAATGACACCCGTTTTCCGGTCAAGTTTTATCTGGTAGCCATCCTGTTCATCCTGTTTGACATCGAGATCGTCTTTCTGTATCCGTGGGCAGTCGTCTTCAATGAGCTGCCCATGGCGGCTTTCGTCTCGATCGTCATTTTTATGACGGTACTGATGGCCGGGTTACTGTATGCAATAAAAAAGGGAGTGTTAGAATGGAAGTAGGACCGGAAGGCATTCCCGGTGTTGCGATGACCAGCAAGCTGGATGCAATTTTGGGCTGGGGGCGCAAATATTCACTGTTTCTTTATCCCTTCGTGACGGCTTGCTGCGGGATGGAATACATGTCGGTGGCGTGTGCGCATTACGACATCGACCGATTCGGCGCGGGGCTGCCGCGTTTTTCGCCGCGTCAGTCGGATCTGCTGTTCGTGGTCGGAACGGTTTCGCACAAGATCGCTCCAGTGCTGCACCGCGTCTGGGAACAGATGGCTGAACCCAAATGGGTGGTGGCTTTCGGCGCTTGCGCTTCAGCGGGCGGGCCGTATCATAATTACGCGACCGTGCAAGGGATCGATACGATCATTCCTGTCGATATTTACATTCCTGGCTGTCCGCCTCGCCCGGAGACGGTCCTGGACGGCATTATCAAGCTGCAGCAGAAAATACAAACCCGGAAGATTGAACTGAAAGACGTTTAATTTATCCGTTTGGAGGATAAATGCACTATGTCATTATCGGGTGTGGTTCGGCGGGCCGGGCTGCGCTCTTTCAGATCCGAAAACATGAGCCGAATGCTAAATTAACTGTCGTCAGCGACGAAGCGGATCCTTTCTATCTGCGTCCTTACTTGGGCTATTATCTGATCAATGAAAAATTGCCGGAAGCTCAGAAGTTAGCCGACAGCGATCTGCGCGAACTGACCGGCATTGATTTCAAATTAGGCGTCAAGGTCAACCGGGTGATTCCGAAGGAAAATACGGTTGAATTGACGGATGGCAGCCGTCTGCAGTACAATTTCCTGCTGGTGGCTTCGGGGACTCGCTTTTGGCCGCAGGAACTAGCTCCGGAGGGAATCGCCTGTTATACGCTGAAAACCCGCGCTGACGCGAAGCGTTTGAAGCGGCTGACCGATGATGTTGAGGCTGTCCTGGTTTACGGCGGTGGATACCAGGCCTTGGAACTGATGCGTATTTTCCATCTTAAAGGAAAAAAAGCAAGCTGGCTGGCGCCTCCCGGTTTCTTCTGGCCGCGCAAGCTGCCGAACGTAACGGCGATCGAGGTCAAAGAGATGATGAAAGAGCTGGGATTGGACGTCCGCACTGACCGCCGCATCACTCACGCGCTGGATCTGGATGGTTACCGCTACCGGATTACCGATGATCAGGGCGACACTTACGATTGCGATCTTCTGGTATTAGCGCCGCACGAAGCTCCGCGCATAGAATTCATGCTGGACAGCGGCGTGCACATCGACCGCGGCATTCTGGTCAATGAAGAGCTGAAGACTAACATCCCCAATATTTTTGCCGCGGGTGACTGTGCTCAGGTCTACGATATCAATTCCGGTGTATCGGTCGTTAACTTCGGCTGGAAATCGGCTGCCAAGCAGGGCCAGGTTGCAGGCGATAACATGACCGGCAATAACCAGGTCGTGATTCCCACGCAGGACGAATTTGTGCTCGACCTGATGGGCAAGAAACTGCTGGAACGCTGGTAGCCCACACAGGCGGCAGCAAGCTACCGCTCTACCTCAATGGTCAAGGTAATCAGTTAATCTTTATATGATCCCAGCATTCAAATAATGCGATAATTTTATCATGGAAATCCCATCTTACGTTAACAGACTTAAAGAAGCTTGTGGCGCGGCGATTGAAGAGGTGAGCACACCGCTGGGTGATCTGGTCGTTCTTGTAAAGGCAGACCAGATTGTCGAGGCGCTGAACTGGTTGAAAGAAGACGAAGAAGCTCTCTTCGATCACTTCATGGATCTGACGGCGGTCGATTATATCGGCCGCGAACCGCGCTTCGAAGTCGTCATTCACTTAGTATCGATTCCTAAATCGCAGCGTATCCGCATCAAGGTTCATTTAGATGAGGATGATCCCGTAATGCCGACCATCACACCGGTTTATCCGGCGGCAAACTGGTTCGAGCGGGAATGCTGGGATCTTTACGGCGTCCACTTTACCGGACATCCCAATTTGACCCGCATCATGCTGTATGAGGGTTTCAAGGGTCATCCGCTGCGTAAAGATTATCCCATCAAAAAGACACAACCCCTAATGGAGCTGCGCAAACCTGAAGTGCGGCGCAGTGATGAAGCTTTCGAACCGGGAAAAAATCCGAATAATCCATGAGACGTTAGAATAAACATGGCCACCAAAGAAAAAGAATTCATCGGCGCTGCCGAAATCAAGGAAGAAGAGATTCCGGTTGAGGAGATGTTCCTCAATATGGGGCCTTCACATCCGTCGATGCACGGAATCGTGCGTATTATGGTGCGTATCACCGGTGAACGCATAGTCTGGTCGGACGTCGAAATCGGCTACCTGCACCGCGGCTTTGAGAAATCGTGCGAGAATAACAGTTGGAACAGTGCACAGATTTACACAGACCGTCTGAATTACGTCAGCCCCATCATTAACAATGTGGGCTACTGCATGACGGTGGAAAAGCTGATGGGGATCGAGGTGCCGGAGCGCGGCGAATACGTGCGCACATTGGTTTCCGAAGTCAGCCGTATCGCAGATCACATCACGGCTCTGGGCGCGGCGGCAATGGAAGTGGGAGCTTTTACGGCTTTCCTTTACGCCATGAAGGCACGTGAATGGCTGTATGACCTGATCGAAGCGGCTTGCGGGGCGCGCATCACCACAAATTTTGCCCGGGTGGGCGGTTTATGCGCGGATCTGCCGGAAGGCTGGATCGCCGACTGTAAAACCATGATGCCGCAGGTTGAGGGCGTTATTGTCGAGATGGACAAACTGCTGACCCGCAACCGTATTTTTGTCGACCGCATGAAGGGCGTTGGCGCGGTGCCGCCGGATAAGGCGGTGGAATTTGGATTTACCGGTCCTCTGCTGCGCGCTTCCGGCGTCCCTTATGACGTGCGGCGCGCCTTCCCTTATTCGGTTTACGACCGGATGGAATTCACAGTGCCGCTGGGGACAAACGGTGATTGCTTCGACCGCTTCCTGGTGCGTATGGAGGAGATGCGCCAGTCGGTCAGGATCGTCTATCAGTGTATGGAACAGTTGCCGGAGGGCCCGGTCAACAGCGATGATAAACGCGCCTACAGACCCGCCAAGTCGAACGTTTACGGCAATATCGAAGGCTTAATGAACCAGTTTAAGTTAGTGATGCATAATCACGGTATCAATCCGCCGCCGGGAGAGACGTATTGTTCGGTGGAAGGCGGCAATGGCGAAGTGGGCTTCTATATCGTATCGGACGGCAAGGACAAACCGTATAAATGCCGCTGCCGCCCGCCCTGTCTCCCGTTAGTGCAGGCGATTCCTTATATGCTGCGGGATCACTTCATCGCGGACGTGGTGCCGGTGTTTGGATCGCTGAACATGATTGGCGGGGAGTTGGATCGGTAGAGTGTACAGAGAATCAGATGGATGAATTTTCCAAATTAGATAAAACTCAATTCAGTGTAAGACGACTCACAGATCCATCCAACGAGCGGGAATTCTGGTTATCAAGAACGCCTCATGAGCGACTTCGCGCGTTGGAATACTTTAGACAACTGAACTATGGCACCAGCGCATCTACCCAGCGACTTCAAAGAGTTTTTGAAGTTGTTGTTAAAACATCAAGTTAAGTATCTGTTGGTTGGTGGTTATGCCGTTGCCTATTATGGCTATCCTCGCACCACGGCTGATATTGATATATGGATTGAATCCGAACAGCAAAATGCAGAGCGCCTAATCTCAGCATTGCGCGAATTCGGCTTTGATACGCCTGACTTGAAAGCGGAATTGTTTCTGCGACACGACCATATTATTCAGATGGGAATTTCACCGAACAGAATTGAAATATTCACAAGCCTGCCAGGAGTCGATTTTAAAGAATGCATCAGCAATCAGGTTTTGGATGAATTGGATGGAGTACAAGTAAAAATTATTGATTTAAAGAATTTAAGGCGCAATAAATCAGCTACGGCACGACATAAAGACCTGGATGATCTTGAAAATCTGCCCGAGGCTGACTAAGACTTAGAGCGATATAAGCTATGAAAGAATTTTCCGCGGCCGCGCGCCAGGAAGCTGAAGGCTACCTGGGAAAATATCCCAAGAAGGAAGCGGCGTTACTACCCATCCTGCATCTCGCGCAGAAGGATTTCGGCTTCATCGACGATGAGGCGGAATTGGCGGTAGCAGATCTGATGGGAATATCACCGATTTCTGTGCGCGAAGCATCCCGCTTCTACTTCATGTATCATCATCATCCCATTGGCAAGTTTCATCTACAGGTCTGCCAGAACATTACCTGCACGATCATGGGAGCGGAGACGATCCTCAGTCATCTGAAGGATAAGTTAGGCATCGAAGCGGAACAGCGCACAGAAGATGAGCTTTTCTCCATCGAACGGGTGGAATGCATCGCCTGCTGTGACGTGGGACCAGCTATGCTCATCAATGAGGATCTGGTGACTAATCTGACGGCAGAAAAAGTCGATGCAGTACTGGATAAATGCCGCGACGGACAGGAATTGGGTGACCTGGTGACGTCGGCGGTGCGCCGTATCAAGGAAGCGCCGGTCACGCAAGCGGCTCCTCCCCCACCTGCTGAAACTCCCAAAACGGAAGCTCCGGAGCCTCCCCAAGAGGAACCCAAAGCCGATGAGAAGAAGGAAAAACCGGACGCAAGTGCAGATAAAGAGACAGAATAAGATCAGCTTGAGATAGATCATGCCAGAGTATAAACTGGTCAGTAAGAATTACGAATTCCCGGATCAACGACTACTGAAAGCAGCCCTGTATCGGGGTGGTTATGAACAGTGGAAGCGGGTCATCAAGGAAAAGACCTCACCGCAGGCTATCATCGACGAAGTGAAGACGGCGAAGCTGCGCGGTCAGGGCGGCGCGGGATTCCCGGCGGGGGTCAAGTGGGGATTCGTGCCGAAGGATTCACCGAAGCCGAAGTATCTTTGCGTCAACGCGGACGAAGGCGAACCGGGGACTTTCAAGGATCGCACGATTCTGGAGAAAGACCCGCATCTGCTCTTAGAGGGCATCGCCATCGCCTGTTACGCTGTGGGAATCCATACCGCTTTTATTTACATGCGGGGTGAATTCTATGAGCCTCAAGCCATCGTGCAGCAGGCTATCGATGACGCCAAAAAGGAAGGTCTGCTGGGCAAGAACATTCTGGGATCGGGATTTGACCTGGACGTGATCATCCACATGGGCGCGGGAGCTTATATCTGCGGTGAAGAGACTGCCCTGCTGAATTCGCTGGAAGGATTAAAAGGGTGGCCGCGATTGAAACCGCCATTCCCAGCAGTGATTGGCGCATTCGCCTGCCCAACGGTGGTCAACAACGTCGAGACGATTTCCTGTGTGCCGCATATCATGCGCATGGGTGGGGAAGCTTTCCAGCAGGTCGGCACTGAAAAAGATGGGGGCACGAAACTTTTCGCAGTCAGCGGATTTGTGGAGAAACCGGGGGTTTATGAGATGCCGCTGGGGACTTCGTTAAAAGAGCTGATTTATGACGTTTGCGGCGGGGTTAAAGACGGTAAACAATTGAAAGGCGTCATTCCGGGCGGATCCTCCTCGCCGATCTTGAAGCCGGATGAGATCGACGTGCCTCTGGAGTTTGAGGCGATGGCTGAGGCTGGCACCATGTTGGGATCGGGCGCGGTGATCGTGTTGGATGAAACGGTGTCGATTCCGCAGATATTCATGGTTATGTCGCGGTTCTACGCGCATGAATCGTGCGGACAGTGTACTCCCTGCCGCGAAGGCTGCACCTGGATCTACAAGATTTCCGAGAAGATCCTAGCGGGTGACGGTAAACCGGAAGACCTGGATACCATCTTAAGCCTGGCGCCGATGATGAACGGCACGACGGTCTGTCCGCTGGGCGCGGCGATGGCGATTCCGGTGATGGCGATGGTGGAAAAATATCGCGACGATTTCTTAGCGTTGATGAAGAATTGACGGTTTGAACTTTTACTGCCCCCCGAATAAATTCGGAGGTCCGAATTTTGGGTAAAGTCGCTGAAGCGACTGGAGTGCATAGAAAAGCAACAGTGGTTTTAACCACTTGAACTGAGAGTTGGGCATAGGATTTCAATCCTGTGAAAGCATAGCGATACTGGCATCTTGACCCCCGAATAAATTCGGAAGCCCGAATTCTGGGTAAAGTCGCTGAAGCGACTGGAGTGCATAGAAAAGCAACAGTGGTTTTAACCACTTGAACTGAGAGTTGGGCATAGGATTTCAATCCTGTGAAAGCATAGCGATACTGGCATCTTGACCCCCGAA
>JAHJDJ010000112.1 GCA_018812585.1 bacterium
AGCAATCGCTAACATTAGTCATTTTAATGACTTGGATGCAAAAAGGGAGCACCCGACATTTACTTGTGCGCCTCTGGCGTATTCGGGTGTGAATTTGCACGGCGGTCGTCAGGTCACACTCCCGTAATCGGGGTCGCCCTCGACCCCGATATATCAAGGGGTTACAACCCCTTGTTGACGAGTGCTGACAGAAACCTCAGCGGGAATAATTTGGGAGGACAGACATTCTTGTCTGTCTTGTGAGGAAAAACCTGAACCACAGATCAGCCTAAGGTTGACAAATTACGCTGTTTGCACAGATACCAAGTCGGGGTCTCTTGTTTTGCACCGGATTGAAATTCCGATGCTCAGCAAAGGCATCCAATTGACTGAAGTCAATGAGCGATTGTTAGCATTAGTCATTTTAATGACTTGGATGTAAAAAGGGAGCACCCGACATTTACTTGTGCGCCTCTGGCGTATTCGGGTGTGAATTTGCACGGCGGTAGTCAGGTCACATCCCGACAAGTCGGGACAAAACCTGACACAACGGAAACACATAAGTTAAATGTCGAATTGCCCTAATAATTTACAGTAGTAGGGGGTCCGCTATGGGAAAGTGTAAATTATGTAACCGCTCAGGTATATTCTTGTCTATCACCTCCAATGGATTGTGTAAAAAGTGCGATCCAGTGTTCTATTTAGATTTTAAACAACGAGCAAGGATTATCAATGAATCCATGAACCTCGTTGAAGACTCTAAGAAACTCGAAACTCGTATAAATAGATGCCAAGATATAGTTGAACATGCCAATTCACTGTTAGAATATGAAAAGCGTGGCATCCCAACTATTCAGCCGCTTCCTTCGGAGCTTATTGATATATATGAGAATAAACCAGATGAGCTTATCAAAGAGACCCTGCAAATTGATTGGGAAAAGACCGTGCAAAAGGTCAATGTCCCCAGTACAGCAAAAGTAAAAATAAATCATTTATCTAAGCTACTTCTAAGGATTGGTGATCTAAAAAACGAAGTGAATAATCCCTCTTATTTAATTGAATTGGAAGATACAATAAATTCTAAAATTCGTGCAATACAGTTCGATGAATTGATGGATGAAGCTAAAAAGGCAGAATTCAAGGGACAGTATAAAAAGGCAATTGATAAATATTATGATGTATTATATTTTCTTAAGAATGAAGAGATTGATGATGCAAAACAATCCAACCAGATTAAAGAAATAGAGTCTAAGATAAAAGAATTAGATGAAAAGATAAAATAGTTAAATATGGATTTAGAGGTTTTCATGTTATTAAAAAACAAAAACACCTGACACCGGATTGAAATCCGATGCCCAGCTCTCAGGTCAAGTGGCTGAAGCCACTAGTGCCAATACTTGAGACAGTCTCTTCAGAGACTTTACTTAAAATTTGGGCATCAGAATTCATTCTGGTGTGCTAAGTACTTAATTAATAACATAATACAGATAACCGGGGAAATTAAAATGCACCTGAAAAACAAAAACGCCATTGTCACCGGTGGATCGCTGGGGATCGGAACTGCGATCAGCTTGGATTTGGCGAAAAACGGCGCCAATGTCGCCTTGAACTACCGCAAACATGCTGACGAAGCCGAAGCGATTGCCAAACAGATCAACGAAATGGGCTGCAAAGGCATGGCCGTTCAAGCTGATGTATCCAGCTTTTCAGACGCTCAGGCGATGGTGGACAAAGTTGTCGCCGAATGGGGCAGCGTTGACATTCTGGTCTGCAATGCCGGCGTCAACTGGGACGGCGTCATCTGGAAGATGACCGAAGAGCAGTGGGATACGGTCCTGAACATCGACTTGAAAGGCTACTTCAATTACATTCGCGCATGTGCTCCCCTGATGAGGGAACAAAAATCCGGACGCATAATCAATCTTACCTCCATCAACGGCATGCGCGGCAAATTCGGTCAATCGAACTATTCAGCCGCCAAGGCAGGCATCATCGGTCTGACCAAAACCGTCGCCAAGGAGCTGGGTGGTCGAGGCGTGACTGTCAACGCGGTCGCTCCCGGATTGATCCTGACCGATATGATGGCTGCCATGCCCGAAGAAGCCAAACAGGCATCACAGAATGAAACCGTACTGAAGCGCCTCGGTGATCCCGAAGACGTCGCCCATCTGGTCTCATTCCTGGCCAGCGACCTCGCCCGCCACATCACCGGAGAGGTGATTAAAGTCGATGGAGGGCAATATATTTAGGGATTAGTTAATGGGGATTAGGGGTTAGAAATAGAGAGTTATGGTGAAATCTGTAATTCTGAGCTTTCGTGATCTACGAATTTGGCGGTTGGGCATAGATATAGTGAAGGAGACGTATCGTATCACTAATTCTTTCCCAAAGAAGGAACCCTATGGTTTATGCAGTCAAATGCAAAGAGCCTCTGTATCTGTACCATCAAATATCGCTGAGGGTCACATCAGAGCGAGCCGGAAAGAATTCAACCAGTTCTTAAGAATCGCTTTGGGTTCTTTAGCAGAACTGGAAACCCAGGCAGTGATTTCCCTTGAATTGGGTTATATTCAACAGGAAACCTACAATGATTTTGTTAAGATGTTAAATGATGAATCCAAGCAAATAAGATCGCTGACGAAAAAATTACTAATCCCTAAACCCTAACCCCTTGATAATAAAAGAGAAATAATATAGAAGAGGAACTAATGAAACTAACCGACATCGTCGCCATATCCGCCTGCAGAACTCCCATGGGAAGTTTCGGGGGGACACTGCGAGATATGAATTCGTATGACATAGGAGCGGTTGCGGTCAAAGCAGCTGTTGAACGCGCTGGCATTAAACCTGAGTCGGTTGATGACGTGATCCTCGGTTCCTGCCGTCAGGCGGGTAACGGAGTCAATCCTGCCAGAACCGCATCGGTGTTTGGCGGTATCCCTAAGGATGTTCCAGCTATCACTCTGAACATGGCTTGCCCGTCAGGAATGCGTGCCATCGCCATGGCTTCACAGCAGATTCGTTTGGGAGACCATGAAGTGGTCTTGGTCGGAGGTTTCGATTCCATGTCAACGATCCCTTATCTGGTCAAAGGAACTCGCTGGACCGGCTTCAAGATGGGTGACAAAAAACTCGAAGACGGCTGGTCGGATTCTGTCGACCGTGTCATCATGCAGGGGATGGGTGTTACAGCCGAAAATCTGGTAGAGAAGTACAGCATTTCACGCCAGGAGATGGACCAATTTGCCGCCGATTCTCACGAAAAGGCCTTTAAAGCATGGGAAAATGGGCTTTTCAATGATGAGGTTGTGCCTGTAACAGTGCCACCTGCGACTAAAAGAGATGAACCGCAAGAATTTACCAAAGATGAGACCATCCGCTACCCAGTCAACCTCGAAAAGATGGCCAAGCTGCCGCCCGCCTTTAAAAAAGACGGTTCGGTGACGGCAGGCAACTCCTGTGGTATGTCTGACGGCGCCTGTGCGTTGATCTTCACATCGCGGGAGAAAGCGAAAGCTCTGGGAGCAACACCACTATTCTCCATTGTATCGTACGGTCAGGCTGCAGTGGACAATGAGACGATGGGTGAAGGTCCCGGAATTTCGATTCCTATGGCTCTGGAAAATGCGAGGATGACCCTGAATGATATGGACCTGTTTGAAGCCAACGAAGCTTTTGCGGCTCAGATGATCGCAAATCAGAGGGTGCTGAATTGGGATCCTGCCAAGGTCAACGTCAACGGTGGAGCGATTGCGCTGGGTCATCCGACCGGTATTTCGGGCGCGCGGATCGTGGTTACTCTGTACTACGCCCTGAAAAATCACGACAAGGAATTCGGTGCAGCAGGAATCTGCGGTGGTGGTGGCGTTACCATGGCAATGGTCATCAAGCGCGAGAGTTAATCCACAAGAAAACAGATGGGAGAACGTCATGAGTGATTATAAGCTTATCCGAGTAAAAGAATCGCTCGGACGATTCGACATTGTTCTGAATAATCCTCCAGTCAATATCCTGAACATCGCTATGATGGAGGAGATCTGCGACGCGCTGGAAAAGGCTGCGATGATTCCGGGGTTGAAGGTCGTGGTTTACCGTGCTGAAGGGAAACACTTTTCTGCTGGAGCGGACGTAGGTGAACACTCCGCTGACCAAGTCGTCGATATGATCGGCGCTTTCGGACGGATGTTCCGCTGCATGTCACGGGTGCCCGCCATCAATGTCGCTCTGGTGGAGGGATCCGCGTTGGGCGGAGGCTGCGAACTGGCGACTTTCTGTGATATTGTCTTAGCATCAGAGAAGGCGATATTAGGGCAACCGGAAATCCTTCTGGGCGTTTTTCCTCCCATTGCCGTAGTGACGTTCCCGATCCTGGTGGGGCGCAACCGGGCAATAGAACTGCTGGTTACCGGGAAGATTATAGCAGCGGAAGAAGCGGAGAAAATCGGGCTGGTAAACCATGTCTATCCCACCGCGGAATTCGCTGTTAAAACAGATGAACTCATCGGCAGTATCCTGGCGCTAAGCGCTTCATCTATCGCGTTGACCAAAAAAGTCATAGACCGTGCCATGTACCAGCCGGTGATGGAAGCATTCCGTCATACGGATCGTGAATATATCGAAGAGCTGATGAAAACCGAAGACGCCAACGAAGGTATCGCGGCATTCCTGGAGAAAAGGAAACCACAGTGGAAAGACCGGTAATTGACAAGGTAGCGCGGGAGCTTGCCCCCGCTGGCGCTTCAAGAAAGAGTCATCAAGGGGTTGTAACCCCTTGCTGATGCACCAACCTTGAAGAGGGGAGTATGAGGTGATCAAATCGGTAGGTACTCTACTAATAATATCGAAATAGGAACATTTGATAAAACAAACAGGCGCACATGTTCTCACAATTCAAAGAATGGTATGAAAAAGGCACGACTACGCCAAAGACTGGAAACAGCGCACAGGCGGGAAAGTCATGGGCTGTTTCTGCTCGTATGTCCCGGAAGAGATTCTGGTTGCAGGTAATATCCTACCAGTCAGGGTCTTGGGATCCCACGAACCGCAGAACGTCACCGAGCCGTACCTCTTCGGGATGTACTGCCCCTTCTGCCGCGACGTTCTGGCACAAGGACTAAAGGGAAGGTACGACTATTTAGACGGAATCACGCTGAGCCAATCCTGCCTCCACATCCGGCAATCGTTCATCGCCTGGCGCGAGCATGTCGAAGTTCCCTTCAACTATTACATCTATATGCCCAACAAAGTGCAGACCAAAGCCGCAACGCCTTACCTGAAGACCGAGTTTGAGAAGTACAAAGCTCACGTCGAAGAAGTGGTCGGAAAAGAACTCACAGACGACGATCTCGATCGAGGTATCGCCGCCCTGAACCGCAACCGCGAACTGATGCATAAGGTTTACGAATATCGCAAGGGCGACACACCCATGCTCACTGGTTTGGAAGCGATGTACATGACCGTCAGTGGTATGTGGGTTGATAAAGACGAACATTCCGCTGAAATGGAAAAAGTCCTTGAGCAGCTTCCTGACAGGCAGATGATCCGCGATACAGGGACTCGTCTGCTTGTTGTAGGCAGTGAAAACGACGATACCGCTTTCATCGATATGGTAGAATCGGTGGGCGCTACGGTTGTCGTGGACGATCACTGCACTGGGACACGCTGGTTCTGGAACTCTGTCGAAACGGGTGATGACCGCATCAACTCTATCGCTGACCGATACATAAAGCGTCCGCCTTGTCCCACCAAGGACTGGGAAGAGCGTTGGCGATTTCCGCACATTCTACAACTATGCAAGGACTTCAATGTTGAGGGCGCCATCGTCATTCAGCAGAAGTTTTGCGATCCGCACGAATGCGATATCATGCCTCTGCGCAAAACATTTGATGAAGCCAATATCCCCTCGCTTTTCCTTGAATTTGACGTCACGGTTCCCATCGGCCAGTTCAAGGTGCGGGTTGAAGCGTTTCTGGAAATGTTTGGTGTGGATGATCTGTTCTAAACACTGTCAACGGTGAACAGTAAACTGTAAACAGAAAAAAGCTTGCATTTATTTGTTGGATCTCATCAGGATTGGAATGTACCGAAATTTAGAGGCATGGAAGAAAGCTTACGCGCTAGGATTGAAGATCTACAAGCTAACATCAAACTTTCCACGTGAAGAGATGTTTGGTTTGATAAGCCAAATGAGACGATCGGCAACTTCGATTGCAGCAAATATAGCTGAAGGAAATGCAAGGAAATCACCTAAAGAATTCAGCCGATTTATATCAATTGCGAGAGGATCCGCTGCAGAGCTAGAAACTTGGATTATGTTCTCTAAGGATCTGGATTACATACCAAATGACGATTATGAAAATCTGTCAACTGATTTGGATAGGCTAAAGGGACTCCTCTATGGTTTACAAAAATCCATAGAGAAGCATAACTAATTATTTTCACCGTTCACCGTTCACCGTTCACCGTTTACTGAATATGGAGTAATCATGCAATACAAATCCGAAGCATTAAAATGCTGGGATAAAGCCAAAGAATTACGCGATAAATACTATAGCGATTACGCTACCGCCCACGAACGCGGCGGCATTCGCTGGACGGGTGGAGCCTGGTCGTTTGATGCCATCCCTTACGGTCTGGGCGATGATGTCTATCCCTTGACTGGCGAGCCCTACGCCGCCTCGATAGCCTTCATGAAGGACTTCTCTATTGAGTGTCTGGAAGCGACCGAGGCCAAAGGCTGGGCGCGCGATCTTTGTTCTTATATGCGCAATTACTGGGGATCGATGTATCTGAACAAGTGGGCGTTTGGCGGACCGTTTCCCAAGGCCGATTTCGCCTGGCAGGATCACATTTGCTGCACTCACGGCAAGTGGGATCAGCATGTTGCAGAGTATGAAAAGATTCCTTATTTCTGCATCGACGTGTCGGTAGGACCCTACCAAGACATCGATGAACCAAAACTTAAGTACGTCGTCGATCAGATGCATGAAGGGATCGAATTCCTCGAAAAAGCCACCGGAAGAGAGTACGACGATGAGAAGCTGATCCAGGCGGTCAATAATGAATGCCGCCTGACTTCAACCTGGGCTGAAATTTGTCTGCTGAACAAACACAAACCGGCGCCGCTGGACGAAAAGAGTATGTACTCGCTTTACGTTTTCGGGACTCTCTCTAAAGCAAAAAAAGAATTCGCCGACTTCTATGAAGAGATACGCGATGAGATGAAAGACCGGATCGAGCGCGGTATCGCGGCGCTGCCAGAAGAAAGATGCCGGCTGATCTCAGATACTCAGCCGCCCTGGGCGTTTCTGAAAGTATTCCGCTATCTGGAGAAATTTGGCGCAGTTTCGGTGGGATCCTTGTATACCTTCGCGCTGGTTGGCATCTGGGAAGATAAGCCTGACGGAACCTGGGGTCCCAGAACCACGCCAGCACAGGCAGGGATTAAAATCGAGACCCGCGATCAGGCTTTAAGGATTCTGGCGGACTGGAATCTTTCCAAGCCGGAATGGCAGCATTTCTACGATCCCACCATCAAAACCCGCATGATGAAACGTATCTATGATGAGTGGGATCTGGATGGCGTTATGCTGCACCTGAACCGCGGCTGTGAAGGGTTGTCCTGCGGCATCATGGAAAATCATTATGGTCTGACTCAGGATGATGTTCCGGTGATGAGCTTCGAAGGCAATATGGGCGATTCCCGCGAATTCGACGAAGCCCGCACCATGGACCGCATCGATTCGTTCATGGAACGGTTAGACCTGAAGAAAATAAGTTAGGCTCGCAGCACGCAACTCGCAACACGCAACACGCAACACGAAAAACGCAACTCGCAACTCGCAACTCGCAACTAGGAGAAAATACATGATTACAGCCGGGATTGACATGGGAGCAAGGAGCATCCGGGTACTGATCTTGAAAGATGGTGAAGTCCTTGCCAGAGGTGAATCCACTGCCGGGTTTGATACTGCCGAATCGGCTGAACTTGCGTTCAACGAAGCATTGGAAAAGGCTGGCATCACCAAAGATCAGCTCGATAAGATCGTCGCTACGGGAGCGGGCCGAGAATCAGCTCCACAGGCAACTGATACCGTTACAGACGTCGGCGCAGCCGCCCGGGGTGCACATGAAGTCGCGCCTCAGGCTCGTACCATCATCGACATCGGCGCTGAAGAGGGACGCGCCATCAAAACTAATGGCAATGGCAAAGTGATGGACTTTGCAGTCAATGAAAAGTGCGCCGCCGGAGCCGGATCCTTCACTGAGGCTATGTCGAGGGCTTTAGAAGTGGAGCTCGAAGAATTCGGAGCCTTATCACTTGAATCGACAGAATCCATTCCCATGAACGCGCAGTGCGCCGTTTTTGCAGAATCTGAGGTGGTTTCTCTGCTACATGCAAAGACTCCAAAGCAGGATATCGCTCGAGCGGTTCACGATGCTATCGCGGACCGCATCGTTTCCATGGTGCGGCGAGTTGGAATTGAGCCTGAAATCGCGCTGATCGGGGCTGTTTCCCGCAATCCGGGATTTGTCGATGCGCTGAAGCGCGGCCTGGAAAGAGACGTTATCATTCCTGATGATGCTGAATTCGTGGGAGCGCTTGGTGCGGCGTTAGTGGCCACGGATGAATGATTTCTTTCGATGGTGAAAATAGTTAATTTTGTAAGTAATCAAAACATGAGAATATAAATGGCAGAAAAAGAATTCTGGCGCTGGAAAGAGTACAACTGGCATGATGAAAACATCGACTGGCACGGATGTGACGCCATCACCGCGGGTGTGGATGTCGGTTCCGTCAGTTCACAGGCTGTGATCTTAGTCGATGGAAAACTGTACGCCTTCGCTACCACCAGGACAGGAAGCGATAGTCCCAAGAGTGCGCAGAAAGCTATGGATTGGGCTTTGGAAGACACCGGGATGACACTTGACGACATCCACTATAAGGTTGGAACCGGCTACGGACGCGTCAACGTCCCCTTTGCCGATCGCGCCATTACCGAAATCGCCTGCCACGCACGCGGAGGCAATTTCATGTATGGAAACAGTGTCCGAACGATCCTCGACATGGGTGGGCAGGATTGTAAAGCCATCCACTGCGACGAGCGTGGAAAAGTGACCAATTTCCTGATGAATGACAAATGCGCCGCGGGAACAGGACGAGGGATGGAAGTATTTGCCAACCTTTTGTCTGTGCCGATTGAAGATATCGGTGAACTTTCGTTCCAGGTTGAAAAGGAACCGGAACCGGTTTCCTCCACTTGCGTTGTATTTGCCAAAACCGAAGCATCTGCTCTGCTGCGCAAGGGGTGGCCCAAGAATAAAGTCATTGCCGCTTATTGCAACGCGATGGCGCACCGAGTCGTGACTCTGTTGGAACGCATCGGCGTCGAGAAAGATTTTGCCATCACCGGCGGTATCGGTAAGAATATCGGCGTGGTCAGACGTATCGAAAAAGAGCTGGGCATTACCGCGTTGAAAGCTGACGGCGATACTCAAACTGCTGGAGCATTGGGTGCTGCTCTTTTCGGAAAAGCACTATTAGAAAAAAGCCGGAAGTAATTGTTTTTACTTATCCCAAATCCCTAACAGCTAATCCCTGATATGAAAGCTAATTACGGCTACATGGACGGCAGCGGTGAGTACTACATAACCATCGATACCGACCACTGCAACAATTGCAGCCATCATGGTTGCATCACAGGCTGTCCCAAAGGCATGTTCCAGGTTATTACCGACGATTATGATGACGAAGTCGCCGAGATCAAGGAAGAATTCCGTAAGAAGATCAAGTACGATTGCGCTGACTGCAAACCGACCACAGACAGACCTCCTCTTCCCTGTCAGGCAGCGTGCACGCCTGGTGCGATTACGCATTCATGGTAAAAACGAGAGTTTGGGTTCAAGGGTGGCATGCTTCCGGTTACACTTTAGTGTGAGTGAAGCATGTGAGTAACACAGCCCTACCTGAAAATAGCGTGAGCGAAGCATGTGAAAAGACAAAAACATTCTATGAAGCATAAAAGAGTCAAACACTACAATGACCCGGGACATGCTCATGAATTAACTTTTTCATGTTTTCAAAACCAACCTTTTCTTAACACTGATTTACAATGTGAGTGGTTACTCGAAGCTGTTGAAAAAGCACGCATAGGACACAGATTTCACATATGGGCGTGGGTATTCATGCCTAACCACGTGCACCTTTTAATTTATCCTACAAAGCCAGTTTATGATATAGGAAGGATATTGTGGGCAATTAAAGTTCCTGTAGCCACTCGCGCCGTTGCTTATGCTAAGAAAAATGCGCCAGAATATCTTGAAAGCATGATGGACATTCAGCCCAATGGAAAATGCGCGTATCGGTTCTGGCAGCGTGGTGGGGGATATGATCGTAATATGAAAGAGCCTCAGTCTATAAAGAATGCGATTGAATATATCCACAATAATCCAGTACGTAGGAAATTTGTGGAGAAGCCTGAAGAATGGCAATGGTCCAGTGCTGGATTCTATGCGGGACGCGAAAATAGTCTGTTGAGAATAGACACTAAGTTCATTCCATCTTAGCTAGGCGGGTGGCATGCTTTTTCTCACACGCTAACTGAGGGTGGCATGCTTCTGGTTACACTTTAGTGTGAGCGAAGCATGTAAGTATCTCAACCCAACCTGAAAATGACAGGAGCTAAGCAGACATCATCTTGACATGCTTCGTCCCCAATGAATTGGAGCCAGAAGCATGCCACCCAACCCAGCATAATCGATTATGAACATCCAAATCACCATAGACGGCAAACCACTGACCGTCCCTGAAGGGCTGCCGATCCGCAAAGCCGCATTTAAAAATGGGATCTATATTCCCGGTATCTGCGGCCATCCCTATCTGCCCTCAGCGCGCGAAGTGAAATGGTCGCAGCAGGTTTACCGCGGCGGTGAGGTCATCGTCGGCGACTACCAGAATGAGACGGCTGGCGATGAAGGTAGCTGCAACCTCTGTCTGGTCGCCATAGAAGGCGTCGAAGATCTGGTGCGCGCCTGCTCCACGAAAGCATCCGATGGTCTGATCGTTCGCACCACAGGCGTTGATATCGTCAAGGCTCGGCAAAGCGCACTGGCCAAAATACTGGCTCACCACCCTCATGCCTGCTTGACCTGCGCCCAGCGGGAAGGATGTTCCTTAACTCAATGCTCCTCCAATGTCCCTGAAGACCAACGCTGCTGCATTCTCCTGAACCGCTGTGAACTGGGCAAAGTGGTCGATTTTATTGGTCTTCCCGACGGCACACCGAAATATCTGCACGAAGGATTCCCGAAGATCACCGATGACTTCTTTTTTGACCGTGATTATAATCTCTGCATTGGCTGCCTCCGCTGTGTGCGTATCTGCCGTGATGTGCGTGGAGTCGATGCTCTGGCAGCGACCTGGAAAGATGGCCGAATCTGGGTAGGAACCTCTAAGCCCGGCTCCCTGCCGGAATCCGACTGCCGCTTCTGCGGAGCCTGCGTCGAGGTCTGCCCGACTGGAGCGCTCCTCGATAAACCGGATTCCAAACCGGTCCATCCGGGGGATCTGGCTCCCTGCGTCGCCGCATGTCCCGCCGGAATCGATATTCCAGCTTACATCAGGCATGTTGCTGTCGGTGATTATAAGGGAGCATTGGAAGTCATTCACAATCATGTCCCCTTCGCAGGAATCCTGGGTTATGTCTGCTTCCACCCTTGTGAGACTGAGTGTAAACGGAATACTCTGGGCTCGAGCGCTGCCATCTGTGCTCTGAAACGATTCGTCTATGAAACTGTCCCCAGGGATGAAATTCCAACCACTCAAATAACAGATTCCACAGGGAAAAAGGTATCCATCATCGGCGCTGGACCGGCGGGTTTATCGGCCGCATTTTACCTGCGGCGCAAAGGGCACGAAGTCGACGTTTATGACTCCTCGCAGGAACCGGGTGGAATGCTGCGCTTTGCCATCCCTGAATACCGCTTGCCGCAAACAGTTCTGGATGACGAGTTGACTACTCTGACTGATCTGGGCATCGAATTTAAAACTGGGATGACTCTGACGCAAGATTTTAACATTGCTGACCTTTTAAACGACGGAAGCAACGCGGTTTTAGTAACTATCGGAGCTTCACTTTCGAGAAAACTCGGGATTCCCGGAGAAGATCTGGGCAATGTTATTCAGACGCTTGACCTGCTGCGCGAAATACGAGAGGGAAGAAAGCGGGATCTGACCGGAAAAGTCGTCGTTATAGGTGGTGGGAATGTAGCGATCGATGCCGCCATGAGCGCCCGGCGTTTGGGAGCTGAAAACGTCACGATGGTCTGTCTCGAACAGCGAGCAGAAATGCCTGCCCATGGTTGGGAAATAGACCAGGCTCTTGCTGAGGGAATTGAAATTCTTCCAGGTTGGGGACCAGTTGAATTCACAGGTGAAAATGGGAATGTCAAATATCTCCTCTTCCAGAGATGCCTGAAGGTCTTCGACGACCAGGGCAGATTTAATCCTGTCTTTGACGGATCAGACACAAAAAGCATCGCAGCAGATTATGCCATTATTGCCATCGGGCAATCAGTTGGGAATACCGGGCTTAAAACCGGCCCTAACGGTCTGATCGACATCGACCAAAGCTCATTCGAGACGGACATAAAGGGAGTATTCGCCGCAGGAGATGCCGTTTCCGGTCCGGCTTCAGTCGTCGAAGCGGTGGCGAAGGGAAGATCTGCGGCAGATTCCATCGACAAGTTCTTAGGCGGTGACGGTGTGTCAGTCAGCTATCAGGCCGATGATCTGCGAGATGACCCTTTCCTGGGTAACGTCAGCGAATTCGACACCGGGAAGAGAGAGATCAGACTCTTGCCGATTGCTGAACGTATCAAGGGATTTGACGTCATAGAACAATCACTGCAGGAAAACGAAGCCCGGATTTTGGCTGCACAATGTCTGCGCTGCAATCTGCGCGCAACAATTTCGCCGGTTATCCTCCCCCCCGATAAGTGGCTGCCCTTGACGACTGAGAATGTTGCCCAGATTCCTTCCGCCGAAGGTGTGTATCAACTGGCGAATCAAGCTAAAAAGGTTACCAAGATAGTGGGCACAACCGATGTCAGAGCGGCGCTTGAAAGCGAAATTGATTCACATGAAGCGGGAACGCTTTTCTCCTGGGAAGAGGAGCGCATGTATTCCAAGCGTGAAAGCGAATTGATCCAGTTGTATCTGCAGGAATACGGAGAGATGCCCGGCGGGGGTGGTAACGATGACCTGGATGATCTGTTCTAACCCATCATGACCTGGGAAAAACGAAACACTGTCGGACCCGACCGCGTTGATGAGCTTAAAGAATTGTACGAATCTTTAGGCTTTGAAGTCAAGATAGAGCGCTACGAAGGACCCGAAAATGCGGACGAAACCTGCGGATCCTGTTATGGCAATCCGGCGGGTGAGTATTACATAATTTATACGAGAAAGAATCTTAATACAAATCTCTGAGGAGACGATATGAAAGCAGCGCTGTTTTTAGGTTCAGGCAAACCTCTGGAAATCGCAGAGGTTCCGACTCCCACCCCTGGAAGTGGTGAAATTCTGGTGAAAGTCGCCGCCTGTGGAGTTTGCCACACGGATCTCCATTATGTAGATCATAATGTGCCCACATTTAAAGATCCCCCGATGATTCTGGGCCATGAACCGTCCGGGATTATCGCCAGCGTAGGGAAAGACGTAAAAACCTTCAAAGAGGGCGACCGGGTATTGCTGCCTGCGGTTTTAACCTGCGGGTACTGCCGCAACTGCCGCATCGGCAAGGAGAACATCTGCGACAACATGCAAATGTTCGGAAATCACATCGACGGCGCCTATGCGGAGTATGTATTAGCGCCCGCCAAGGACGCCATTCCCATGCCGGATGACGTTCCCCTGGAAGAGGGATCGATCATTGCAGACGCAATCTCTACCCCTTACCATGCTGTCGTCAACCGGGGGCAGGTCAAAGCTGGAGATAATGTCGTCATTTTTGGTTGCGGCGGTGTTGGTATCAATACTGTCCAGGTCGCTGCTGCGGTGGGAGCATCCGTAATAGCGGTTGATATCATACCGGAAAAGCTGGAGATGGCCAAAAAACTGGGAGCGCAGGAGACCATCAATGCCAAAGAAGTCGACCGCATCGATAAAGTCGTCAAGAAGATGACCGGGGGTGGCGCTGACGTGACTTTCGAAGCGGTCGGTAATCCTAAAACCATTCAGGATGCATTTGCCTGTATCCGCAAAGGTGGCCGCACCGTGCTGATTGGATATACCCACAAAACCGTCGAGCTTCCTGCCTCCAAGATCATGTTCTTTGAGCAGGAGATTATCGGATCTTTAGGCTGCCGGCCGGTGGACTATCCCAAAATAGTCGAGATGGCGCGTACTGGCAAGATTAAATTGAAAGAGCTGGTTACCGGGAAGTTCCCCCTGGAAGGAATCAACGATGCTTTCGATTTACTCAGAAACAACGACCCCCATGCGTTGAGGTCGATCGTCATCCCATAAGATTACTTATCAGATTAATACTGCTCCCCGTCATACTTTATTGGACCAAAAGCTAAGGTGTGATTTTAGAGTTGCTCTGAAACTGAAAAAGTGTTAGTGTTAAGGGTGGCTGCAGAACCAGGCTTCCCCCATGGGGGAAGTTGCGAACGAAAAAGGAGCCACCCATGCCCCGAAAGAAATCCGCAGCATCTCCCCTAGTCGTCGTACGCGACATCAAACGACAGACCCGCCGCAAGTTTTCATCCGAAGAAAAGATCCGCATTGTCCTGGAAGGATAAAGAAGCGATGCAAACATCGGATCTATCTTCATCAACGATGCTGCCTGTCCAGATGCCTTCACGAAGTTATCGTGCTATGTAATGAGCACTCAATAATGCTTCTCTCGAGCCTTTCACGAAATCAAAGATGCGAAAAGTGACAGTCTCTGAATGTCAAATAGATATAGCCACTGGCTAATGAGTAATTATCGGGATAGCCGCAGTATTTTATCCAAGGAACGAGTAATTTAGTTTCATAATGAACCATCTTAGTGACATTCTTTGCTTGACTTTCGACCTTAAATTATCTACATTCTAAACTGAATAAGCCCTTATCAGGGTGTTTCCACACCGCGAAAATCACAAGTATCGATGAAAGCTTCCAATTTAACAACTTCCATCTCATTCTTCTTGAACGCCCAGCATATCAAAGTTGCGGTCTCACCTGAAACAACCGCGCTGGGATTGATCCGTAATGAATTAGGCAAACGAGGCACTAAAGAAAGTTGTTCAGAAGGAGATTGTGGGGCATGTACGATCGCGGCAGGTGAATTATCCGATGGGAAACTTAACTACCGCGCCATAAACTCCTGTCTCTGGCCTGCGATTCGTCTCCACGGGAAACACATCATAACCATCGAAGGACTTAGTCAGGGAGAGGAACTGAACCTGATTCAAGAGCAGATGCTTGAACATCACGCAACGCAATGCGGATACTGCACACCTGGTATCATCATGTCGCTATTCTGTCTGTTTACCAGAAAGCAATCCCCCAATAAGCAGGATATCGTGCAAGCCCTTGAGGGGAATCTATGTCGCTGTACGGGATACCAACCAATCTTAAGCGCGGCTCAGAGTATAACTGAACTGCTGATAGGGAAAAAGCACACGAATGCAAACCACATATTACCCGGATATGTATCGGAGATCGAAAGTAAATTAGTCTCGCATTCCGAACCAATTAAAGTAATAGAAACTAACGCCTTTCAAGGTCGAGATATACACGGTTATTATGTACCTCGGACTTTAGAGGAACTTCATACCTGTATGGACAAGTTCGGTGATCCAGAACGGTACCGTATTGTCAGTGGCGGCACTGATTTAATGGTGGACATCAATATTAATCGAAATTTCCCTGAAAACATCATCGATATTTCCGAAATCGACGATCTCTCTGCTATCCGAATAAAACAAGATAGCATTTCCATAGGCTCGGGGGTTACACTTACCTCTATTATCGAACATCCCGGAATACGAGAAAAACTTCCCATCTTGCGGGAGACATTATTACTGGTCGGCTCAGAACAGATTCGCAACATGGCTACCTTGGCGGGAAATATTGCCAATGCTTCCCCCATCGCTGATGGAGTGGTGGCTCTCTTAGGGTTGGATGCAGATGTGACGTTACTCTCTAAGAACGGCAGAAGAAATGTGAAATTAAGTGACTTTTTCATCGACTATAAGCAGACCGATTTACAGACCGGTGAGATTTTAGGAGAGATTCACATCCCCATCCAAGAAGGCTTCTTTAATTTTGAGAAATCTTCCAAACGGCAGGCCGTGGATATTGCCACCGTTAATTCATTCTGTTACTTAAAAGAAGATAGTGGATTGATTTCAGATTGCCGATTTGTTTTTGGCGGTATGGATAAAACAGTTCGATTGGCAGAATCCTGCCGACCCGTTGTACAGGGAAAGAAACTTGACGATAGATTAATTCTAAAATGCGCTGAGGCGGCTGTAAAGGAGTTTGAACCCATTTCTGACGTCAGAGGCAGCGCGGATTATCGTCGGCAGTTGGTGGAGAATCACATTGTCAAACATCTGCATAAATTCTTAAGTATAAACGAATAGCCCGGATTGTAAAAGGGATCTATGACCCCAAGTGGTGATAAAAAGCTGCAAGACAGAGCCCCGTACCATTTAAGCGGTGGCTTGCACGTCACAGGTCGGTCGAGGTTTATCGGCGAAGATAATCGCCCTGCTGAATTGCTGTTCGCGAAGGTTGTGTTAAGCCCTTATGCTCACGCGCAGATTCTAAATATCAACACCACACCGGCTGCCGAGATACCGGGAGTTGTAGCGGTCCTCACGCACTTGGACATTCCCGGTGAAAACCAGATTGGATTAGTTCCACAAGACGAACCTTTGCTGCCGGTCGATCAGGTTCAGTACGTTGGTCAACCGGTAGCAGTCGTGGTAGCAACCACACCGCGCATCGCAGAACAGGCTGTTTCTAAAATAGAGGTGGAGTATGAGGAGTTAGACCCGGTACTGACGATTTCAGAAGCTCTTGATAAAGACCAGCTTTATATTCCTGAGCGGCGTATAAAGCGCGGTGATGTTGAACAGGGCTTGCAGAACTCTGAGTATTGCATGGAAGGTAAATTTGCCACCGGAGCGCAGGAACATTTTTATCTGGAGACTCAGTGTTGTATCGCAGTTCCGGGTGAAGACCACCAGATCACCCTCTATTCAGCAACGCAGAGCATATCCGAGGTGCAAATTGCCGCGGCACGAATTCTTGGAATCCAATGCAAGGACGTCACGGTTGACGTTCCCAGGTTGGGAGGCGCTTTTGGCGGCAAGGAACGGACGGCAACCCTCTGGGCATGTCTGACCGCGTTAGCTTGTCACCAAACGGAAAAATCCGTTGAGTTAAGACTGACACGAACCGAAGACATGCTGTCTACGGGAAAACGCCATCCCTTTGAAGCAGTCTACAAGGTGGGTTTCAACCAGAATGGTAAGATCCAGGCTTATTCGGTTGAATTGAATTCCAACGGAGGCGCTTATACAGATCTGTCCATTGCGATCTTAGAGAGGGCGATGTTACACGCTGAAAACAGCTATTATATTCCCAATATCAGCATTACAGGTCGTGCCTGCAGAACCAATCTGCCGCCGAATACTGCCATGCGGGGATTTGGCGCACCACAATCAATCTTCGTAATTGAGCAGGTTATCGAACGGATCGCCAGAAAACTGAATATCGATCCTTTAGATGTAAGATTACAGAATATCTATAAAACAGGGGAGTTAACACCTTACGGACAACCTATAGAAGAAGCCAGCGGCGGAGAACTTTTAGAACGCTTAAGGCAAAATTCACAATACCTCGAGCTGCGCAAATCGACCGATGAATTCAACCAGTGCCATCAATTTGTAAAGAGAGGTATTGGCGTCGTTCCCGTCAAGTTTGGGATTTCTTTTACGTCTGCTTTTTTAAATCAGGGATCCGCGCTCATCTGGATATATGAAGACGGCACAATATCCTTAAGTCATGGCGGCATTGAGATGGGGCAGGAAGTCAATACCAAGGTTGCCCAGGTTGTATCCAGTGAATTGGGAGTCAGCCTTGCCAGAATAAGACAGGAAAGCGCCAATACGAAACGCGTTGGAAATGCTTCTCCTACCGCAGCCTCGAGTGGGTCGGACATCAACGGAAACGCGGCCAGAAATGCCGCGCTGCAGTTGAAAAAACGATTAGCGGAAATCGCCCAACAGATGTTGGCTGCTCGTTATAATCTGAAAGTAAAAGAACCGCGAATTATTTTTGCGGAAGACAGAATATTCGATACTGCAGCCCCAGATCGGAAGTTGAACTTTGAAGAAGTTGTCAAGCAGACCTACATGGAGCGGGTGCCCTTGGGCGCTCACGGATTCTATAAGACGCCGGGGCTGCATTTCGACCGCGAGAAGGGTGTGGGAAACCCCTTCCATTATTTTGTATTTGGATGTGCTCTGACGCAGGTTGAGGTGGATCTGCTGACTGGACAGAGCGATCTTCTCAAAGTTTATATCGTCCATGAAACCGGACGCTCTCTTAATCCTGAGATCGATAGAGGTCAAATCACAGGTGGTTTCATACAGGGGATGGGTTGGGTGTGTATGGAAGAAATAATCGCTGACGAAAAGGGCCGCTATCTGGCAACCGGACCCTCAACTTATAAGATTCCCACGATAAGAGATCTCCCCACAATATTTGAAATCGAAATGGTAGAGGTGGACCGGGAAGGTTCCAGCGTCTTTCGCAGCAAAGCTATCGGGGAACCCCCTTTCATGTACGCCGAAGCCGTCTATTTCGCGATTAAAGACGCCATCGAAGCCCTGACTGAACATGAAAAGGAAGTTGAACTCCACATGCCGGCAACTCCAGAAGCGGTTGTCATGGCAGCAAAAAATCATATACATTTAGATTCTACAGGAACTACATAGATAAGAGCGATTTAATGAGAAGCGGAATGCCACTCTTCCTCACCGATGCGCAACTGAGAGCTGAAATCGAAAAGTGCGAATATTGCGAGGACAAACCCTGTAAGAAAGCCTGTCCCGCGGATTGTTCGCCGGCCGATTTCATCATGGCTGTGGAAGTGGGCGGCCGTTCTGATTATAAACGATCCGCAGCCCATATCCTGAGCAGCAATCCCTTGGGCGGAGTCTGCGGCGCCGTCTGCCCGGATTACCACTGCATGAAAGCCTGTGTCCGGCGCACCTTCGACCGTGCAGTGAATATCCCCGCCGTCCAGGCAACGATCATTCAAAAAGCGAAAGAATTAGGCATTCTGCCTTCATTCGAAGCAGTAAATCCGAACGGAAAGAAAGCTGCCGTTATCGGCGGTGGTCCAGCCGGTTTAGGAGCGGCTGCATTGTTAGCGCGCAGAGGATATGCTGTTACCGTCTATGAAAAAGAGAAGCAGGCAGGTGGCATGTGCCAGCTTATTCCTGATCACAGGCTGAACAAAGCTGTCTTAAGTTCTGATATCGATTTCCTGACTAATTTAGGGCAAATTGAATTTCTCTTCAACCAGAATATCGAAGAACCAGCTAAGCTCCTCGAAGAAGGATTCGCAGCTGTTGTTATCGCTTCCGGTTTAGATGAGCCGTATAAGGTCGGTTTTACGGGTGAGCAGCATGCCTATTCTTGGCGTGAGGCGCTGGCTGAACCCGATCAAATCCCACTGAAGTCGAGCCACCTCACCATCATAGGGGGCGGCGCGATTGCCGCAGATTGTGCCGTCATCGCACATCAAAGAGGCGCGGCGTCCATCACCATGATCTGCCTCGAAAAGCCGGATGAGATGCCTCTCACAGCCGCCGAAAGAGACTCTCTTCTGGAAATTGGCGCCGAAGTGGTGGGCCGGACCAGAGTAGTCGATCTGATTCACCAGGATGGCGAGGTTAAAGGAGTATCAACTCTGCCCGTTCGTTTACCGATGGGGGTGAAGTTCCATCCCCGGAATGTCGTGGATGATGACGATGCAAAGCTATCGTTCAGATCATCTGATCTGGTGATCGTGGCGATTGGCAGCCGTTCGACTATGACAGCCGACAGCCCTGCGGGGATATTCATTGCTGGAGATATGATCAACGGGCCGACAAGCATCGTCGAGGCAGTCGCAGCGGGGAAAAATGCAGCCGCCGAAGCAATTGCTTTCATGCAAGGGGAGAGACTACCTTCATTTGATAAACGCACCAAGAGTCGAATTGTGTTGCCAGGCACCCGGCAGCTTCCCGTTGATTTGGAATCATACTTCTTCGATAAACCGATACTATCACCCTTTCTTCTGTCTGCAGGACCCACGACAGATGGCTATGAACAGATGAAACGCGCCTATCAAGCAGGGTGGCCGGGCGGCGTCATGAAGACGGCTTTCGATAACGTCCCCATTCATATTCCTGCTGAGTATATGTTCCGTTTATCTTCATCGACTTATGGTAACTGCGATAATGTATCGGGGCACTCTCTGGATCGGGTCTGCGGCGAGATCGAAAAACTTAATAGAGAGTTTCCCGATCGCTTGACTTTAGCTTCCACAGGCGGCCCCGTCACGGATCAAGATGACAACGACAGGCGTGTCTGGCAGTCGAACACGAAAAAGCTGGAGGATGCTGGCGCTGCCGGGATCGAATACAGCCTCTCCTGTCCGCAGGGAGGCGATGGCACTAAGGGAGACATCGTATCTCAAGACCCGGAACTTACAGCAAAAATTGTGGATTGGATCCTGTCTGAAGGGGATGGCCGGATACCCAAATTGTTCAAATTGACCAGCGCAGTAACGGCTATCGCCCCCATTATTAAAGCGATAGAGACGGTATTCCGCAGATATCCTGATAAAAAAGCGGGGATTACTCTGGCGAACAGTTTCCCCGGTATGGTCTTTCGTCCGAACTCCGGACAGACCCTTGGCGAAGGCGTTATGATTGGTCTGTCCGGCGCAGGCATCGTCCCGATCAGCAATCTTGTTCTAGCCAAAGTTGGCGCTTTGGGGATGGAAATATCGGGCAATGGCGGTCCTATGGATTACCGTTCTGCCGCAGGATTTTTAGCGCTGGGAGCGAAAACAGTTCAGTTCTGCACCATTGTCATGAAATACGGTTACGGAATCATCGATGAACTGCATTCAGGGCTGAGTTATCTGCTTGAAGAGCTGGACCTCCATTCAGTCAGCGATCTAATTGGAATCGTGAATCCAAACCCGATCACTGATTTTGGCGAATTGAGCGACTGCAAAAGAATCTCCGATGTTGATTCTGATTTGTGCCAGCATTGCGGTAACTGCAAACGGTGTCCCTATCTCGCGGTAACTTCCGATGAACATGGGATTCCTGTCACTGATCCAAGCCGTTGCATCGGTTGTTCTATTTGTGTCTTGAAATGCTTTGCAGGAGCGCTCTATATGCGTTCCAGAACTCCAGACGAACAGAGTGCATTAAAGGAATAATAATCAGAAAACCCAATGATGCCTGATAAATTGCTGATTAAAAATGGCACAATTATCACTCTGGGCGATACTCCCCGTGTGCTCGATGACCATGTAGTTCTGATCGAAGACGGATTGATCATAAAGGTCGCTCACTCCGCGGATTTCGATGATAATTATGACCGCATCATCAATGCTGACGGGAAGATAATACTGCCGGGATTTATTAACGCACACATGCACTTTTACAGTACCTTTGCACGAGGCTTGGGCCGAGCGGAGCCGGCGCATAATTTCAATCAGGTGCTGCAGAACCTCTGGTGGCGATTGGATCAATCACTCACCCTGGAAGATTGTTACTTCTCAGCTCTGACAGCCATGCTGGATGCCATCCGTCACGGCACAACAACGCTAATCGATCACCATGCGTCCCCCAATGCGATCAGCGGCTCATTGGATAAAATTGCCGATGCCGCCCGGCAGACAGGTTTGCGAGTCTGCCTCTGTTATGAGACCTCCGATAGAGATGGGCCGCGCATCAGCAATCAGGGGTTAGAAGAAAACAGGACTTTTATCCGCTCTTGCATAAAAGAAAAAAGCGATTTCTTGAAGGCTTCATTTGGTCTGCATGCCGCGTTTACACTGGAAGATGCAACCTTGGAAATTGCTGCCAATATGGGTCAAGAACTGCAGTCGGGATTCCACATCCACGTCGCAGAAGCGCAATCGGATCAGGATCACAATCTTGATCGACATGGGATGCGGGTAGTTGAACGGCTGCACAGATTCGGTCTGTTAGGACCTAAAACAATCGCAGCGCATTGTGTGCATGTCGATGACCATGAAATTGATCTGCTGGCGAAAACAGAAACGAAAGTAATCCACAATCCACAATCGAATATGAATAATGCGGTAGGCATCATGGATTTGATCCGTCTGCACGACCGCGGAGTCACTGTGGGCCTGGGAACTGATGCCATGACGGTCAATATGCTGGAGGAACTGCGAGCATCGTTGTGGTCACAGCATCTGCTTAACCAGGATCCATCCGTCGGCTTTAGTGAGGTTACTGCTACTCTTTTACACAACAACGCCAACATCGCCAGCCAGTTCTGGGACTTGGCCTTAGGCGCTGTTGAGGAAGGCAGCGCAGGAGACGTCATCATTGTGGATTACCAGCCACCCACACCCCTTAACGGGGACACCTTTCTGGGGCATCTGGTCTTCGGAATTCCTCATGCTCTGGTGGACACAACTATCGTGGGCGGCCGTATCTTAATGGAAAACAAAAAAATACTATTAGATCTTGATGAACACGAAATCGCAGCCAAAGCCAGAGAACTGGCACTATCATTATGGAATCGTTTTTAACACCCTGGACCTCACATGAAGCAAATATATTCGGACATCGCCCACCGCGCTAAAGAGTACGAAAACCAAATCGCCCGTTTCCTGATGGATCTCATTTCGACTCCTTCCTTTTCTGGTAAAGAGCAGGCCGTTATTGAAGTGATTAAAAGAGAGATGCTGAACAGCGGTTTTGACGAGGTGCGAATCGATGGCTTAGGAAGCATCATCGGCCGCCTGGGTAATGGCCCTCGTACTATCGCTTTCGATGCCCATATCGATACAGTCTATGCTGGCGATTTATCTCAATGGGAGAGCGATCCATTCCAACCGAAAATCGCAGACGGTAAAGTGTATGGGCGTGGCAGCGTCGACCAAAAGGGGGGGATGGCGGCCCTGGTTTATGCTGGCAAAATCATCAATGAGTTAGGCTTGAATAACCAGTACACACTCCTCTTTACCGGGACGGTCATGGAGGAGGATTGTGATGGGCTTTGCTGGCAGTACTTGATTCGTGAAGAGAACATTCGTCCCGAATTAGTGGTCATTACAGAACCCACAAATATGAATATCTACCGCGGCCAGCGCGGGCGTATGGAGATGGAGATCTCAGTCAGCGGATTGAGCGCCCACGGTTCCGCGCCTGAGCGCGGCGAAAATGCGGTCTATAAAGCTTCCAGGATAGCGCTGGAAATTGAGCAGCTAAACGGTCGTTTAAAGGGAGATCCATTTTTAGGTAAGGGATCTGTAGCTGTCACACAGATAACCTCTGCTTCGCCATCTCTCTGCGCGGTTCCCGATGGCGCCACCCTGCACCTGGATCGGCGGCTGACAGCAGGTGAAACCAAAGAGAGCGCTTTAGCGGAGATTCGGGAAGCAGCCCGGAAAGCGGCCTGTCCCGACGCCGAGGTCACCGTTCCAGTATACAACGAATCTTCCTATACCGGTCTCAAATATCCTGCTGAACATTATTATCCCACCTGGGTGATTGATGAGCAGTCTCATTACCTTCTGGAAGCGATCACTGCCTACGAAAATGTGCTGCAGAAAAAACCCGTCGTGGGTAAATGGACTTTCAGTACAAATGGCGTTGCCATTGCGGGTATGTTCGGAATTCCCTGTATCGGGTTGGGGCCGGGCGATGAAACTTATGCTCATGCGCCCAATGAAGCCTGCCCCGTGGAACAATTGAGTGCGGCAGCCGCTTTTTATGCGGCATTCGCGGCAAAACTGAATTCTGACGACTAAATTACAGCGGGTTCGATTGTGGTCGAATTTTACTACCAGTGCAACGATTGTAACAAGCGCTATCAGCGTGATGAGGTGCGTTATCTCTGCCCTGCGTGCGGGCAGAAAACTAAGCCCGGTTATCCACTGCAGGGTGTGTTGTCCGTTCGTTTCGATTATGATTCGATCCGCCAGAGGTTTAAGTCGGATCGTACCGACTGGAGCTGCTTCTACGCTATTGAAGATCGTTACTTCCCACCCTACCCGGTCGGCAATACGCCTTTTGCAAAGGTAGAATCTTTAGGGAAGGATCTCGGATTTACCAATGTCTGGGTGAAAAATGACGGTCTCAATCCATCTGGCTCCCTGAAAGACCGTGCTTCACAACTTCTGGTAGCCGAAGCCAATCGGTTGGATGAGAAGTCCATCGTCACCGCGTCTACCGGAAATGCAGCCTGCTCATTGGCAGCCGCAGCCGCGGCTGCCGGTAAACGGGCAATTATCTTGGTTCCCCATACTGCGCCGCAAGAGAAGTTAGTGCAGATGCTTATCCACGGCGCGCAGGTGATTCCCATCAAAGGGACCTACGATGATGCGTTTAGACTTTCTCTGGAATTCACCCAGTCCTATGGTGGACTAAATCGCAATACTGCCTACCATCCCCTGACTATTGAGGGGAAAAAGACCGTGGGATTGGAAATCTGGGCGCAAAATAATTTTACCGTGCCGGACGTCATTGTCGTGCCGGTTGGCGACGGCGTCATCATCAGCGGAGTCTTCAAAGCATTTGAGGATCTTAAAAAGGCTGGTTTGACAGATCGGTTGCCGCGGCTGGTTTGTGTTCAGGCGGAAAGTTCAGCTGCAGTGCACCATTTCATCACGACAGGTGAGTTTCGACGTGCCGCTCCTGCGAGCATCGCCGATTCGATATCGGTCTCCGTGCCCAGCAATATTTTCATGGCGAGTAGGGCGGTGCATGAATCCGGCGGTTTTTCTTTGACTGTGAATGAGAACGATATTCTGGCGGGTCAATCTCTCCTGGCGCGGAGGACGGGTATCTTCGCTGAACCTTCTGCCGCGGCAACCGTTGCGGCATTAGCTAAAATTCGAGACACGAAATCAGTTGATGCCGATGACCAGATCGTACTCTTGGTCACCGGTCATGGCTTGAAAGACGTGCGATCAGCTAAGCTGAATCTGCTAATTCCGGATGCCGTTGAGCCAAACATGGAAGCAATTAATGCAATGCTGACTGCCCAGAAATAGTTTTGCATTTTGAGTGGACGAATTATCGATTCAAAGAATCCGAAAGGGATAAGGCTGTGCCTGAAGTAATGGAAAAAACCTGGCGCAACGATGCCTACGCTAAAGTAACCGGTCAAGCGCTGTATACCAATGATCTGGCTTTTCCAGACATGCTTCACGCCGTACCGGTCTATGCGGATTATGTACATGCCATAATTGACCAGATTCACATCCAGGACGCAGAAGATCTTGATGGCGTCGTCAAAGTAATCACCAGCCAGGATATCCCCGGCAGTAATCGACACGGCCAGATAGAGAAAGATTACCGCATATTTGCAGACGATAAAATTCGTTATTGGGGGGATGTCGTTGCCTTGGTTGTGGCCCGAGACCGGAAAACTGCAATTGAGGCCGCTGAATTGGTTAAGGTTGAAGCGACACCTCTCCCTTCCATTCACGATCCTGAAGCAGCGCTAAAGCCAGACGCTATCTTGATTCACGAAGAACATGGATCAAATATAATCAATACACACCGTATCCGCAGAGGAGATATTGAGAAGGGATTCGATGCATCAGATATTATCATCGAGCATAAGTTTCAGACGCAATTCGTGGAACACGCTTACCTGGAACCGGAAGCCGCTTTAGCGGTGCCTCGAGCCGATGGAGTCATCGAGATTCATGGCAGTATGCAGCACCCCTTCAGTACGCGCAGATTCACCGCGGCCTTGCTGGGAATGCGCCTCTCCGACGTCGAGGTAGTCGGCACTCCTATGGGAGGCGGTTTTGGCGGGAAGGATGACACGGCTGCAGTTGTGTGTGCCAGGACAGCGCTGGCAGCAAAGTTGCTCGGAAAGCCCGTCAAAGTAAACTACGACCGGGAATGGTCGATCCGCGAAAGCTATAAACGTCACCCCTACCGTGTAACTTACAAGATGGGGTTATCGTCTGACGGATTGATAAAAGCTGTTCGTTGTGAAATTATCGCTGATGGCGGCGCCTACTGTTCGACAACGCCCTGGGTAACCTGGAGATCCACCGTGCAGTGCTGCGGCCCCTATCAAGTCGATCATGTTCACTGCGACACCGTAGGCGTCTATACGAACAACGTTTTTACCGGCGCCATGAGGGGATTCGGTTCACCGCAGATGAATTTCGTCGTCGAACAAATGGTCGAATTAGCAGCAGAAAAAGTTGGCATGTCCGCTGTCGAATTGCGCCGTAAAAACATGGTGCAGCAGGGGAGCGCCACGATTACTGGACAGGTATTGGATAACCATACCGTCAGCATGGGTGAAGTTCTTAATGCCGTTATCGAAGACATAGATTACGATGAGAAACTAAAGCAATGTTCGTTTGGCAAGCCCGAGGGTGATGAATTATATGGCATCGGCTTAGCCATGAGTTATCGGGGCATGAGTCTGGGCGCGGAAGGGGCTGACTTTTGTGCCGCGATCATCAACGCACAATTCGACGGATCAATCCTGTTAGAGGTTGGTATCCACGAAAACGGACAGGGGGCTGAAAGCGCTTTCATCCTGGCGCTCGCCGCAGAGTTGGGAGTAAACCGAGAGCGCATCCGCTATCGGCAATCCTCGACCTCAAGCATTCCGGATAGTGGAACGACGGTCGCTTCAAGAGGCACTCTGATGGGAACAGGCGCCGTGGTTAGAGCCGCAGACGAGTTCAAAAAGAAAATGTCCCAAGTAGTCGCCCCCAGTTTGAAATGCAATCCAGAAGAGGTGCATTTCAAAGATGACCGTCTGCACGGAGGGCAGTCCGATCATTCGATTTCTTTCGACCGGGCCATCCGCGTTATGTATCTGAACCGGAAGTTCCCCTTCGCTTTTGGTGAATTCCAAGGGCCGTCCGTTACCTGGGACGAGAAGCAGGGACGAGGGAAGCCATACTTCACCTGGGTTTACGGATGCCAGGCAATTGAGCTGACCGTAAACAAGCAGACAGGAAGAGTAAAACTCCTCAATGCCATCGCCGCTCATGATGTTGGCCGAGTCGTAAATCCAGGAATGCTGAACGGTCAGATTTACGGTGGAATAGCCATGGGTTCAGGGTATGCGCTTTCTGAAGAAGTACAGTTGGACGCCGGTAAGATCACCAACCTGAACCTGAACAATTATCGCATCCTGCGTTCCACCGATGTCCCTGAAATGAAGGCAATCGTCATCGAAAACCGAGATCCGAATTCACCTTTCGGAGCCAAGGGGATAGGTGAACCGACCAATGAAATCATGGCTCCAGCCATCGCCAATGCTGTCTATCGAGCCACCGGTAAGCGCTTCTTCAACCTCCCGATTAAAATCGATGCCCAGAATGGGAGCTGACAAAAAGATGATTATTCAGATTAACAGAAACGATATTGCCATTCCGGAGCGTTCAACGGGTATGAATCTATTAACTTTTCTCCGAGAAGAGTTGAGACTTACCGGCGTAAAAATCGGATGCGGCAAAGGTTTCTGTGGATCGTGTACTATTCTGGTCGATCATAAACCGGCGAAGGCTTGCCAGAAAACCGTGGTCGATATTGCTGGAAGCAGTGTCTTGACTATTGAAGGAATGGCAAATCCCGATGGAACGTTACATCCTTTACAGCAGGCATTCATCGATGCAGGCGCTATACAGTGTGGATATTGTACCCCTGGGATGGTGTTGACCGCACATGGATATCTGATGCGAAATCCGAACCCTACACGAGAGCAAATAAAGAGGGCGATGGCGCCAAACCTCTGCCGTTGTACTGGCTATCAGCAGATCTTTGAGGCTATAGAGACTGCCGCGGAACACTATCATCTATAATCCTTTACTATCGGACTTCTGCAATAATGGAATCAACGTTGAAACATCAATTTGAGCAATTAAAGCGGCTGCAAACCGACCTGTACGGCCGGGATTTCCTCTTAACCTGGCAGCATTGTCAAGCTGAAATTCAAGCTGCTCTTTCAATCGCAGAGATCCTAAAAAAGCTGCACGCGAGTGGTAAATCTTTTCGCATGTTCGATACCGGGCTGGCTGTTTCGATTTTCCGGGATCAATCGACTCGCACCAGGTTAAGCTTTGCTTCCGCCGTCAATGCGCTGGGGTTGGGCCTGTCTGAGTTTGACGAATCGAAGTCGCAAATCGCTCACGGTGAAACTGTTCGTGAAACGGCGAATATGATTTCGTTTATGACGGAAGTTATCGGTATTCGGGATGATATCTTCCTCGGTCAGGGTCATGCCTATATGAAGGAAGTCGGCGCGGCAGTTGAGGAGGGATTCAATGAGGGCGTCCTGCATCGCCGCCCCAGCGTCATCAATCTCCAGTGCGATAAAGATCACCCAACGCAAACTCTGGCCGATCTACTGCATTTGAAGAATCATTTCGGTTCACTTGAGAACTTGCAGGGCAAAAAAATCGCCATGACCTGGGCCTATTCACCGAGTTATGGTAAGCCCTTATCGGTCCATCAAGGCATTATCGGTTTGTTAACGCGCTTTGGCATGGATGTAACCCTGGCTTATCCAGAAGGATACCACCTCCTGCCTGAGGTGATAGACTTGGCTAAGCAGAATGCCGCAGCTTCAGGAGGGCAATTTAACGTGATCCACGATATGCAGGAAGCCTTTCATGATGCTGTGGCAGTCTATCCAAAATCATGGGCTTCTTTCGAGGTGATGCAGCGTAGAACGGATTTATTGCATAAAGAGGATCAGCTCGGCTTAGAGGATCTTGAAAAAGAGTGTCTGTCTGAAAATGCCAAACATCGGGATTGGGAATGCAATGAATCTAACATGGGGATCACCGCCAACGGTGATGCGTTATACCTGCATTGCTTACCGGCTGACATCACTAATGTAAGTTGTTCCAGCGGCGAAGTATCAAGAGCGGTGTTCAATAAACACCGCCTTAACACGTATCTGCAGGCAAGTAACAAACCCTTCATTATCGCCGCGCTTGTTTTGCTGACACGCGTGCAGAATGCTATTGACAAACTGGAAGCAATTAGCGACAGTTAACCATAATTTCCAAAATGAGATACCCCAGTGTCAAGAATAATAAAAGAAATTCACCCTGATATTCTTAAGAAAACCGCCCGCAAGTGCGGTGCAAGAGGCATCATCCTCCCGACCTTCAAACAGCTTCAGGATCCTCAATCGATTCCTGAAACGATTAAAAATAAGCTGCCTGAAGTCGGTTTAGGGGATGTGAACCCCTTGAATTTATTCCGCATCACCTGGGAAAATGACGTTCAGACCGGCCTCTTCGGTGGAGTGAACTATCTTGAAATCCCGCCCGAAGTGACGGGAGTCAAGGCCCGAATTATCGGACTGATCGGTAAGCTGTTCCCCACGGGTTCTCATAAAGTCGGGGCGGCTTACGGGTGTCTGGCGCCGCACTTAGTCAGTGGAGAGTTTGATCCGCAAGTGCACAAAGCGGTTTGGCCATCTACAGGTAATTATTGTCGCGGCGGCGCTTATGATTGTGCTCTTTTAGGATGCACTGCAGTAGCAATCCTGCCTGAGGAAATGTCACAGGAACGATTCCATTGGCTTAAAGATATTGGCGCGCAGGTAATTGCTACACCGGGCTGCGAATCAAACGTGAAGGAGATCTACGACAAATGCTGGGAACTGCGCAAAGATCCAATTCATTTCATCTTCAATCAATTCGAGGAATTCGGAAATCCGCTCTATCATTATCATGTTACAGGTCCAGCCTTAGAAGAGGCATATAATGAAATCTCTGGGGATGCTTCCAATCTTGTGTTGTTTATTTCCGCTACTGGTTCTGGCGGAACGATTGCCGCAGGGGATTACTTGAAAGAGCTATTCCCGCAGATCAAGATCGTCGCCGCCGAAGCGCTGCAATGCCCGACTATTTCAATGAATGGATTTGGCGGCCATAGAATCGAAGGAATCGGCGACAAACATATCCCCTGGGTGCATAATGTCAGAAACACAGATGCCGTGGCAGCCATCGATGACGAAGATTGCATGAGGATTCTTAGACTGTTTAATGAGCCGCAGGGCAGAGAGTTCTTAATCTCGCTGGGTGTTTCAGACAAATCGGTGGAGAGCCTGGAATTGCTGGGGATCTCAAGTATCTGCAATCTCTTAACAGCTATAAAAACCGCCAAATACTTCGAGTTAGATAGCAGCGACGTCATTTTAACTGTCTTCACAGACTCAGCGGATCTCTACCGGACGCGTCTGACAGAAATGACTGAACAACGCGGAGCTTATAGCTCCTTAGATGCCGCGCGGGATTATTCAGGTCCACTGGCCGCTCAGGGTATCGATTATTTTAAAGAGCTCTCCTATTACGACCGAAAATCGATCCATAACTTAAAATACTTCACCTGGGTCGAACAACAAGGTAAGACCGTTGAAGAGCTTAACGAGCTGTGGAATCCTGAATTCTGGCACAGTCTCTATTCTGATGAAGTGAAATACTTTGATCAACTGATAGATCAATTCAATCAGGAAGCTGAATAATAATCCCATCTATAAAAACCAACTAAAGCCTCAGGAATATCTCCTGAGGCTTTGTCTTGTTGGGTGCTGGGACTAAATTCAAACTTTTTGTGCCTGGGATCAACTCTTTGAAATCGTAAATGCCGCTTGACTGGAGGGGTATCATCAATAAGCTATTTGTGCAACAAAGCAAAAAGCATATTTTGTCAATCAGTTATTCATGATAGTAAACCGCTATTTAGCTGTTTGTCGCAACCCCAAAGGGCTAATGAGCTATAAAAAGTTTCCTCATCAAACTCTTGCAGATAACCAATCCATTCCTTAAATTTGGATAATAATCGTTAAGATACTACTTCATCCTGCCGCTCCCTGCACAACTGCTTTTCTAAAATCTACAGGTTCCATATGCCCTCCAAGTTTGATACTCTTGATCCAAATTTCGATTGGCGCTCGAAGCAAGTTGAATGGCCAGTCACCACAAGTACAGCACACGGATTATCCGGTGTGATAGCTTGTGAAACCAAGGTAGCATGGGTTAATCCAAATAGCGGTGACCTCTACTATCGCGGGATACCCATCGAAGAGCTTGCAGATAGCGCAACATTCGAAGAGGTCGCTTATCTCCTGGTTGAGGGTAAACACTGGAAAAAACGCCCGAATGAGTTTCAGTCTTTCTGCGAACGATTGCATCGCGTGAGACAGATGCCAGCCGAAGTGTTGCAGATCATTGCATCGCAACCGGCGGAGTCTCATCCCACCCGGTTATTACGTGCAGCAGTTTCAGCTCTCGGCTGTTTTGAGATGTATTCCAGGGAGAATGAAGAAGAAAAGCATCACTGGGAAGATGTATGGATGATCAGCCAGGTGGCGGCGCTTGTCGGGCACATCGCTCGCTATCGCAATGGTCTCAAACCACTGATTTCGGATTATCGGCAATCGCTTGCTAAAGATATGCTTTATATGATATTAAACTCCAAACCTTCTGCCGAGCAAGTTCGGCTGTTGGATCTCTTATGGGTGCTTTACGCAGATCATGGGCTGGATGCTCCTACTTTTGCGGGTCTTGTTGTTGGCAGCACCGTGGCTGATCCTTATTACATTATCGTAGCAAGTCTAAGCGCTCTTCGAGGACCGCTTTTAGGCGGTGCAACGGAGCGGGTCATCCAAATGTTACTTGGACTTCGTGACGCGAATGTCGCAGAAGCATGGACAAAGGGTATGTTAGCCAAGGGATATATAATCCCCGGTTTTGGAC
>JAHJDJ010000008.1 GCA_018812585.1 bacterium
ACGGTAAACGATGCCTGCGTGATTACTGGATCTGTTGATGAATCAGTCTCACAACCCATTAATAGCGCTGTCGCTATAATCAGGCTGAAGATGAGTAAAGTTTTGATTTTAGTCGTCATGATTTACCTCAAGTTAATAATTCTCAGTGTTCACAGTTATTGATGATATGATTTTCAATCGTTATTTGTTCCATTGATTATGTTTCAGATCACCCGCAACCTGCTTGTCATTTATTATTGATCATACAATTGCTACGCTTCAGGAATCCTATCTGTTTGAAGCATGACACTGAGAGCTTATTCATGGAAATAAAAAACGCCCCGATTTCTGGGGGCGCTTTTATTCTTTAGCGGCAGGGAAAAGCCCCCCGCTACTCGATGTCTGATTCTGGACAAGCCAGAATGACATCGCTAACTGCTACTTCAACATCACCATCTTGCCCGTGGCAATGTTTGCACCGGCGGCGAGTTGGTACAAATAGATGCCGGAAGCCAACCCCGATGCATCGAAACTGATCTGATGCTGCCCGGCATCCCGCCAGCCATCCACCAGCGTCGCGACCTTTCGCCCGGAAAGATCGTAAACCTCCAGCCTTACATGGCCAATAGCCAATAGCCAATAGCTAATAGCTGTCGTCGGGTTGAAGGGATTAGGATAAACCTGCACGAGGTTGTAATTTTCTGGCGCGGCGACGGTTGCTTCCAGTTCGGAGACCTCGAAGCTCTCACCGTAACTTCCCCAACTGCCGTCCCAGAAGCATCCGTCGCTGCCCAGTTTTTCAAATTCAAACGATGCATAAGCGGCGATAAAGTCCGGATACCCACCGACATAACCATTGCAGGTGTAGGTTCCTCCGGGAGACCCGCCTTCGACAACCAGCACGCGGTCACGATTCCCCGACCAGTTGGCAGCCAGCATAAATCCGGTCACCGGCCCGATAATGGGATCAGAAATGGTACTGTCAGGCAGCGTCAGATCGCACCAGATATCGGCAGTAAAGGGATAATCGGAATCGTTGGCGACCTGGATATTGTAATCGAAACTGCCGCCTGTAGAAGGCAGGATGATGGGTGGACTGGCGGGCGTCAGCGTGATTCCCGGCTCGATGACCTCCATCTGGCCATACCAGGGCAGTATATTCTCTTTTGTGACGGCGATATCTAATATTCCCGCAGATGCAATGGGTTCATCCAATTCAACCACAGCATTCCCCATGAAGGTGGACTGCCCCTGACCCAATACCTGGCCGTCCATAGCGACCACGACTGTGGCGTCCAGCATGAGGATATTATTAACGGTTATTTCCGTCGATCCTGTCAGCACGAAGTCGTCGATTTCAGCTTCAAAGCTGCCCGGCAGTTCGGTCCAGATCTCCAGGGTCGGGTCGCCGAAGAGATTCAGCTCATAGTAGCACCAGCGGTAATAGGGGTCGCCCACCCAGGCGATATTATCGGTCTTGGAATCATCATTGGTGCGGCCAATGACAGTGATGTCTTCGCCAAAGATGGCGTCGAAAAATTCCCGGTCAAACCGCTGTGATGGGCCATTGGTGCCGTACGAAACTCCCCAGCCGTACTTGGAATTGGCCACAAAAGCGACCGCGGCATGGCCAATCGTAGTAAACTCTTCGACAATGCAATCCGGATTGTTTTTCTCGAAATTCCCGGCAATACACCCCTGAGAATAGCCAATGAAGAAGTTATGATTGATCCCATTATTGCTGAAGTTATTATCCGTGATTTGATCCCGATAAAATTTCATCACATAATCCCAATTGGCATGACCCAGGTGGTTCATTAATTGCGGTCCTTCATTCAGCATCGGTCGCAGTGTATTCATCGCAGACCAGGAATAGCTTGCGTTGTCATACAGGGTATCGACGCTGAAGGTTTCGGGGAATCCCACCGTAGTATAATTATACAGACTTGAACCCTGGTGAATCTCTTCTTTATATTCCGATCCCCAGGCAGCCCACCCCATGTCTTCTCCGACCATCAAACCGGTCAGCAGTTCGCTCACCACCGGGTCCGTTTCAAACATCATGGTCTTGGTGCAGAAATTAACGGCTTCGACCAGATCGTCTGCGCAGTTGCGTCCCACCATGACTTCGGCAAAGAAATCGGCTTCGTTATACTCGCCCCAGTAATTATCGCCGTCGGTATTCCAGTTGCCATCAAGTCCACCGTAGTACAGATCCGAAGGGATATAAGCGCTATACGATCCCGCTTCGACGTAAAACTTGCGACAACCGATCTGCTGAGTATCTCCGGCTAAGAGGACATACTGCAAGGCATGATTCATATATAAATCGGTGATGCAGTTACGGATTTTGTCCTGGTTGTCATTGCCGCTGTAGGTCGCATAAATCTCTTCGGTAGTAATCGACGTTGTGCTGATATTGCGCAGATTTTTATCGTTGATGAAATCATCATAGTAAGGCATCAGAGATGAGGTCGTGATCACCAGCAGATCCCAGATGTCGAGATCCATCGGCATTTCCGGGCCGTAGCTGGCGTTGGCCTGAGGATTTTGCACCAGGCCAGTCACTCGCTTCTGTACGGCTTCCGAACGCTGCAACAGTTCTGCATGCGCTTGTATTGCCTGCACACTCGGCTGAGTGGAAATCGTCACCGTCATTTCCGGGAAATAATACACTTCGCCGGATTGGGGGTAATATTGCACCGGGAAAACCAGGCCTGAGGCAATACCGTGTCCGCAAAGAAAATCCGTGCGCAGATTTCCCGTCAGTTCCGCGGGATACAGATCGTCGCTGCTATATATCTCCACGTTATGATCGGTGACCAGGGCAGGATCAAGCATAGAGATCGGCTGCGGTTGCTGCGCGGGCATCACTTGAATTCCAGATCCAAGCAAAACCGGATCACCCGTTCGCACCGAAATACTGACCGCTTCCTCCCCCGGCGGCAGTAACAATTGTACTGCTTGAGTGGGCAGCAACGGTTCGCCCACCGGCGCCCAGCTATGAGCGCCGTCCAATAGGATCAGCGCGTTTCCGTTTTCGATCTGAATGGCTGGGGTATTGAATGTATAGGTATGCGTTATGCTGGCGGCAAAAACAGCGGGCGTCAACGCCAGTAAGGCGATGACGATGATACACAAGCCTCCTCGAATCATCATCTTCTCCAGTAAGGTGGGAAATCGACCAGTCACAGGTGTATTGTCGACTCTCTGCAGTCGACAGCCAATCGAAATAACAATATAACGAATTTATTTCCATAATGCAAGGATGTTTTTGCCTCCCGATGAAATTATTGTAGACACCGCAATATCAGTTTTTCTCATCTCTAAAATTTTCTCGCTTGACAACCGGCTTTTTGTTTATTATATTGAAGCCATCCATAATCTACAGAATTGAGGTAGGGTCCATGTTCCGCTGTATTGCCTTAACGTTTTTCATCGTCTTATCCATAGTTAGCCTGAGTGTCGCGGATACAACCTTTGTCGCACCGGGTCCCGTATCAGGAATGTGGACACCCGATGATAATCCCTACTTCGTCTCTATCGGTGACATCATCGTCGAATCGGGCGCATCCCTGATGATTGAGCCAGGAGTCGAGGTGCTGTTTACCAACAATTATAAGTTCATGGTGCAGGGTCTACTGATCGCTGAGGGAACACCGTCGGACTCTATCTATTTCACGAGGGCTTATCCCACTGAAGAATCAAAATGGCGGGGTTTCCGCTTTAACGGTGCGGAAGCTGGATGCACCCTGTCCTACTGTGTCGTCGAGTATGCCAAGGGAACAGGGGCTTATCCGGATGTGCGAGGAGGCGGTGTTTGGATTGAGAACTGTTCTCCAGTTATCAGTCACTGCACAATCGCTCACAACTACAGCCATAACGAAAATTACAACGGTTCAGGAGCCGGTATCTTCGTCACCGCCAGCTTAGGAACCATCATAGAACAGTGCCACATTACCGATAATTTGGGCGATAACGGTGGGGGAATCTGCGTTGGGCAGGGAGTTGACATGATCATCCGTTACAACCTGATCGAACAGAACACGGTCTATTCCTCTGGTGGCGGGATCTACGTCTCAGCGAACGGACAGGCAACCATCCACGATAATGTCATCAGCGACAATCAATCGAACGGAATCTTTGGCGGAGGCGGCATCAATCTCTGGTGCGCGACCTGGCTGTACGGTACTTTCTGCACAGTTTACAACAATCTCATCATAGACAACAACGCCGTATCATCTGGTGGTGGGGTGTATCACCGGTACGAAAATTCTATCCTCTACAATAACACGATTGCAGGAAATAGTGCTTCGCAGGGTGGCGGCATTTACGTCTTAACATTCCCTGACTATCCTCCCAATATCTACAATTCAATCGTCTGGAATAACAGCGCATCAACCGGATCACAGATTTTTCTCGATCCAGTGGCCAGCAGCGCCGCCAACGTTTCCTACAGCGACGTCATGGGAGGCTGGCCGGGCACAGGGAACTTTGATGAAGATCCGTTATTCGTAACCGGACCGGATGGAGACTACTATCTTTCCCAAACAACAGCAGGGCAAACCGAGCAGAGCCCCTGTGTCGATACAGGAGATCCGGGGTCATCACTGGACGATAGGACAACTCGCACGGATCAAGTTCCCGATTGGATCATTGTCGATATGGGATTTCACTATATTGTACCTGATCCCCCCGAGGTAGTGTTATCCTTAGACTATGTTTCTGGATCCCCCGTACCAGCAACCGGAGGGAACCTTTACTTCGATCTCTACTTTGAAAACCTGGACAGCGAACCGATTAACTTCGAAGCCTGTCTCTTAGCCGATTGGTACGGCGGCGCACCCGCCATCTTGGCACTACGCACCTTTACCGACTTTCAGCCCGGTTGGACAATCAACCGTCCAGGGATGTTCTATCCGGTACCGGGAGCGTGGCCGGCTGGAGAGTACGATATGTATGCGTTTGTGGGTCCCATCTGGCAGTATGATTGGGCGCAGGACCATTTCCACTTCGAAAAATTACCGAATGGCGATGGCGCGGGAGGCAATGTCTATCCCGTCCTCGGTGCGCCTAATCCGTTTGATGAAATCATTACCAACAGCACAATCACTCCGTCCGATCACACAATCGTCTCCTGCTATCCGAATCCGTTTAATCCAGTGACGACTATCAGGTATCACTTGCCCGAATTCAGACAGGTCAATATAAGAGTATATGATATACAGGGACGCAGAGTAGCAAAATTGGTCGATGGCTGTCGAGAAGCGGGTTATCACGAAGTAACGTTCGATGCGTCTGATCTGGCTTCAGGAGTTTACCTCTACACCCTGCAGACTGGTGATTACCAGGCAACCGGCAAAATGGTGCTTATGAAATAACAGGCAGCCATCAGCACTCTACATACAGTCAAAACGCCTCGATTCATCGGGGCGTTTTTTTGATTCCTCATCACGTCATCACGAGGAATCTAGCTTTTGACGGATGACGACGTGATCCCATCCAAAAGAAGGCAGTCATCGCGAGGAAGTTCACCGATCATTTCGGGGAACGACGTGGCAATCTTCGCGACCTATCGCGACTGCTTATCACGCATTTTAGGGGCAAACCTCCTTCGAAGCGGCGCTTTTGGTATGTGTCTGCCCTTTTTTTATCAGTGAAAATCAGCGATTATCAGCAGGAGCTTGTCCGCCTTTTATCCGCCTCATTCGGGCTGGCGGATCAGCGGTTAAAGAAATTGCCACCCACTACTTCACCACCACCACCCTTTCAACCCCGTAGGTCTTGGGTGCTTCCCCCGACAAAGACCGTTCACAGAATCACAGATTCTGGCATCCCTGCGAACGCAGTGGCATTGCCATTCTGCCATAGGGATTCCTACGGAACTACGGAAGAATCCAGTGAAGTAACGGGTCAGTATACAGGTTCGTAGATTCTCTCAACTGACTGCTTCTCTTGACTTCGCTGGATCCCTGGGCGGGGCCAGGGAAGACATCGTCTGCGACGATGTGGTTTTGGGTTCCGGGGGTGTAAAACCCGCCTGAGGCGGACAAGCCCTCGGCTACTAACATGGATAACGCTTCACCAAGCTTACCCTTCATTTCTGACCTGCAAATCCACAATAATAGCCGTAGGTTTTATACCTACGGTTGTTTCCTACATCACCACCCTTTCTGTCACCGCGTAGGGGTCGGTCTTATGCCGACCCGCCCCCGACACCTCCATCCTGATAAAATACTGCCCCGAAGAGTAATTCGCCGCATCCCATATCAGGGTCTTCTGCCCCGGCATCTGCAAGCCGGAGGCTAATGTCGCGACTTTCTGGCCAAGGAGGTTATACACCGCGATCTCTGCTTTCTGCGGATAAGGGAGATTATAACTGATCCAGTTGATGGGATTGGCGGGATTGGGACCGTGGAAGTCTGACCCTTGGGCACCGGCTGTCAGCGTGTCTATTTCCGCCATCACTTTATGCGAGAAATCCTGCTGACTAAACCGATACAGGATCAAAGGACAAGGCCTTAAGTCAGGCAATCCTATGGCTTACCTGACTCAGGACAAACCTGAAACAGTACTGATGAACTGTATATACCATCTCATGAAACATGTGTATACACTATCTCTTGATATTATCCATCCGTACCCGACAGCACGGATTGCGGGTAACTTCTTCCAATAATCATGATCGCGCTAAGACATCCAGCAGTTTATCGCAACCACCGTTTTTAATAAATTCCGTATGGACGTTGACATTCTCAAACTTCCGTCCGACTATTTCGGAGCACTCGAATTTGAAATCCGTGCATTTCAAAAATCTATCAATCATTTCCAATACTCGGGGGCTTTTATAATCAATTTTACGGGCTCCTTCCTTAAGGCTGTTTAACCCGATGATCCATATGGCGGCTCCCAACGCCCCGCAGGCGCCGCCGCTTAAGCCGATACCGCCCGCTAATCCCGCCGCCATTACCGTATGCATGTCAGATGCGCCCATCTTTTGTGCCAACATTGCCGCGCAGCTTACTGGAGGGGAGGGCACCTCGATAGTCTCTTCTGAAAGAGCTCTGTTTATCTCTCCAAATGCTACCGGGGCATATCTTGCGGCCATCTTGAAGCAACCTATGGTCCCGCCTTTTATCAGGAAATACGTAATCATCTGCCAAGTTGATGATGACCTGTCTATATCGGTTATTTCGAGGCAATTGATTGTGTTTTCACGAGCACGGAAGGACTCCACAATTCTTTGTGCTGCCAAGATCGCCTTGGTTTCAGCTTGAGAGCCCGGGCCATGAAGTCGATACGCCTCTGCCCCTGCAGCAAGCGTCGCGCCCCAAATCATGCCGCACTGGTAGCCGTGTTGCATTATTCCGCCCGCCAAGGGCTGGACAGCCTTCTCTTCGTTTTTCATTGGGTGTTCGAATGCGCCGCTTAAAACGTGGAAAAGCGTATCTGAGCATGCTCTACCACTAAGAAATGTACCAACTGTTCCTATCGATGATATCCCACTTTTTGCTTTGGTCATTACCTCTCCTCTGGTTTTTCAAATCATGTGTATCAGTTCATAGACACCCATCCGGGAAATGTGGGTTGACACAACTCTTTACACAGTTATGACAACTTTTCCTTAAGTAAAAAATCGATGGAAAACGACGATCCAGATAGTCATCCCTATTCCAAAATTTATATGATTAATGCTACTGAAAATAATATAATCTGATTGTTTTTTAGATTTCGAGGCTAATAAACCGATCCCAATGCTTGGATATAACCATAGCCATGGCAAGAGAACCGTAGTTGCGCCAAATACCAGGGGCATCCAGAGTTGATCGCGAATTGCCGGCTCTTTTAATTCCAGGAAAAGATAGGTTCCCGTTAAAACGATTCCAATCAAATAATGAGAAGTTAAGGTCGCCAGTTTTTCATTTTTTAAGGCCGGTGTTTGGCGAATATCCTCATGTATAAATTTCCCCCTTAACATATAGAGTACCCATCGTCCAGGGATGTGAGGTTCTATTCTGGCGTTGACAATTTTTAATTTGACGAGAAATTTAGCGAAAAGATCCATAATAAATGTCGCAAAAATACCCATCAAAATTATTTCCAGAAGATTTACGATTTTTTCTCCTTTTGTTTTTCAAACTACCTGAGTAAATTCGCAGACACCCGAATGGGAAGAGCGATTTGTCACAATCCTTCACCCAGGCCTATCTACCTCTCCCTGCTGAAGGACATCGGGTGGTCCGTATTTTGTGCATAAAACAGCTTTCATTTGGGTATCCTTCCTGTTTTGCCGTAATATACGATATTTTTATATTTTTCGAAAAGATTTTTCCTGTTGTCTGCTTTAGTTAGAATCCCTTCTGGTTTCCCACCATAGTAATAAGTTATCCAACTTCCATGCCTGAAATACATCAGTTAGTTATCAGGCTATTCTACCCGGAGTCCCCTTATCCACACTTGACCCAACCCCATCCTCATTGATGGGATTAATTCTTTCAACCCCAACCATAATCCCCGGTGTATCGCTTGACATCGAAGTCGGGGGATCTCACTCTCTTCCGGTTCAGCCTGCAAACCAGGGTCACCGAACCGACGCATGTGCTTTTAGCGATGGGAAGAACGGAAGAGGAGGCGCACTGTTCGGTGAGGTTTTTGCCGTGTAAGTGATGAAGGCCGATCATGATCACATGAGAAGGGGCTGTCCCAAAAGCTGTAAAATATCATTGCGAGACCCAATTCATTGGGTCGAAGCAATCTCGTAACTTAATGATAATAATGAGATTGCT
>JAHJDJ010000113.1 GCA_018812585.1 bacterium
ACCTGACGCAGAGCGGTAACCAGCGCTGCAATGGATTCCGGATCAGACACAGTGGGATAGTTTTCATCGCCTGTGACGACGTTGGGTTTGATCATGACATTCTGGTTATTGGTCACCAGCAGGTCCAACCCACCTATGGCGGTCAGGCCAGTGGAAAGCATCAGATCGAAATCGGTGCCGGTGACACTAACCAACAAAGGCTGACCTGAACGATTGACAAAGGGATTTGGCAGACCTATGCGGGGATCAAGGGCATTTGTGGCGGCGTAAAGCGGTGACAGCAGGGGTTTTATAACAGCAAAGGAGGCTGCCGAAGCAGCCCCCATTGCGATATTGGATAAAAACTTGCGCCGATTCAAATATTTTGGTGACATCGGTAGTTCCCATCCGGTTATTTTATCAGCGTCAGTTTTGTGGTCAAGACGCCGTGTCTGGTGATCAGGTTTGCGAAATAGATGCCGGAGGGCGCATGCTGCGCGTTCCAGTTGACGCGGTAGCTGCCTGCGGCATAGTATCCTTCGCCCAATCGTTGCACTTCCTGCCCGGACAGGTTAAAGATGACCAGATTCACGTAAGAATCTTCCGGCAGGTAGAATTGCAGCGACGTTGTGGCATTGAAGGGATTGGGATAGCCTTCACCCAGCGTGGGAACTTGGTAAGCGAAGAAAATCTGTGTACCGCCGGTTCCTTCAGAGGGCGGCGAAGTGATCGGTTCCCAATACCATTGGGTATAAGGGCCGCCTTCTGAAACCCCCGATTTTGTAAAGGTGAAACTATCCATGTAGTATTGCCAGTGCGTCATGTATTCGCCGGTGTGCACACGGAAGGTGTAATCACCTGCCGCCGCGGTATCGGGGACCTCCTGAATGAATGCCTGTTCGAAGATTCCTCCTGGTGGAGTGACGATGTCTTCTCCCAGTAAGCCGATCTCCTGAATGGCTCCATCAGGCCGGATCATGTCTGCCCAGGCGTCACAATAGCCGTAGTCATTAATCGGGTTGATGACGTTCATGGTGTAGAAGAACGACCCGCCGTGTGATGGAATGACGATAGAAGAGCTTTCGGGATCCAGGGCAACTGCAGGATCTGTAGGCCCTAATTCAATAACGACATCGATGTACCACGGATTATAACTGGAAGCCCAATATCCAACGCTGCCCTGATCATCCCAAGCGGCAAAGAACAGCGTAAGATTAAGCCTTTGGTTGACTTCTGTGCCCAGGATCTCCGCTTGAAATGAGGTATCGTTGACCTGAGTCATCATCACTTCGTTGTAGAAGTAAGAATCGGCATCTTTGTAGTATAACTTGACGCTGTCGACAATTGTGTCATCATAGACCGCGAGTTCGATGGGCAAGGTCTGACGGTCAAGCCAAATTGTGGGTTCAATGTAGCTAAAGGAGGGTGCGAGATTCGGCTGCACAGGAATTGCCAGGGGCAATGAACCCGGACTATAACCAGGCAGAGTGGAAGTCGCTCCCCTGGCGTCTGTCACCTGGAAGTAGAATTCGATACCGGGCGCGGCGACAGTGCTTGCGGGAATGTCGTAATAGTAGAAATTACCAGCGCCGTGAATCAAATCAGCCTGCTCGTAATAGGTGGCTCCCATGGTCCGGTAGTAGATACGGGCATCTGAGATGGTGGTTTCAGATTCCACTTCACAGGAGAGGTGGAGACTGAAATTGGGATTTTGTGAAATGCCCAGCAGCGCTGCGGTTTCATCACTCAGGGTGATAGCCGGCGGTGGGTAGTTGGGGGCATTATAGGTCGCCACATCCCATTCGATTTCACCCAGGTAGTTTACGACCACTTCGATTTGTCTTTCGGATCCGTTAGTCGACGGATCAGGAGTATTGTAGAAGCAATCGTACAGGTTATTGACGTCAAAGCGGATGTCTTCCAAGACTTCCTGCATCTGGGATGGATCGTCAATCGGCAGGTAAAATCCGCCTGTCGCTTCCGAGATGTAAATCAGTGAATCGGGTGTGATGCTGCCGATACCGATGGTGTAAATGGCAATATCGGTTCCTGCGAATCCAGGCAGTTGGGCAGCATAAACACCAGGTTGGTTGTTATTCCCATCGGTGAAAGCGACCACCGCTTTTTTCTCTGGTTCGTAGAAGCATTCCTCTATACCAAGGTAAATTGCATCGTAGAGGTCGGTAGTTCCAGAGGTTTGGTAGGTGGCAATGGACGCTAAGAGTTCATCTTTATCATAAGTCATGGGTACATCTACAGCCGCAGTGTTAGCGAACTTAACAATGGCGCCTTTATCCAGATTCTCCAAGCCATTGACAAAGTAGTTGCAAGCGTCAATGACTTGCTGTTCGTACTCGCTCATACTACCGCTTTCGTCCATAACCAGGGTGACGGCCATGTAACCGAACTGAGGTGATACCCAATCGTCGATCAAGACTCCATTTTCACGAATCTCAAAGTTATAAGAACTTAGATCTTCGATGATGTTGCCTTGATCATCGGTGACTCGCACAAACACATGGATGCCGGGGAAATTATCGACGTTTACATTCGTTATTTCCACATTCATTGCTTGCGTCATAGTAAACATTGTCAATACCAGCAGTCCCAGGGTGAATACTTTTTGGATCGCGTTCATAGTAATTTCCTTTCGATTGACAGCTTTTCGCGTTTTCAGACGACAATCTATCCAGTTGAATAATTCCGTTTTACTTAACCAGCGTTAGTTTGCTGGTAAGAATACCGTTTCTTGTAATTAAACGGGCGAAGTAAGCGCCGGATGAGACACTTGCTGCATCCCAGTAGACACGATGATGGCCCGCGGGATGATACCCATCGGTCAGGCGCGTCACTTCCTGACCCTCGACGTTGTAGATAATCAATGAGGTGACTCCGCCTTCCGGCAGGTAGAACTGCAGCGACGTCGCGGCATTGAATGGATTTGGAAATCCGCTGCTCAAAGTCGGCGTCGAATCGGCAAACAGAACCTCCTGGTCACCCTGCTCTGGTGGGGACGCAGCAACTTCTTCCCAGGACCAGTCTTTGTAGGGGCCGAAACCACTGGAGGCGCTCAACTTAGTAAAGGGGAAAGAAGCCGTGTAGTAGGTGATGTGGGTCTGATATTCACCGGTATGCATGCGGTATAGATAATCGCCTGCAGCGGCGGTATCAGGCACTTCCTGTAAAAACGCCTGTTCTTCCTGACCACCAGGACCTAATACGATGTTATACAGAACCAAATCGATTTCTTGAATGATTCCGTCTGGTCGAATCATATCTGCCCAAACATCACACGTGGCGAAATCAGGGATGGGATTCAATGCCACCATAGTGAAGAAGAAACTTCCACCGTGAGCTGGAATGATGATGGATGATTCTTCCGGTTCCAGAACAACCGCCGGTTTTGTCGGGCCCATTTCGAGAAGGATGTCGACGAAATAGGGATCATAGCTGGAATGCCAGTAGTTCAGGCATCCCTGGTTATCCCAAGCTGCGAAGAAGTATTCCAGATCGAATCTCTGGTTGATCTGGGTACCCGGGATTTCAGCCTGATAAGTATCACCATAGAGATTATCCATGATGATTTCATAGAAGAAGTAGGCCTCGGCGTCCCGGTAGAAGAGTTTCACCTGATCAATGCCATCATCATCTGTGACGGTGGCAGTCAGAGGAAGTGTTTGGCGATCTAACCAGGTGTTTGATTCGACATGATTGATCTCCGGCGCCTCGTTCGGCAGTACCGGAATACTTAAGGGCAATAGGCCAGGATTGTAACTTGGCAGCGTGGTTGTCGCTCCTTCGCTGCTGGTCACCTGAATGTAGAATTCAATACCTGGCGACTGCACGATGTTTGCCGGGATATCGTACAGATAGTAGTTGCCGGCGCCCTGACTCATGTTAGCCTGCTGGTAGTAACTCTGACCCATCGTACGATAGTAGATGCGTGCATCGTCGATGGCACTGGTGGTGATGACTTCGCAGGAGATATGCAGCGCCCAGTTAGGATTTTGCGGAACCCCTAACAGAGCGGTCGTTTCAGGACTCAAAATAATTTCCGGCGGTGAAACCAGCGGCGCTGTGTAACTTGCGGTATCCCAGGCGGTTTCACCCAGATAGGTGACCTGAACTTCCAGCATTCTGTTGGTCCCGTTCAGGTCGGGATTGGGTGTATTGTAGAAGACATCGTAAAGATTGTCGATATCGCTGCGGATGTCAATCAGGACTTCCTGCATCTGCGAGGGATCTTCGATCGGCAGGTAGAATCCACCGGTTTCTTCGGCGATGTAGATCAGAGAATCGGGGACGATGAAATCACCGATACCGATAGTGTAGATGGTGATATCAGATCCAGCCATGCCCGGTAGCGCCATGGCTGCTACTCCCGGCATATTGTTGTTGCCATCAGTAAAAGTGACGACAGCCTTCCGTTCAGGTTCGTAGAAGCATTCATCGATACCTAAGGCGATGGCGTCAAACAGATCTGTCCAACCAGCAGCCACGTACTCTTCAATTGAGTTCAACAGAGCTTGGTGGTCGTAGGTCATAGGCACGTCAACCCGAGACGTCGTGGAAAATTTAACGATAGCGCCTTTATCCAGACCATCCAAACCTTCGACGAAGTAGGAGCAGGCATCAATGACATCCTGCTCACATCCTGCCATACTGCCACTTTCATCCATAACCAGCGTGACAGCCAGATAGCCAAACTGCGGCTCCAGGTAGATATCCAGAAGTTCGCCATTTTCGCGGACCTCGAAGTTATAAGCGCCGAGATCCTGAATGTAATTCCCTTCGTCGTCTGTCACTCGGACGTAGACGTGAATTCCGGGATAATCGTCGATATCTATGTTGGTAATTTCGACGTTCATAGCTTGACTTGTGCCGGCAAGGAATACCAGCAGTGTCCAGACTATGACCGGAACACGGTGTAATGTTCTTCGGAATGACCACATGGTAATACCTCCATATTTTGTAGTCAGTGTTGAGCCTTCCGATTTGGCGTGATCAGAATTAACGATTCTGATCACCCAGTCCGAAATTACCTTACTTGACGTAAAGCAGCTTTTGTGTTTGTGTTGTCTGATGCGCCTCGAGTGTGGCGAAATATATGCCGGACGCCAGACCTTCTGCGTTCAAAGAGAAGCGATGATTACCTGCTTTGGCATAGTCATCATACAAGTCTGTGATTTTTTCACCCGCGACGTTATACAGTATTATTTTTGCTTGTCCCTGTTTGGCCAGGCTGAAACTTAGCGTGGTCGATGGATTGAACGGGTTGGGATAAGCAGGATGCAGCAGCGCCAGGCTGTTGGGAATTTCCACAGGATCGTCATCCCCTACTCCCGGCGGCGAATAGACGTTGAAGGTGATCAGGGAGTAGTTATCTCCCAAGTAGAGGTAATCTCCATTTTGCACGGCACCCCAGGCATAGGAATACGTGTCGTGACTGTCAACCAGGTAGATGTTATCTGGATCTGAGACGTCGACCAGCTTAATTCCTGCAGAATGATCACTGACAACCAGATAGTCACCACCGAAAAATGAAAGCCCCGTTCCATACTGATCCAGTTCGAGAGAATCCCGTTTGAAGATATAGTAAGGATTGCTGACATCAAGGACATACAGACCGTCTTCTAAATCGGTGATATACAGGTAATCGCCGTTAAGATACATTCCCGTCGCGTAATCGATGATCTCCGTCTCATATTCCAAGGTCACATTAGAGGGTGAGTTTACAGACCAGATCGACAGGCCGTTATGATCAGTGCTGCTGATGACAGTCTGTCCATCTGCAGTGACGGCAATGTGGCTGAAACCTGTGGTATAATCGGAGGGCGCCCAGGTTAAAGTCGGATTGGTGGGCTCGGAGACGTCGAAGATATTGAAGCCGTGGTTTTCGACTGCGACGTACATCAGATCATCGATGATTATAAAATCAGTTGTACCCGTGTCGGGATCGGTGCTCACTGTGGTGATTGACGTCGGATTCACGGGGTCGGTGATATCGAAAACGTGGATACCAGTGAAGAAATCAGACGCATAGAGCAGTTGTTCTTCAGGGATGACATTAGCCCAAAGCGTGAACCGACCCGTCGTAATCGAGTTGATCTGTGTAGGATTGGCTGGATCAGATACATCCATGATGGCTATACCATCGTTGCGATTAATTACATAAAGGATGTCATCATACAGCGTGCCTCCCAAAACCGGCCTTGAATTCAGTATAGAATTTTCTATAACCAGATTAGAAGGATCGGTGCAGTTCACAATTCCGAACCCTGAATCCGCGAAGCAAGTGTAAACGTAATCTCCATAAACATTGAGTCCTGCACAGTTATAGACGTCCAGGAGATCAAGTTCATCACCATCGATGTCAAAAGTTTTAAAACCAAGGGTTGGATAGCTGACCATCCCCCAATCATCACCGCCGGTTAGCCAACCCGCCAACAGGCTATCTTCTTCAACGGTTGCATACCAGGCGGGAACCCACGGAAATTCCAAGTCCAGTAGATGGACACCATTCCAACCATCCGATAATGCCATGCAGTTTTCCGATTCAAAGAAAAACATATCTGTGCATCGTCCCGCGGTAATATTCCAGATCCATGGGTAAACGGGATTGACTGGATCAGAAATATCATAGACGGCCATCCCTGCTACACCCAGGGCAATGTATAAGATATCATCGTTGATAACCGCGTTGGAAACCTCACCACCGACGAACAGCGTATTCATCAGTTGCAGGTCGTTCGGGTTGCTCCAATCGACAATATTCAATCCCATAGTTTCCATGCAGACATAGAGATAATCGCCGTGCGGAGTAGCCGATCTAATAAATCCTTCAAAGGATAGGCTGTCCGTCATAATTGGATTAAAAACATCGGAGATGTCATAGCAAAACAGCCCATTTGGTGTATCACAGACGAAGAGGTTATTGCCAACAACTGCCAGGTTGATAGCGATTCCGTTGGTGGGAAAGCTGGTAACAAACGTGGGATCTACCGGGTTACTGCATTCGTAAATTTTTACACCATGACCGGTCGCAATGAACGCATAATTGCCTTCATGCGTCACCACGTAGTTGTTGCCACCAATCAGGGTTTCTGAGACGATTCCCAGGTTGATGTCTTGTGCCGCTGAGCCTAAGCACATTGCCAGCATCAGCATTGCGGTCAGGCTTAGTAATAGCGAGTTACGTGACCAATTCATTGTTCCTCCTTTGGACTTGCGTCCTCCTGTTAATAGGATTTCTGCATTGCCCATGCGAATAGTTGGATTATGGGCAATATAACGATTAGTTTGGGTTAAATCAAGATTTTTCATACCGATTCGGTGTTTTTTTGATTGTTTCAAAAAGTAACTGTGCAAAATTTACACACTTTATCATGCAACAGCCACCACTGTATCGAGGTTCAGCAACAACCATACCAAAAAAAGAGGCGACCCGAAAGCCGCCTCTTTAAGTTCATTAAAAACAAACTATTTCATTAGAATCAATTTCTGTATCGAGGTGTTGCCCTGGTAGTTGAGGTAAGCAAAGTAGATGCCCGATGATAACATTTTTGCACTCATCGTCACCTGGTACTCACCGGCGGCGCGATATCCCGAAACCAGATCCATGACCTTAGCACCCGAAACGTCGTAGACAGCTAACTCTACAAGACCGTTATCCGGCAGGGAGAAGCTGATCTGCGTGGTCGGGTTGAAGGGATTCGGATAGGCGTCGATCATGACGTAGTCGTCGGGCCGGGACGAGACCAGAGTTTCGCTGGAAGAAGTGATCTCTTCGACATACCAGCCGGTCATCGATTCACTGACGTCGCCTGCAACGCCCAGCTTTTCAAACGTGAACGAGGCTTCATCGTTTTCCACGCGGGGCAGACGTTCACCAGTATACATGGTGTAGGTATAGGCACCTGCCGGGGCGTTCGCCGGAACGGCTTGCATCAAGGTGCGGGAAGCGCTGCCTCCTGCAGGCAGCATGACGTGGCGGTTGAGCATGGGACCAATGGTGGAGCCGCTCGGCAGAGTGATTTCCGACCAGACTTCAGTGTGAATCGAGTCGGCTTCGTTGTTTGTTACCAGCGCATCGAAGTTGAAACTGCCGCCGCTGGCCGGAATCTGGATCGGAGGCGCTACCGGCGTCGCGGAGATGGAAGCATCATGGTAGTAATCTTCGATGTGATCGGCGAATCCGATGGTGGTGCAGTGAATCGCTCCACCCGCAGAGCAGATGGCATCTGAGTAGATACCGACGACTTCATAATCCGGCATGGCGGCCTGATACGCGGCCAGCGCTTGAGTGGTGAGCGCCGGTTCGGTGGTGAAGATGGGGACCAGAACCTTACCGTTGAAGATCAAGCTGTTCATGAAACTCTTATAGTAGTGCCAGATCCAGAAAGTATAGGCAGGCGGCATCTGTACGCGCTGAATGTTGAAGGGAGTCCCATAGACGGTTTGCACCTGACCCATCGCCGCGGCGTGCTGTTCCACTAAGTTGTAATTGGGATCATCCGGCTGCATGCGGGCGACCAGGATGGTGGTGTCGTTGACTATTTTAGCCCACAAATCGATGTGACCGGTGGCGTCCCAGGTGATGCGTTCATAGACGTGAACATCATTGACTCCGAAGTAATCCATCAGCTCTTGTTCGCATTGCTGGTAAGACCAGCTTTGATTGTTGCTGTAGAGCACGTCGCTGCACATGGCGGTTCCATGACCATCCGACATGTAGTTGCCACCTTCGTGGTAGATGGGTGTTTCATAGAAATTCATATGCATCATATCGGCCATGTAATCGGGGATTTCGTCATCGTTGGGGCGGCTGTCGTAGTACTGCCAGTCGACCATGGCGATTTCATCCGACGTTTCACCCCAGACAAAATGCGGGCCGTAGTCACGCGACCACATAGAATTCATGGGATGGAAGACATATTCGATGTTGTCCAGGGGGACGCCATTGTAGGAAAGCAGGTTGGAACAATTGCTCATGGAAGCAGTGTTTTCTACGACCATATAGACGACGCCAACTTCCTGACATTCTCGCACCATTTCCACAAACATGTCATCCCAACCAAACGGATAAGCTAACTGAACGCCTTCCTGCCATTCAAATTCGGCTACGGCGCGGACGGGTTCTGTGGGTGGCGGCGTAACGTCATCTGCCGCTTCGGGCGGCACCTGCTTTTCAGCTGGTGTTTCCCATTTAGGCAGAGGTAAATCGTCCGACCAGGGACGTTCCACTGCATTATTATCGTCGGCATAAACCAGTATTGCACTGAAGACCAGAAGCAGCGCTAAAATTGGTGGTACAAATCGTTTCATTTAGATCTCCTTTGACATCAAGTCCTGTTTAACTATTCTGATATGTTATTTGACATAAACGATTTTGCTTGTCGTGGTCAGGTCATTTGTTCTGAGTTGTAGAAAATACAGACCGGTAGAGAGGTGATGCGGCTGCCAGACAAGATGGTTGATTCCCGGGGTTACGACAGCGCGGTAAACTTCACGACCAAAGGTATCAAAGATCGACAGCAATCCTTGATCGTGTAATCCCGTCCAACTCAGACGCACTTCATTATTAAAGGGGTTCGGGAATGCTGACAATTGGAAGGATTCGGGCCTGTGACCTGGTTCCGATATTCCCAGGGTCGTCCCTATGCCCCGTAGTGGTACGTATAAATCTTCTCCGAATTGTAAATCGATCAACAATGTATCTGTGTGCTCACCCAATTCCTGCGGCGTGAATTGAATTTCATATAATCTTGAATCTCCTGGAATCAGGGACACTGTCGTGTCGCCAGCAACTAGTTCAAAAAGACTCGTTGAGGTCGTTGCTCCGTTGATATCTATATAAGTACCGCCCAAATTTGATAACATCGTTTGCAGGATCAGGGAATCCCCAATTTGTACTTCACCAAAGTCTATATCTTCGGGCCAAAGAAGCGGATTATGATTCGCGGGGATATCTGCAACGAAGTCGAAATACCGGAAGCGGTTATCATAGTGATAATCCCTGCCGTATCCTGTGCCGCTGTGGTTTGAACGGTGCACGTATCCTCTACGTTGCTGGGCCAAAGAACCCCAAAGATGGATAGCACCGCGTTCATCGTTCGAGGGTGGCGTGGGGCAGATATATGAGCCAGTGGAGAATTCCCAGGTAAAGCCAACGTCGTTTTGATCTTCAAATGAGAAACATCCCCAGAAATGAGGTTCTGCTTCATTTCCCAAAGCAATAAGACCCGCGGTAATGATGATATCTGCACCATATGATCTGTTTTCCCTGCCGTTTTCCCAGGTGTTACCGATGGTGATGTTGCTCTCTGAAATGATCAACAGGCGATCTTCATAGCCCCCGGTCGTATCATTGAAAGCTCCGGTATATGGATTTGCGAACCAGTAACGCACGTCATCCAACAGGCGAATGCAGTGTTTTCCCAGATCATTGTTATCATAGCTTCCGTGTGCGCCAATGGTGGCTTTTCCCATGAAGACACCTTCCAGTTCCAGATAGCCATCCACAAAAATGGCGTCATCGTCAGGAACAGGTCCATAAAATATCTCTGCCTGTTCAGGATCAAACGGCTCACCAATCCTCCATTCATACATGATCCAACCCTGTGCTCCTGTTAATTGCATCCGATATTGCGTTTCCTGGAGAGGATCGGAAAATAAGAAACCTTGTTCCTGTGCCAGCTCCCTCAGTTCGGTCGCTTCTGGTGGGAAGTAAATCCGCGGAGCGCCAAAGATAGGCGGATATGTAAATTGTGGATTGTAGCCAGGTCCCTGACAGAAAGCTGATCTCGATGTGGAGATGGTATCAAGGAACACGGGACTGCCTGTGATTCTTAACGAATCATTACTATGGACTTTACCCTCAACAGTATCACTCTCATAGAACGCTGGGATTGATTCGCCAAAAACAGTTAACTCATAATCAGTCAGATACGAGTATTGTGTCATCCCTGAATTTTGGGCCTGGCACCAGCTAACTAATACAAGTACCGAGAAGATTGCGCCCAGATAAATCGATGGTAATCTGATCATCAGACACCTCCATAAATTAGGAATATTACAATTTGGTAAAAAAAAACAGAGAAGTCAAGCTTAATTTTCTTTATAAGGAAAATTTTATTGGGAGTATCAAGATAAGCAGCAAAGGTCGGGCCTGCTGTGTTTGGGGGCACACCAG
>JAHJDJ010000114.1 GCA_018812585.1 bacterium
AAGCCATAAAAATAGGGCGCTTGATAAGCATAACGATTAGGTTTTTCACCGTGATTCATTCCGTGAAAATTATCGCACATCGGAGCTCCCATGTCACCTGTATTCCAGTTCGGCCAGTAGAAATTCCCATCCATATCCATCTTCTGGGCGTAAACGCCGTCACCATTTGGATCATAATGGTAATACCCCAGGTAGAAAAACCCAGGTTCACCGACAACGATCTGCGCTTCTGTCATATAGCTTACATTCCGCCGTACCCATAAGACGTGACCATCCGGTGCAACACGGTAGGCGAAATTGGTATCCAGATAGTCAGAGTTACCTACGTGAAGGATGATACCCCCTTCGCCATCTGGAATCAATTGTACTAGATATATTTCATAGGGATGGAAATTGATCCCATTTGGCGTCCATCTGATGTCACCTGATGGATCGATAGACTGTAAATAGCAATCGAAATAATTTGGTCCTCTTTCATCTGCCCATCCTATATAAGCGCCCCCAGTCCCATCATGTGTGATGGCAGGTAAAGTTTGATTACCAGGCGCATCGCAGACAACCACGCCGTTTTCGTTCCACAGATGCTGCCCGTCTGGACCAAGGCGAAAGGCTATCATCGGGTTATAGACCTGATCCTCGACGACTAAAAGCAATCCTCCCATGCCATCTGTAGAGTAGTTGAAGTGGGATTGTTGATAATCGGTGATTAAGATTCCTTCATCGCCCCACAATCGGTTGCCTTGCGAATCCAGCTTCTGCGCATACATGCCTAATTCTGCGCCCGGCTCCTCCATAACCCGCCAGACAACGAACGCACCTCCATCCTCTTCAGAGAGTAAACAGGGGCTGGTACTCCCTTCTACAAAAGGTCTGGTCGAAAGCAGTTGTGCTTCAGGGAACCTGAATTCACCATACCGGTCGATAATCTGATAAACGTTGCCTATGAATTCGCTTAAATATACTACCAGAACGTCACCATCGGTTAGAGGTACAGCATTTACATAGCCTTCATAGATATCGGGATCAGCGGCAATCGGCATCTTGTCCCGCAGGCTAGTGTATTCAAACCAGTAGGCTTGCGGGGTAGTAGGCAGGAAAGCCAACACCAGGCAGGTAATCAATATCCTACGCATAAAAACACCTCAATAATAGAACGGTTCTTCAATATACTGTTTTTTTAGGGGAAAGTCAAGAGGAATTGTCGGGGGGAGAAAAAAACACAAAAGCGGGTCATTGCGAGGAAGTTCGCCGATAAAATCGGAGAACGACGAAGCAATCTCGTGGAACGTTAGCGACATTTTAACGCTCGCGATAGGTCGCGAAGATTGTCCGTCAGCAGCCGGATGCCTATGGCACTTCGCTATGCTCGCAATGACCGTGTTTTATCGACTTTGTCGGATTCTGTCGCTGATTAATGGGTTGCGCAGATTATAAGATTCCGCTGTTCCGGGGGTGTAACACCTGCCGGAGGCAGACAAGCCCCCGGCTACTAACATGGATCAGGCAGTAACTCAACCTCCCGGAGGTTTGCAACCTCCGGGAGGATAGCCATTCTGGTCTGTCATTTAACATGCTCGTCAGGCAAGAATGCCTGACCTCCAATCCACAATAATAGCCGTAGGTTTATCCGCCTCTGGCGGGTTTTATACCTGCGGGACGTAAGCAGCCCGTCTGATTCTGCCGAAGGCATGCCTATGGCACGAACAAGCAGGAATGACACTTTTTAAGCCAATTGCTAATCGCTAAAAGCCATCCGCGTCTCAACTCATCGCCTCTTCCAGCTCCAGGTCGTACTTCTTGATCTTGGCTAAGAGGGTCGTGCGGTTGATAGCTAATTTACGGGCAGCCTGGCTGCGATTGCCATCGCATTGATCCAGGACTTCTCGCAGGATGGATTTCTCGAATTGATTGACCTGATTCTGCAGAGTGCCACTCAGATTCATCGGCAGGAATGAGGAAGTTGTTAAAGAGTGGGGTTCGGGGTCAAGGAAGCGGAGCGTCGATTCATCGATCTTCTGGGACTTGCATAGGACGACTGCCCTTTCGATCGCATTTTCCAGTTCGCGCACATTCCCCGGCCAGCGATGCGTTTCCAGAATGCGCAATGCGTCCGGAGTGAAAGCTGCGATGCGTTTGCCCATCTCCGAACTGAATTTTTGCAGGAAAAAGCGAGCCAGTTTTGCGATGTCACCCTTGCGTTCACGCAGGGCCGGCATCTGCATAGGGAAGACATTCAGGCGGTAATAGAGATCCTCACGGTAGGATCCTTCCTGCACCATTCTCTTCAGGTCGCGATTAGTCGCTGCGATGACTCTGACGTCGACAGCCAGATCCTGCGTGCCGCCGACCCGTCGAAAAGTGCCGTCCTGCAGGAATTGCAGGAGTTTGACTTGCGTTGAGAGAGACATCTCGCCGATTTCATCTAAGAACAGCGTGCCGCCATCCGCGATCTCGAAGAGCCCGCGTTTTTGTCCGACGGCTCCGGTAAACGAACCCTTTTCGTGGCCGAACAGTTCGCTTTCCAGCAGCGATTCAGACAGCGTCACGCAATTGACTTTGACCAGGGGTTTACGGCCACGGGGGCTGTTGTAATGAATCGCCTGCGAAATTAACTCTTTACCGGTGCCACTCTCACCGACAACCAATACCGTGGTGTTGGCGGAGGCCACGTCCTGAATCAGAGAGTAAATCTCCATCATGCGGGGGTCATTTCCGACGATATTATCCAGGTGATAAGGTTTGGCTAATTCCTCGGCCAGCAGGCGGCTTTCACTGCGTAATCTGCCCACTTCCAGAGCTTTTTTCACCGTATGAAGAATAGCCTTAACGTCAAACGGCTTTTCGATGAAATCCAGGGCGCCTTTTTTTATGGCTTGGACCGCGTCCTGGGTGGAAGTTGATCCGGTAATGACCAAAATGGGCAGGTCCGGCTGCTCCTGCGCCATCATTTCAAGCAGTTGAAATCCAGAGATATCCGGCATTTGGAGATCGGTAAGCAAGAGATTAAAATGCTCATTCTGGAGAGCAGAATATGCCGCTTTACCCCATTTGACAGTCGTTATCTGATAGCCTTCGGATTCCAGTATGTCTTCTAATAAAGTCAGTATTTCCTGATCGTCATCGGCAATCAACAAACGCGTCGTCGTCGGTTGTGCTGACATGGGATTCCTCGTGTGATATTGCCTGTAAAGTACGTTGATAAAACCGGCGAATCAAGCGATTAGTAAGGTTATTCAAGGGTGTCAAAGTTTCCGACAGCAACCGGCTCATCGTTTCCTATGTGATTTCGTATCACCGGTCTATCACCAGAGTTACAGGTCCGTCGTTGACGAACTCCACATCCATGTGCTCTCCGAATGCGCCGATCTGGACGGACAGTCCTGCAGCTCGGAGGAGCTCCACGAAATGCATGAACAGCGGTTCTGCCGTTTCTGGCCGTGCCGCAGTCGTATAGGAGGGACGCTTCCCTTTACGGCAATCTCCCAGGAGCGTAAATTGCGACACCGCTAGAACCTCGCCACCCGTGTCCTGTAAGGACAGGTTCAGTTTGCCTTCGCTGTCATCATGAACCCGCAATCCGGCAACTTTCTGTGCCATCCAGCGAAGTGTGTCGCGGTCATCGCCCGAGGCGATACCAACCAGCAGCAAAGCGCCTGGTCCAATCCGACTGATCGGCACATTTTTTAGGCGCGCTTCAGCCCGGGAAACTCTTTGATAGACGATTCTCATCCGCTTCTATCCTCTTATATTGCTTGTAATCATTTAGAATTATTGTCAGAATGTGATACTCCGCACAAATATTATGAACATTTAGTGTATATTACAGTCCGAAAAGGTAGAATCCGGCAAGTTCGGTCTCGAAACGAGACAAACGTCAAATTTTATCGTATTTGGAAAATAATGCTTGACATGTGCGGGTTTTACTATTACATTACATGCATTAAATTTATGGGTGGACTCCACCCAAGCGAATCAGTTCGTAAAATCCAGAACATTTCCTGTTCAGAAGGATTGCCAAACCTGGGAGGGTTGCTATGACTTTGATACGATTTTCTGCACTGGTTGGTTTCCTGTTTGTATTCTGCGTGAGTTCTCTGTTTGCCGCGACGATTAGCGTCCCTGGCGACTACACGACCATTCAGGAAGCTATCAACAACGCCGTCACTTCCGATACCGTCTTGGTTGACCCGGGCACGTACCAGGAAAACCTCGTTTTTCTGGGCCTTGATATCGTGGTGACCAGCCAGTATGTCTTCACTGAAGATTCCGCGGACATCTACAACACCATCGTGGACGCCAACTTTGTCGGTTCCGGTATCGTCATGAATTCCGGCGAAACGGAAGCTGCCGTTTTTATGGGATTTACGGTTAAAAACGGAACCGGGAACACCTACATTACGCCTTATGGTGATTTCATCACCGGCGGCGGCTTCCAGTTAATCGGAGCATCTCCCGTGATCCAGCACAATCTGATCACGCTGAATACTGCCTGGGATGGCGGCGCTGGTATTTTCTCCGACGGTGGTACTCCGACAATTCAGTGGAACGTCATCATCGCCAATCACTGCGAAGACGTCGGCTGCGGCGCCGGAATGCTGATCAAAAACGGTGACGGCGCAACGATTGCGCATAACTTTATCGAGTACAACATTGCGCGCCACGCCGGCGGCATCGGCCTGAAGAACTCAGACGCTTCCATCACCCGCAACGTGATCTGCAACAATCACGGTATCACGCAGGGTGGCGGGATGTGGATCTATGATGGATCCAATCCGGAAATCATCAATAATACCATTTCACACAACGAAGCTCCCGCTGGCTGGGGCGGCGGGGTTCAGGTCGTCAACGGCTCTGCGCCGATCTTCATGAACAATATCGTCTCCTTCTCAATCTGCGGCGGCGGTTTCGTGCAGATTGGTTCCTGCTATCCGGATTTGAGCTATAACCTGTTCCATGACAATACTGGAGGAGATTATATCGGATTGGTTGCAGGCTTTAATGACATTACCGGTGATCCCGCTTATGTTGGCGGCACTTATTGTGACTATCACCTGACCGAAAGTTCTGCGGCCATCGACGTCGGTAATCCGGATCCAACCTTTAATGATCCCGATGCCACCCGCAACGACGTAGGCGCTTTCCCTTACGACCAGGGAACTCCTCTGCCGGTGGTTCTGTCCGCGTTCAGCGGCACAACCCAGGATGGCGCGGTCAAGATCAGTTGGAATACAGCTTCAGAAATCGGCTGTTATGGTTGGTACGTGCAGCGTCAATACAGTGAGGTTTGGGTGAACGTCAGTGAGATGATTTTAGGTCATGGCACGACAGAAAATCCACAGTCTTACACTTACTACGATGCCGCAGTCGAAGCTGGTGAAACTTACAGCTATCGTTTGAAGCAGATCGACATCACCGGCGAGACGACCTTAAGCGATCCTATCACGGTCGTGGTTGGCGGCGTCACGATGGACTTCGTCCTGCATCAGAACTATCCGAACCCCTTCAACCCGGAAACGACGATCTCTTATGCGCTTCCGGAAGCAGGTCACGTGGCTCTGACGATTTACGATTCAGCGGGCCGGCTGGTCAACGAACTGGTCAACGGTCATCAGACAGCAGGCGCTCACCAGGTTACCTGGAACGCCTCGAATCTGCCCAGCGGCGCTTACATCTATCATCTGAATGCCGCCGGTCAGACGTATACCAGAACACTAACACTGGTTAAATAGAGAGAATCTCCTTCCCAGGATTCACAAAGCCCGCCGAATCGGCGGGCTTTTTTTTGGTGTTTCTGTAGAGATTTTCTAATCCAAGTCAACCAGATGGTTTCATTTACTATATGGAATAGCTGTGAAGAGACCCACCCTCATATCTCCCTTGCAGGTTTCCACCCAAAACACCTGGTCGCCATCCATCCTGTACAATAGATCATACTGTTCAGTTGCACCCTCCATTCCACCGGGTAGCACTATTTTCTTCTCTACCTTCATGAAATATGATATCGTGTAATAATCTTTAACCAGATTGATTTTTCTTCGCTCCAAAATCTTAAGATTTTCAATATTATCACCGTTCTGCAGCATCACTAATGCTTCCAGACGATCATCCAGAGAACATGACTGATCACCTGCAGTAGCGTATAACTCATTGAATTCCCACGGCATATCGAGTTTCGTATCATTAATGATAGCTACAGCACCACGAGTCTGTGGCCTCGTGTCGTAGATTTACCAAAAGAAATCTACATTAGGGAAAACCTTGGTTAAGATTGGATACTCAAACTTGACCGTGTCAACTACTGTGTGCGCAGAGCTAAATTCAGCAAATGTTTTGCAGGAAAAAACACTCACAAGAAAAAGCAGCGCAAGTCCGTACTTCTTCATGATAACCTCCGTGTTATAGATTGTTATAGTTTTACTCTGAATCAATTATTTTTGATCCAGAGGCACAGGTCAGAATAATTGTTGTAACAAACCTCTTATTCAATGTAGTTATAATCAAGTTAAAAGTCAAGATGCATTTTTTTTGCGGGTAACACTTTAATATTTTGATGGCTTATTGAGAACTTATGGATAGTCTATAGTGATTTCCATAAGTCTCTGGACATTGAAAGAATGCCAAAATTTTCCGATAAACGGGCGTATCACTCCG
>JAHJDJ010000115.1 GCA_018812585.1 bacterium
TGCATTTACAGTCAGGAGATCAAGCAGCGACGTCCAAAATATTCCTGACCAAGTAAAAACATATTTAAAAGAGAGATCAATGATGAAGAAGATGATAGCGGTATTTATCATTATAGGCGTGTTCTCCTCTGTAACCCTTGCAAAGCCACTTCCGATACAAAACTCCATCCAGGCTCACGATTTCGGGTGTCTCGATACCTTTGACGATACGATTTACTATGACGATGGGCAATTTCAGTGGTGGTACGGACATCTAACGAACTATCATCAAGCTACAAAATTTACACCTGAGGCAGATTTTGAGCTCCAGGCAATGGCTGTAAACTTGCGCGAATCCAATAATATTACTCCTCTCGATGTCTGGTTAAGGACGGACAGCTTGGGTTGTCCCGGAACGGCCATCTGGTACGGGACATTTCTGTATGACACCCCCTATGAGTGGAAGACTCTTCTTATAGACACATCAGGTACTTTTGTTTTTTCTGCAGGTGAGAATTTCTGGCTCGATTTCTTCACTGAGGGCCCACCGTGGGAGAGCACCGACGCGTGGGTAGACCATCCTAACCATTCATATCTCCAGTTTCCGGGCGCCGCAAATTGGACAGAATCACCGGGAGACAATATGATGAGGGCAATTGGAGAATACTTAGGTCCGATTATAGATGCAGAAATAATATCAATATCTCACGAGAACAATTTCTTTGTATCCAATGGACTGAATCTCAACGTCTCTACTGTGGCAGGCAATAACGGCGAGGAAACATTTACATTCAACGTATATTGTCTTTTACTGCATCAGGACGGTTCCTTTTTTGACACTCTGGGTGTACAGGAAGTAACGATTGTTTCGTATGAAATAACGGAAGTCAGCTATCCTGCTTATCAATGTAATACGGATGGAAATTACCTGGTTGAAATTCTCTGTGACGTGCCCGGTGACTGGAATCCTGATAATGACAGTCTGCTGCTAGAGACTCAGGTTTACACGCTGCCTGCAGAATTAAGATATGACGACGGCAGTCCTGACGGATCAGACTATTCAAGCAATTCCGGCGAAGGGTGGGGGATGCGGTTCGATCCCAACTGTGCGGACAGTTGGCGACTCCAAAGTGTGAAGCTGCACACCAATGCAACCGTCGGAGATCTGCCTGCAAGAATTAAAGTCTTTAACGACGCCAATGGTGAACCTGGGGATTTAATCTACGAAACCGTTCAGATGATGTCGGATGGCTGGAATGACATTCTGGTAGATATCAATCCGCAGGGGCCGTTCTTTGTCTTCTACTACTTTGAATATGGCGCCAGCACATCAGCGCTGTCTTACGATGATTCCCTGCCGTCTGCTCAAGTCTGGATTTATGATCCGGCATCAGGGACTTTTTCGCAAGCAACTAATCAGGATGATTATGTTATCAGAGCTAATCTAGTTAGTGGAGGTGAAGTCTGGTGGATTGTCGATCTGAACTATATCTCCGGTTCACCAGTGCCTTCAACGGGGGGAGACTTGAACTGCGACGTTTATGTTGAGAATATCTCCGGAGTGGCAGAAGACCTTGACGTGTGGCTGGAAGCGATCTATTACAACAACCTTTCGGTAACTGTGGCGCAACGTTCATTTAACAACTTTCAACCGGGCTGGGCGCTGAGCCGGAACCTCAGTCTCCCGATTCCTGCAAACTGGCCCGCAGGAGGTTATGATTTAGAGTTGTGCATCGGTGTGTACCCTGATAACATCTGGGAGTCTGATGATTTTCCATTTATTAAAGAGGGAGTTATCGATCAGAATCATCCCGATGAACTCCAATATGGTCAACCCTTAAGCCTTTTCGACATGGAAAACGGCAAATCTGAACCGAAAACGGAAAATCATGATCCGCTTACGATCACCCCTAATCCTTTCAATCCAACTACAGCCATCAGCATTCAGTTGTCAGCATTCAGTCACGTAAACCTCTCGGTTTACGATATCGCCGGGCGGAAGGTGGCGACATTGATTGATGGCTGGCGCAATGCCGGATCGCACGAAGCGGTCTTCGATGGTTCGGGTTTGGCATCAGGAATATATATCGCGATGCTGAAAATGGGAGATGAGCAGCAATCCCAAAAGATCACCCTGTTGAAATAATAACAAAGCTAATGCTCAGAAATAGTACATTGACTGTTTAATTCCTTGACAATTATAAGCGAAAGGGCTAAATTACTGTTAACGGAATCGCCGCCGATTTCGCACCATATATTGAACATCATGCGAAAAGTTACAACTTCATAGAATAACGTAAGGAGGATACCATGAAGAAAGTCGGCTACCTTGAAGGTACGGATTCCACATATCTGACACGTTTAGCTCTGCACGGTGTCGATACGCTGCCATTAGGCAACGGCGCGGACAATCACGGCAAATACATCGGCTTCGTCGATCGCGCTGACGCTATCGACCTGGTGATCACGTATTACCACAAAATTGTTCCTTTAGCGGAGCAGAGAACGAGTCCTCAGAGTCTGTTGCAAGCCTGCCAGTTGAATAACATTCCGGTATTGATAATTACTCCGGGGGAACATCATGAAAAAGCCCAGGCAGCTTTTAAAGATGTTTCCGCAGAGTACAAATTGGTTGATCCGGAAAATGTCATGATAGAAGCTAAGAAGATTTTAGGGCTATAGAGACAACGGTTGTCTTTACTGCACAAATAGGGAGGAGGGCTTATTTTGCCATCCTCCTTTTATGTTCTCCTGCTTTATTCACTCATTTTGAATTGGATCATTTCCACCTATCTCCCGACAAAATGCTCCTGCGGGTTGATTTCGCAACGATTTAACTCGCACTTTTACGCGACACGTTTTATCTTATACTTTGATATAGCATGCTACGTCCTCACACCACCTGGGAGCCGTCCATGAAACCGATTGTCTTTTGTGCGCTCATTGGAATGTCGCTGCTTATGGCAGGCTGCATTGTTGAACAGCCCGGTGAGCCGAAGTGGGAAGTTGAGTTTACAATTCCCATAGCTGACCGTGTTTATTCGTTGCAGGAGCTGGTGACTGATTCCGGCGAAGTTACAATAGAACTAGACTATGTCACAGTAGATGATGACACTCTCTTCCTGAATTTCACCGATTCATTGGAGACGATTGACATCGAAGATCAGATTACCAACGATCCGATTGATGACATCGTCCTGGCAGAGGTTGGAACGCGCACCGTCAATGATCCCGGCACTGAAACGTCTTTGATCGAAATCATTGAGGCAGGTTACTCGCCTTTCGTTCCGCCGTTCGATTTCGGTCCGAAGACCCGTCCGCTGGAGGATTTCGCGGAGTTTCAGTGGATGGAAGTATCATCAGGCAATATGACTATAACCGTTACGAATCTGCTTCCCATCGATATAAGCAGTCTGCTGATCAAGGTCTTCAACGATAATCAGCAGCATCTGCAGATCATCGAAGTAGAGATAGATGAACTGCTGCCTGCAGGCGCCTCGGTTGATACCACCGTGCAACTGCCAAAATATGTTCATATTCTGAATCAGCTTGAATTAGAATTGACAGGTTCCTCGGAAGGGAGTGGCACTCCGGTTACTTTCACCGATGAAAACAATGACCTGCAGATTGACGTCAACATCAACACATTATATGTGGTGGCCGCTTTGGCACATATCCCGGCACAATCTTTCAACGAAGACACCACTTACGTTTTCGAAGAGACAGATTCCATCAGGACTGCTGTCATACGTGAAGGCAGCATCAGCTATGCAATCAGCAACAGCACGAATCTGGTTAACGACATCGATCTGACATTTCCGGATATAACTAATGGAGGTGAAGATTTCACAGTAGTGCACACTCTGCAGCCTCAAAGCAATGTGTCTGAGACTGTTGATTTAGCCGGTTACACTTTTTATCGTGAGAACCAGGATAACCTCATTCGGGCTGTCGTCATTTCGCAGACGCATGATACGAATGATCCCATCTATCCCAACCCGGGATCTTATGTCGAGATCGATTCGGCTCAAACCGTTGAAGCAGATTTTACTATTTCGGGACTGATTTTCAGCCAGTTTGAAGGCTTTCTTGCGGAGCGCGAACTGGTCATCGAGCAGACTCCGCTCTATCTGGATGAAATACCGGACGGACTAGATTCGTTGAACGTTTCCTTCGCAAACTTGACCCTTGATCTGACCAGTATAATCGGCGCTTCGATATGGATGGACATCGCCTTCGATGCATATAAAAATGGCAATTTAGCTGCAAATTATACACTTGAAGGCCTTTACCTGCCTGCTGGTTCGCCAGAATCACCAGCACATGTAGATTCGACTTTCAGTGGATTTGAAGCGATCGTCAACATTCTACCTGACAGTATCATCCCGTCAGGTCATGCGACGGTGAGTGGCTATGTCAATATCGAAGAATGGCACTGGATAAACGGTGATTACCGCTTCTACGCGCCGTTTTTTTTCTCAGTGAATGATACGACGACTCTAGAGCCGGAAAGCTCCGATTACACAGATGGATTCGAGAACCCCGTCAATGCTGTTGATATCGAAATAAGAATCGAAAACGGACTTCCGGTAAATGGTGAAGCCTACATCCTGGTCTGTTACGACTCCCTGCAGTTCAGTAACTACAATCCCAACGGAGAACCGATAGATACTCTGCTCTACAGTGAGATTTTAGAGCCCGAAATTGGACCGAATGGTTACGTTCAGGAACCCGCATTCGTGATGCACTACACCAATTTGACGGAAAACCAGATTCAACTTTTTGCGGATGCTGATGAGAATCGACCACTCTGGATTAAAACATATATTGTTTTAAATCCCACGCCGGATATCGTGAAATGCATACCGGAGAGCTATATCACAGTTGGAGCATCGGCACATGTGGTCGTTCAATTAGGCGATTGGGATAACGGAGGAGGGCAGTAACATGAAAAAAGCAATTATCATCTTATGTGTGCTGCTTCCGCTGGCGGCCGCCTCAGCAGCAACAGGATATACAGCTCGTTCAATGGGTTTGGCGGGCGCCTATCAGGGCTTCTCCAATGGAGCTGAGGTTTCTCTGTTCAATCCCGCAAACCTGGCGCTGCCGGGAGGTCCCGGTCTCTCATTCGACTTCCTGTCGTTGGGAGCCAGCTTCGGGAATAATGGCTTCAGCGTCGCTCTTTACAATGATTACTTCAGCCAGAGCTATTTTGATGCGAATGAAGCCTGGGACGAAGCCGCTAAAGCTGCGATTATCGGAGAGGTTCCTGCGGATGGGTTAAGAGTATTCAGCCGCATGCACTTTACCGTTCTGGCAGGATCGTATCAAAATTACGCGGTGGCGGTTAATTCCTTTGTCTACGCTGATTTTAAAGTCCCGCAGGCATTAATTGAAGTGCCCTTGCAGGGAATCGGTACCGATCCGGTAGATTTGACTGATATTGAAGGCGAATATATCGCCGGAACTGAAATCGCCGCGTCCTACGGCCGCGAAATTCCGGTTGATTGGTCATGGGCAGAGCGCTTCACCGTTGGCGGCACCTTTAAATTCCTGATGGGACATGCCTATGGAGTGTTAGAAGAAGCGGGTGGTGTGGCTCTTTCAAGTTCTGATTCGATTGGTGTAGAGGGCAGTTATATCGCTCGGGTGGTAGCGCCTTTCGATGACAAAGGATCAGCCGGATACGGTATGGGAATTAATCTAGGTGCGGCCGCCATCATCAACGATCAATGGTCGGTTGGACTTTCCCTGCATAATATTCTGGGTAGCATCAAATTCAGCGACTATTACGAATATGTGGGAGAATATTCCTTCCATGATCCGGGTCTGGACCAGGATGAGTTCGATAATTTCGAGGAATACCTGGACAGCACTTCAACGGATGAATATGCGGTGAATAAATCAATCAGCTACACTCTGCCAAAATCGTTCGTCCTATCCGGACTATACAAGTTAAATCCCAAGATTACAATTGCAGCCGATTACCAACAGGGATTAAATAAGACAGCAGGAAATTCAACGACTCCTCGTTTAGCAGTAGGAACGGAATTGCGTTATGTCGGGTGGATGCCGATTCGCTTTGGACTGGGGGTTGGCGGAATTCAAAAGTTGACCCTGGCATTTGGTTTGGGGCTGGACTTCGGAGTGTATAAATTCGATTTCGGCATCGCTGGACAGCGGGGTTTATTTAATTACTCCAAAGGCGTTAATTTCGCGCTCTCACAAAGGTTATACTTCTAATTGGCAGTAAACACCTACAAAAAAAAAAACCGCCAGGGTTAACCCGGCGGTTTTAATTTTTGCAGTTATGTGTAAATTCTATTCTTCCAAACCTGTTTGTTCTTCAGGTGGCCCTACAGCAACGTTCTGCTGAAATTCGACGGTAACTGGTGCAGAACTTATGAGGTCTTCATAGCCGATCAGGTGGCAGTTGATCTGCGCAGTGACTGTTGAAGCCATAGGATCGAGGAATGCCTGATTGAAGTAGGTGACCAGGTATTCTATCGCTTTCCCAGTGGAATCGTAGGGCTCAGGTAAACCCGGGGGTGGGTTGTAAATGCCGTCAGGACCAGACAATTTTTCCCAAATCTGTTCACGCTCAGGATTGATATACCAGTGACCTAATCCCTTGGGTGATTGGAAGCGAATCAGGCCGCCATCGACGTGATTTCCATAACCGTCCTTTAAGGTGGCGTTCATTTCCATCTCAGCGGGCAGGGTCATGCCATAGTAGGTGTAATTCCAGGCAATGGGTGACACGGACAAGCTTAAAGATCCATTGGCATCAATGGGTAACTGATACTCATGAGTACCCACCACTGAATCGGCTTCCACCATACAATACGCAACGATCGTGACGATGTCAAAGATCTCATCACTGTGGTATGTCATCCAGGTATAGGCCACCCCAGGGTTGACACCCTGCGATCCTTCATTGCCGGTCACTGCGTCGCCGATAATCTGAGCGGTTGTTGTCGGTAAGATATAGAAGGAGACCGAAGTACCGTCTGGGACTTCATTACCATTCACGTCTTTGACCAGGGCTGATACCTCAACCTTCCAGGTGTCACCACCACCAGGTTCCGGTATGGACATGGCATTGATGTCGATATCGTCTGGAGGACCGGCTGAAATGGTTACAAGCGAACGTTGGGCAGAAATTTCAGTAAGTTCGCTGTCGTAAGTCCAGGCGCGGATTTGCACCGGGCCTGAGTTTATGCCTGCGTTCAGCACTGCTGTGGCGACGCCTCCGATGGTCTGAGTTGAATCTTCGAAACCACTATTATTGATGTTCACGCCACCGCCAGGGAAACCATTCACGATTTCAAACCAGACCCAGATGCCATTACCGACGTTATTGCCGGAAGCATCCTTGACCGTAGCATAGATCTGAGTTTGTGTGGTATCACCACCGGAAGAAACCGTGATTGAGGGATATTGAGCGGTCAGGCTGATATAAGCTGGTTCCGAAGGAAGGAATTGGACCAGCATGGAATCAACCGCAAAACCAACCTGCGCTTTTACCCAGGCGTCACCAGCGGTCGAACTGGGGTTAAGTGATGTCGTCGCGATGCCGTTATAGGTTTGCGATGAAGGAGGACTCAAACTGCCACGCGTCGTAGAGAAGATAACTCCTTCACCGTCAGCGACAAGATTCCCAGTCGTATCTTTGACTGTGGCGGTAACCGTTATATTCTCGCCTCCATTGACGTAAACGGAAGTCGGATTTGCAGTGATATCTACCTGGGATGGTGGACCAGCGTGCAGATCCATGACTATCGGATCAGAATAAACTCCTTCAACCATAGCGTAAAGAGTATCTACTCCTGTTGAACTGCCGGTATGGTAGTGTGTGATTGCATTACCACTGGTGCCGATTGATGCGGTTGCTGGAATAATATCTCCGAGATTATCACCAGCAACTATGAACTGTACGGTTGTCCCCGCAGGAGCTAATGTGCCATTATCCAGTCTCACCGTTGCGTTCAGTTCAGTGGAATCGGCGCCATTTGCTTGAATTGAGGTCGTTCCTGCATCAAGGTCGATACTCTCGACGCCCAAAGCAGGTTCGATCATGATTTTCAAGGACGTGCTGATGCTTAGCGGAGAGTATTTAGCCGTGATTAAGGTCGAATCTGGGAAGGATGGTGATCCTAAATCCCTGAAGACCGCTCGCGCGATTCCGGCCGTATCAGTTAAAACTTGTGAATTGATTGTGCCGTAATTTGACGTAAAAATCATCGGGACTGCAGCGATGGCCTGATCGTCAGCATCTTTCAACACGGCTGTAATTTCGGCCGTAGTGATACCCCAGTCTGCCCAGATGACATAGGTATCGGTGAACAAGCTAATCTCTCCCGAAGAGGAAGCAGTTGGCTCCACGGTGACAGTGGTTGAATCCTCAAAAGCGCCAATGGACGCCCAGACCCAGGCCAGACCCCATTCATTAGGTGTAGAGAAGTAGGTTATCTGCGTTGTGCCAGTGCTGTCGGTGGTTCCTGTGCCGCTGGCCAAGGTGCCCTTATCAGTACGGAAGCTAACCTGTACTCCCGGGATACCGACGTTGTTTACATTGATTACCGTTGCTCGGATTGTCGTTGAGCCGCTTTCATTGGGTGCGACCTCGAACGTCGCGGGGGTGGCAGCGGCGGTAATGCGCGTGATCTGCTCATTGACCATTTTGACATAGAAAGTATCGGTGGCAGTCAATTCGAAGACATCCTCGTCGAGACCCCGCAAAGAACTCATGCCAGAGGCATCTAACTCAGCGTCAGACAGCTTCTTGGCAGTGACACCGGGAGGCAGAGATGCTAATCCGGCTCCTCCACCCAAAGTAGTAATGACCGTAGCTTTCACGATACCGGTGCCGGTATCGCCCTGAGTGTGCACCAGGCTGGTTACTGAACCGGCTGAGTTGGTGACATCGACCAATTCGATGGAACCCAACGTCGTGCTCAAGCTGGGGTGAATTCCAGGAATACCGACATTCAGGGAATCCATGACGAAGACTTCAACGTCAATTTCCTGATCGGCCGAGGATGCCTGATAGACCGTTATCGGGAATAGAGATAAGGCTATGTCATCAGCCAAACCTGTCAATGGATAGACCCAAATGGTCGTCTGTTGTTGATGTGTTGTACCGCCAGAAGTTACTGAAGCAGTAATCGTTGCCGCTCCAAATTCATTCTGGGAGTTAAAGGTGACAGTGACTTTACCGTCTAAATCTGTGGTGTCCTGGGTTGTTGAAATGGATCCAATCGCAGGAGCTGTGAACTTGACTATGATACCTGTCACTGCAGATCCAGAAGTATCTGTCACGGTTGCAGTAATGGTGGCAGTTACTGGAATACCGGTAATCGTGTACAGGTTAGCGTTGTTCGCTACCAGCGATATTTCGCCGATAATAGAACTACCACCGCCCCCAGGAGGACCTGTTGAAGATTTCTGTTCACAGTTGATTAGAAACGCTGCAACGGAAAGCAGCAACAACAACACGACTATGCTGCGCAAATGTTTCATAGTGCCTCCGTAACTTCTTAAGCGGCCGTCTCACTTACATTAGTGTAGATGACTTGCTTTATGTGATTGATAATTATTATATTACGAAACAATCAGAATGAAATATGCAAAATTTCACTCTGAGGTATTCTATTTTATCCTGAAAATATACAAAATCTTAAAGCAAAATGCAAGAACTATTCCATCCTTTGCTTGGTTTTAACAACTTGACAGTGCTACATCACTTCACGCTGTTCTTTCTCGCTGGTGATACGAATGGCTGACTCGCCAATCACTGGACATTTCGTTTCACAGATTCCGCAGCCGGTGCAAAGCAGAGGATCGACAAAGGGCAGTTTTTCCCGGCCTTCTTCAAGTTGAAACTTAATGGCCTTATCAGGGAGAGGGCAGTGTTCTTCGCAGACCAGGCATTCGATATTCTGTTCCCAGGGAATGCAGCGGCTCTTTTCGAAGACAGCCAGACCGATCACTTTTTTCTGTTTGAGATCGACTGGCAGCGCTTTTATCGCGCCAGATGGACAGACTTCTCCGCACAATGTGCAGCTAAACTCGCAATAGCCATCGCGCATACGTGCCCTCGGCGTCCAGAATCCGTTCCATCCGAATTCAGTCCCCGAGGGTTGTAAACATCCACCTGTGGACGAACAGGCCTTGACACATTCTTCACAGCGCAGGCAGAGATCGAGGAAGTCATCCTCTTCGACCGCGCCTGGGGGGCGGACCAGGTATTGTTGATTGGCTCGAGGTTGAAATTCAGTCTGCCAAGCGGCTCCTAAAACGACTGACGCTCCTAAAGTCCCCATCAACCGACGGCGCCCGAAATTGAACTTTTCTTGACCTTTTTTCTGATAGCGCCAGGTAAAGGTTGTTCCCGCAACCGTGCAATTAACTGCACACTCCATGCAAAGTATGCATTCTGAACGGCGTGTTCGGGTGTGTTCTTCTTCAATGGCCGCCATGCGGCAATTATCTGAGCAGGTCCCGCACCCTGGACATTCAGGCGTAACTTTACGCCCAAAAGGTGATACGTTCGAAATCAATCCAAGGAGAGCCCCCAGTGGACAAAGAACGCGGCACCAGAAACGCCGGCCAAATTGATCCAGCAGTAATATCCCGACGAAAATCAGTAAGGTAACTGTCAAGAGCGTAGTGTGCAAAGGTGCAATCGGCAACAACCACCCTTGAAAGAAATTCCATGCCGAGTAAGCAAAGTCCTCCAAAAAACCGATTTCAAAGCCGGTGTTGATCAACCCATTGACACCCCAAATCGCCAGAGGGTAGATCGCCAGACTCAAACTGCGCGTGAAGATCACCAGCGGATCCATTAACCAGGCGGCCTGAATAGAAAAAAGTGCCAGCAGCAGCGTTCCAAACAGCATGACGTATTTCCACTGCCTCTGGCCGCGCATTTTCAAACCAGCAGGCATGAGACGATTCCAGAAATCGAGGGTGGCGCCCAGCGGGCAGACCCAGCCGCAGAAACTGCGTCCCAGAACGAAGGTTAAGACGATGACAACCAGCGCTGGTAGGAAAGCCGTAATGAAGGTGCGGCAGCTGACCATCGTCAAAATAGCTGCCAGGGGATCTATCTGCAGCAGGAGATCCGGCGGAGGTATCTGCGAAAGCGGATCGCGAGCCTGTATGAAGAGAGCGAGGAAAAACAGAAAGAAGAAGAGTTGGACGACGCGCCGGATGTGAATGGCTTTGATTTTTTTCATCAGTCAGTCTATGCTGCGTCTCTTATGACAAATTGATTTCCCTGAAGCCCTGAGGCCGTGATGTGCTTCCCAATCCGCGATTCTCAGCTTCAACCAGATGACCGAAATCACTGGGCTCCCGGCCAAACAGTCTTGCTCCCTCGCCATCGACGGCGATTGGATCAAACCCTGCGATCAGGCAGTTCAGTTCTTCAACGTCATCAACGTTGCCGCCCTGCGGTCCATTGCGGCGCAGCACACGACGCGCGTCCATAATGGTTAGTTCCGGCAGTATTTGAGAAGTAATATCGATCAGTTTTTCGTCGAAATTATTATGAAGTGAAGGGCGTGAATCTTCCATGACTCCCATAAGATTCTTTAGCCCCATCGAAATTCCGGCCAGAGTGTGGTGTTTTAGAATCGGCATGTTGATGCGCAGGTCGGCTTCTAAGTAATCTCGGTAGATGCCCCACTTTTGAAGCAGTTTTCCTGCAGGGATCTTGATCTCATCGAAGCGCTTTTCGTGGATGTGTGTCACTTTAGCGCCGGCCGCTTTGGCAGCTTCTTCAATGCCGCTGCGACGGTAACAGCGCTGCGCGGTATTGCAGGTAAAGTCAAAAACAGAGATATCTGCGCCAGCGTCTTTCAATGCTCGTACAACCGCGCCTACCAGTTCAGGATCCGTGTTGGCTCCCTGAGCCGGAGTGCGATCCCAGCCGATATTAGGCTTGACAACGATCTGTTTACCTTTGGGAGAAAACTGAGACAACCCTCCCAATGCATCGAGGGCTGCAGTCAGACGTTCTACTGGCGTGCCCCCGCGAATCAGCGCCAGAGTCGTCTTTGCTTCTTCTTGAGCTCGCAGTTGCCAGGGCAGCATGAGAGCTGCTGTTCCTGCTGACGCTGTGGTCAGGAATTGACGGCGGTTGAGGTTCATCTTATCTGTTTGATCTTTCATGGAATCCTTCAGCTTCTAAAATCGCCAGTATTTCATCTGCCACTGTTAGAACATCTTTTATCGTGTCTATATCTATCCACTTGATCCTGTCATCCCTGCCGAACCAACTGATCTGACGCTTGGCGAAGCGGCGGGTGTTACGCTGGAAGAGCCGCAGCATTTCCTCGCTGTCAATTTCGCCTTTTATGAACTGGATTACTTCAACATAGCCGACGCTGTTCAGGGAGTTATATCTCTTCCAGAAATCAGGATCATTCAGATCTTTGCCGTTTATTAACTCCCTGACCTCAGCGAGCAATCCTTCTGCCAGCATCTGTTCACAGCGACGGTTAATGCGCTCGTAAAGCTGTTCACGGGACCACCGCAAACCAAACATGAGTGGCTGATATGGGGGAGGGCTTCCTTCCAGCAGACGCAGCTCACTGATTGGTTTGCCGGTGATTTCGTAGATTTCAAGAGCACGCTCGATACGTCTGAAATCATTAGGCATGATCCTTTCTGCTGACTGAGGATCAACGCTCATCAGACGCTGATGCAGCAACTCTACGCCTTCCGTCTCAGCTTCTGATTTCAACCTAGCGCGAATCTCAGGATCGGCGGCCGGTCCCTCGAAAAAATCATCAACCATCGTGGAAATGTATAATCCAGAACCACCCACGACGAAGGGAATAATTCCCTGCTTGTGCAATTGAAGACATTTTTCCCGTGCTTGTCGTCCGAATTCCCCTGAGCTGAACGTTTCAGCGGGGCTCATACACGCAATAAAGTGATGATGACAGCGAGACTGTTCTTCGACCATAGGTTGTGCCGTGCCGATGGGCATGCCACTGTATATCTGACGCGAATCCGCCGAAATGATTTCAGCGCCGATTTTACGCGCCACCTCAATAGCGACGGATGTTTTCCCAGATGCTGTGGGCCCGACCAGGAATGGGACTTTTAAGTGATCAGCTCCGTCCAAAGCGCCGTTCCAGCTCACCCAGAGTCAGTTGTAATATCGTGGGACGTCCATGCGGACAGGAAAAGGGATATTGTGTCGCGAAAAGCTGATCAATAAGGCTGTTCATTTCAGGTAATGATAATGATTTTCCGAATTTTATAGCCGCGCGGCAGGCGAAGGCAGCGGCTAATTTTTCATGGCCGGGTTTACGGGCGATCCCTTTTTCGCGCAGTTCGTCCAGAATGTCCAGGACGATACGGTCATCACCGCTTTCCTTCACGCCGGCGGGAAGAGCTTCCACAACAAACGATCTTTCACCGAATTCCTTGATGTCGATCCCCAAAGCTTGCAGATCCTCTAAAACGTCGCGTAATAATACAGCTCGATCCGGACTGACTTCCATGATACGTGGGAATAGAAGCTGCTGACTGTGCATTTTCCCACCGTTTAAGGCTCGCAGCGCCTTCTCATAGAGAATACGTTCATGCGCGGCGTGCTGGTCGATGATGGCGATGCTGTTCTTCAGCTCGGTAACGACGTAGCGCTGATGGAACTGGTAAACCTGAGTTCGCTCAATTTCGCCGTTAGAGGCTTGCCGCAAAGAATCTGCGTCCTGAACATCGGTGGCTTGTTTTGCTTCCGGCTGAAAAGCAATCTGGTATCCCTCCAACGGCATTTTATTCTGCTGAGGAAGCGGAAAAGTGAATCCCTGCTGGGGTGACGTGTGTGGAAGCCTGCTATCAAGAGGCCTCGGTAAAATCTCACCGGTCGTCGGATCGACTTTTTCTTCCGGTGAAACAGCGTAATTACGCGTAGCATCCATCCCTGCTTTTTGCAGCGCTTGCCGTACTCCGCGATGGACGATGTTATAGATTTCGTGTTCGTTGCGGAATTTAACTTCCGATTTGGAGGGATGCACGTTGACGTCGACCAGTTCCGGGTCAATATCTATGAAAAGCACATAGAATGGAAACCGGCGATCTTCTATCAAGGGCCCAAAACCTGAAAGCACTGCAAATCCCAAAGGCCGATTCTGCACCCAGCGGCGATTTACGAACAAGAACTGGTCGCCGCGGGATTTCCGTGCTAATTTAGGCGCGCCGATGAACCCTGATACTAAGATACCATCATCTTCCAATTGCACCGGGAAGATGAGATTACCCAATTCTTCGCTGAAAATGGCCTGGAGGCGATTTTCCAGCGTTTCTGGGGGAAGCCGGTAGACATCCTTGCCATCGCTGACGTATGACCAGCGGATATCGGGGTAGGAAAGCGCAAAACGCTTAAAGACCGTCAGCAGGTGACTGTTCTCAACAGAGCGTGATTTTAAGAATTTCTTGCGTGCCGGAGTATTGAAGAACAGCTCCTTGACTGAAATAGTCGTCCCCGTTGGAGCGCCGGTTTCGATCAGATCGATGACTTTCCCGCCCGCCATCTTCAAGCGATGCCCTGACAACGCTTCCTGCATTGAAGAGGTCGCTTCCAGGCGCGCCACTGAAGCGATAGCGCTCAAGGCTTCACCGCGGAAGCCCAAAGTATGTATCGCGGCAAGATCGTTAACCGAAGTGACTTTGCTGGTGGCATGGCGCTCGAACGCCAAGAGCAGATCAGCCTTAGCCATGCCAGAGCCATTGTCGTTTACTGTAATTTCCGATTGACCGCCTCCAGCAACGGTGATGTCGATTTCGGTGGCGGCGGCGTCCAGAGCATTTTCGATCAGCTCTTTTAAGACGGAGGCCGGGCGTTCTACGACTTCACCAGCCGCGATGCGGTTGTAAACCTCTTCGGAAAGCAGGTTGATTTTCCGAGATAAGGTGCTCGTCGGATTTTCCATCACGCGAATGAGTTACAGGTTTGCGCTGACCGTCGATGCAATCGAAACAGCCAGCTTTTCCTTTACGGTTTCGACGCTTTCTAAAGATGCTTCTGCTTCCTGGCGGAAAGGCGTTCCTTCCGGCAGACCAGGCAGATTGATACGGACGTTATATGCCGCGCCATCAATAGCAGTCGCCAGCAACAAAGCCGCGACGCCGGCATCGGAAATGGAATTCTTGTTACCTTTTTCAGCAACCGTTAAGGTCAATTGCATCGCTTTTAAAGCCGCTTGCATAACCCCCAGAGGAACTTCAGTAGCCTTCAGGGTCGCTTCCCGAATGGCATTGCGACGGGCAGCTTTGTCTTCATCCGTTTCTTTCGGAAGCCCGAAAGCGTCCATGACCAGGTTGAAAGCTTCAGTATCTTTGTCTATGGCTGCTTCTAATTGATGGCGAATCGCCATCAACTGCGGCAAGAGGGCGGCCAATTCTGCAGAAACGTCAACATATTTTTTCTTGCCAACGGTCAGGTTGATGACCATTTCGGACAGAGCGACGCCCAGCGCGCCGGACAACGCTGCTGCCGAGCCGCCACCGGGAGCAGGGGCTTTAGAGGCAGTTTCAGCTAAGTAATCTTTGACTTTTCTATCGATTAGCATTATCTCCTCGATGAATGGTTCATATCATGTACTCAATGACTTTCTTTTTCGGTTCGAAGGGGTAAAGGTCTGACAGACCTAATCCATCGATGGCAGCCTGTAACAGGTCAGCCTCTGATGCTTCAGGGGAAAGCCCCTTCTTCTCACGGTAGAATCTGCCAGCCATAAGCAACGGCTCTAAGGGAGTTAGGCCTACGATTTCAGTGCCGGTAACCTCAGCGCCGAACTGCTCTGCCAACTCGAGGACTTTTTCATAAGCAACATGCGGCGGTGTGATGTTATAATTCACCAGATTCATAGAGACTTGAGAAATCTGGTACTCTTCCAACGGGACGCCCAATCCCTTCACTGCTTTCAGTAATCCCGGGACTTTAACCGCTTTACCGTTTTCGTCTCTCAATATCTCGCCGTTCTCATCGCGTTTGGCATAACCCGATTCACGGATACGCAGTGCGATTTTGTTGGCTTTCTTCGGATCAGGATCTTTGATGTTGGCATTATAGGCGATCAGGAAAAAGCGAGCGCCGGTGACGGTAGCGCCTAACTTAGCATTGAACTTAGCAGGGCCAAATTCGGGAGCCCATTCCTCATTTTTCAATTTTTCCGGCAACGCTTCATATTCACCCTTGCGAACATTTGCAAGATTACTGCGCTTCGGGGAACGTGCGGATTCTTCATACAGGTAGACTGGCAGTTTATATTTTTCTGCGATAGCTGCGCCAAATTTTTCCGAAATGGCGACGCACTCTTCCATGGTGACGCCTTTAACGGGAATAAAAGGCACGACGTCTGCTGCGCCCTGACGTGGGTGCTCGCCCTTATGCACGCTCATATCGATCAATTCTGCGGCAGCATCGTAAGCGTTCAGAGCGGCTTGCAAAACGCTGTCGGGGGTTCCCACAAAGGTGAATACCGCGCGATGATAGTCACCATTCGGATCAACGTCCAGCAGACGAGCCCCCGTAGTATTGCGCACCGCGTCAGCAATTTTATCCAGGATTGACTGATCTCGACCTTCAGAAAAATTGGGCACACATTCAACGATCTGGTCCATGCTTCCTCCACTATATATTTATTTTTGAGTTTCGATGGGAATGACGTCCGCAGGTGAAATGATCGTATCCTGCACCTGCACTGTATTCAATTTGGGCAGCAGGTAACCAAACAGCAGCAGAATCAGGACGAAAAAGAGCAGAATTGAGAAGAAATTCGCTCGATTACCTCTTGGATCAGAGAATGTTTTACGAGTGAATTGAATACGCTTCCGTTCAGGATCGTCTTCTTCCCGGTAAAATCGTGGAATGTAAGAAAACGATCTCGGACGCTGTCTATGGAAGAGAAACATGATCGTTCAGACTGAAGGATATCTGTAGTTTATTACGTAAAGCCGAGACCCTGACGTTGCCATTACATGGTTTGCATCAGGTATAACGCTAAAACCTGAGTGATATTTTCCATAGCGGCTTCCACTTCTAAAGAATCGCATAGGTAGTTATTGCACAACAGGGCAAAAGCGATCCGCGGACCATTCTCTGTTGCCAGGTATCCTGAGAGCGATCGAACCCGTGCCATACTTCCCGATTTGGCGTGCAGGGTGATTCCCTCCGGCATACCAAAGAAGCGATGGCGCAAAGTGCCTGTCCCGGGGACTGCCAGGCTGGCGACAAATTCATCCCGGTAGAGTGAACGGTTCTGGTGCACCAATACCTTTATAATTTCCGAGGCGCTCAACAGATTTCTACGCGACATTCCGGAACCATCGACCAGGGCGAATCCCGTCGACTTTCCCACCATGCTGGATTCCCACTCCTTGATTACGGCGCGCCCCGCCTCGAAGGCATCGTTGTAGTTCGCCGCTAAGACAGAATCAACCTGTTTTTGCTGAAAACCGAGATTCCTGATCAGAGTTTCAGCGTACAGGTTCTGACTTTGGGTATTGATGACCTTAATCAGATCCTTTAGCGGAGGCGAATAGTGAGTAAAAAGCGGCTTAAAAGTTTTACTCTCTCGCCATTTGAACGGTTCAAAGGCGCAGGAACCTGAGACCATGATATCTGCATCGACCAGAGTATTCTTCAGCTCTGTCAAGAAATAAGTCTCAGCTCCGTAAACTGCCAGCCATTGTCTCGTAGGAGAAGAATCATCCGGAATAGCGCCCGTTAAGGAAAAAATGTTGTCCTGCAATCCCCGCTTATATTTGATGTTGGGGGAGTGTGATGCATCAGTTGTATTCACCAACCCAAAGAAGGAAACTAGATCTGTCGGAGGATGCCAGGTCAGTGAAGCCGGCAGATCGGTGGTGTCCCCAGGTGAAATGGTGACCTCAAGGCTGTTATCGGTGTAGATCAGAGATGTGATCTCGGCGCCGTACCAATAGCGCAGATCGTCCCATTCCCAGCCGGCTCCAAAGAGATGCTCTGTTCTGAATGCCCCGCATCCGACGATATTGCCGTCGATACCGGTAATGCCCTTACGACTCAGCGAATCTCCCCAGCCCAGGAAGGTTTCAGCGGGCAGTCGGAAATCAATTCCGGTGTTGCGGTAATCGTAGCGCGTTCCAATCGTAGGATCGCCTGATCCGATGACAATCAGATCGCCATGTAGGATACCTTCAGCATCAATCTCGCCGGTATAACCGATTTGGGTAGCGATGCGGAAATCTGGGCCCAGGATTTCCAGCGCACAGCCGGAAGTCAACAATTTCATGTTAGATGCTGGAATCAAAGACCGGTCTTCATCGCGTTTTAAAATGACACGACCTTTTTTAAGATCGACCGCCATGAGCGACCAGGACGCGCCTTTCATGAAGAGGCTGTTAGTATGCTGGTCGACAGTCTCCTGCAATATCTCGTAAGGGGTATCCTCCTTTTTAATCAGCTTCGATGAACAGCCGGCTAAAATGAGCAGGCTGAGAATTAGGACAAGTGTCGTTGCTTTTTTCATAAGTGACTCAAATCAATTCCTGCGAAAAGGATAGAAAAGAACTTAAGGAACGGCATGATGATCCACCAGAGAATGGGGATATTCAGCATGTAGCCCCCCATTACGAGTACGAGAACCAGCATCGGTCCCAGGCGATCCAGCTTGCGGTATTGGGCTTCCATCTCCTCTGGGAGCAGCCCGCCTAAAATGCGTGAACCGTCCAGCGGTGGAATGGGAATCATATTAAAGATGGCCAGGCTGATGTTGATGATAACGCCATAGACCAGAACCAGAATTAACGGGCGGGGCAATTCAATGCCAAAGAGCCTTATCATCAGACCGAATCCAGCTGCCATAATGATATTGGCTGCCGGCCCTGCCAGACTCACCCAGATGAGGTCTCTGCGGGGATTGTTAAGATTATAAGGATTGACGGGAACCGGTTTTGCCCAGCCGATATGGGCGACAAAGAGCATAATCGTCCCAACCAGATCCAGGTGGGATAAGGGATTCATAGTCAACCGGCCGGCCTGCTTAGCGGTGGGATCTCCTAAGCGGTTAGCCACCCAGCCATGAGCGAATTCATGGAAAGCCAAAGCCAGCAGAATTGGCGGTGCGATGATGATATAAGTCGTTAGATCCGGCATTATCCTCTGGGATGAAAGGTACGGTGGATTTCTTTTAAATAGGTGCGATCGACGTGTGTGTAAATCTGCGTCGTAGAAATATCGGAGTGCCCTAAAAACTCCTGCACCATGCGGAGATCTGCGCCGCCTTCCAATAGATGAGTCGCACAGGAATGACGCAGGCCGTGCGGTGATATTTTAATCGGAGGCGCCAGCGCCACAGCATATTGCTTCAACAGATGCCATACGCCTTGACGAGTCAGGGATTTGCCTCTCGCATTCAGAAAAATGTTGCGGACACCGGTCTGTTTCTTGAGCAAAAGGGGTCGAACTTCTGCCAGATACTTCTTCAACCAGTTCTGAGATGGCTCACTCAGCGGAACCCAACGCTCCTTGGATCCTTTGCCGCGGATCAGCAGCCATTCATAGCTGTGGTCGACGTCACCGAATTCCAGATTGACGACTTCCGAGACGCGCAGCCCCGAGCCGTACATGGTCTCCCACATGGCGCGGTCGCGTATTCCGATTTTTAATGCGGCGTCAGGCGATTCAATCAGCCGTGCTACTTCTTCAACTGAAAGAGAATAGGGAAGAGGTCTCACCTGGCGCGGCGTGCGCAGCAACGTCATGGGATTCTTTTCGGTGATACTGGCAGAGTGTAAGTATTGATAGAAACTGCGCAGAGAACTGACATGACGCGCGATGGAAGATACTTTTAAACCGCGGGATCGCAAAGTAGCGACATAATCCTGTCCGTCCTCAAGATCGGCAAAGTTGACGTCTTTGTGGCGCTCTTTCAGAAAAAGCACGAACTTTTTCAGATCGCGGCTGTAACTCAGGCTCGTGTTCTGCGAGAAACCTCTTTCCAGCAGGACATACTCTAAGAAGGCCTCAAGTTCAGGACAGAAAAGACTATTTTCGGTTACAGTTGTAACCATCCAGCGCTCGATTCGTTTAAGAAGGGATTCGTCTTTCTTTCATGGCCGAGCGTCGTTTCGGGGCCATGACCGGGATAAGCGGTGACTGCATCACCCAGAGGCAGCAACTTACTGCGGATACTATTGATCAGCACGTCATAAGACCCTCCGAGTAAGTCAGTTCGGCCGATTGATCCGGCGAAAAGCACGTCTCCGACGATGGCAATAGGATCGTGGTAGAGGCAGACCGATCCCCGGCTGTGCCCGGGAGCGTGGAATACTTTCAGCGTCAGCTCGCCCAAATTGAAATCCTCGCCATCCTCGAAAAACAGATCCGGGGGTGGTGAGGTGACTGGCATACCGAGTAAAGCAGACGTATTCTTCTGGGCGTCTGTCAGCAGGGGAGCATCTAACTTGTGAATAACGATCTGAGCTTCCGTTTTTTCTTTTACATATCCGTTTTCGATGATGTGATCGACGTGGCCGTGGGTGTTGAAGATGTATTTGATGTCCAGATTAAGTTCTTTAGCCCTCGCTATGATTTGATCTCCCGAATCGCCGGGATCGATAATCGCGCCGATACGCGTTTTCTGACAGCCTAAGATGTAGCTATTGACCATGAAAGGTCCTACTTCCAGGCGGTCGAGGACTAAGGCTTCGTTACTGAAGAGTGGCATGTTTGATTCCGAAATTAAACGATCTCTTTACGGTGAATATCTTCTGTTCTATCATCAGTGAGCAATTGCTGCATCTGCCGCGCTTCTGATTGCTATCACAGCAGCGTGGGGATCATCTGCACGGAAAATAGAACTGCCTGCAACCAGGTTCCGTGCTCCTGCGCGGCGAACCTCCCCAGCATTCTCAGGTCCTATCCCGCCGTCGATTTGCAGCATGATTGGTCTTCCCACAGTCTCGATTTTGCGGGCAATATGCTCTACCTTAGCAATGGACTTACGAATAAATTTCTGACCACCGAATCCCGGGTGAACAGACATAACCAGAATCAGATCGACAATTTCATAAACAGAATCCAGCGCTTCGACAGGCGTTTCAGGGTTGATGGAGATGCCAACGTCCAAGCCTAAATCGCGGATTTTATGGAGATCTTCGGAAATTACTCCTTCCACTTCGGCATGCAGCGTGATGCCGTGCGCGCCGGCTTTCTTGAAATCTTCCAAATATTTCCCGGGATTATCGATCATCAGGTGTGCATCGAGGTATAGATCAGTCGTTTTAGAAAAAAACTTTACCATCATCGGTCCGAAGCTGATATTCGGAACGAAATGGCCATCCATAATATCCAGATGGATCCATTCAACGCCAGCGTTTTCCATGCGCCGTATGTCTTCTTCAATGTGCAGAAAATCGGCGGCGAGAACTGATGGGGCAATCAGCGTCGATGGCAGATTTGCCATGTTTTTAGGGCTGAATCGGTGGTACTGGCTCAATCTGCATCCTCCGGTTCGTACTTCAGATCCTCTGAAGTTTCGACCTCATCATCCTCAATACCCTTCTCATCGAGGGTTGAGATCTTCAAATCTATAAATGCGCCCTGTTCACTCTTTTCATTGGGCTTGGGTGATTGTGACATAACAGTATTGGGTAATAGATCGGGGTGATATTCGAAGATGACCTCGCCGATTTCCAGACCGGCCATGAGGATCTGCTTTTTGGCGCGCTCCAGTGTCTGACCAACTACATCCGGTACTTTGAACTCATTGGGCAGCGTCCCCAGAGAAACTGTCATGTGCAAGGGAGTATCACGACGCAGTTTGGTGCCAGGCGGTATCGACTGAGCCATCACCACCGTAGCAGGATAATAGTTCGAATATTCGTATCCAAAATCTTCTTCGGTTAAGTTCAATCCTTCCTTCTGAGTCGTGAACATGGCGTCTCGAGCAGATTTTCCGACCAGATTGGGCATAACGGACAGTTTTTCCCCGATTGAAACGGTGACATAGATGCGTCGGCCGCGCTTTGTGATGGAAAAAGGTTCTGGATTCTGGGCGATGACAGTGCCTTCCGGGTAGGTCCAATCGTACTGTTCGCGCTCCTCGACCAGCTCAAATCCGTGCCGTCTTAGAACCGAATCCGCTTGTTCTACCTTCAACTCCACGATGTCAGGAACTTCCAGTTCTTCACCGTTGCGCGTATAATACGGCATGACGACCTGGTCAACCAGCAAAGCGCCCAGGGAGAAAACAAGCACGACGATTATCAAGGCGATAAGCCACTGTTGCAGTGACGAAAATAAACTCATGGTCAACCTTGTTTGATAAGTTTAGCGGAAAAAACGCCGTCGATATGATGCTGAGGACTGAAGGTTTTCAGGTAACCCTCAGGAGTACGAAAATCGTCGAATTCCTCTGCAACAGGTTTGTCTATGATGAAATCTGGATGATTACCAAGAAAATCCTCAACGATACGCTCATTTTCATCCGGTTCAAGGGTACAAGTACTGTAAATCAATGCTCCTCCAGCCTTCAAAATTATGCTGGCCGCGTTGATCAGTTCCCGCTGTAATATCGCCAAGTCGGTGATATCTTCAGGTTTCCTCCTCCAGCGCAAATCTGCCCGGCGGCCTAAAACTCCCAAACCGCTGCAAAAAACGTCAAGCAGCACGGCATCGTACCGCTCTTGCGTGCGTTCAGCAAATTCCCGGGCGCCAGAGACATGCGCCTTGATGCAGGAGATACCCTGCTGCTTAATGGCGACCTTCAAACGCTGCAAACGATCAGCCGAGGAATCAACCGCGTCAATCTCCGCCGAATCTCCAGAAAGCTGAGCCAGCAGCGTTGTTTTTCCCCCCGGAGCTGCGCAGAGATCAGCGATTTTCATTCCTCGCTGCGGATTCAGCAGCCTTACAGCCAAAGATGCAGATGGATCCTGAACAGAAAACCAGCCATCAAAAACCAGATTTGCCGCAGCAGGGTAGAATGAACTTTTCAGCTTATAAAAACCTTTGAAGTGGTCGTCCGATTCGAAGACAATTCCCGATTCGGTCAGTTTTAATTCAGCCAGCTCTAATTCGCCTCGCAGCAAATTCCAACGCAGCCAGGTCGACGGTCTTTGATTATGCCAATCCAGCAACGCTTCCACCTCTGTATTGCTCCAGCGTTGCAACCACCGTTTCACCAACCAGCGCGGGTAAGACTTGGAACGGGCCAAATAGTTGATAGGATTATCCTTAGATGGCCATTCTGGGCCATGCTCCGCCAGACCGCGCAAGACTGCATTTGCTAATTTCGCAAGCCCGGGACCGAACTCAGACTTAATTTCATCAACAGCTATTGAAACGATGATAGGTTTGGGCGTTCTTTCTTCAAAGAGCAGCCGCGTCACAGCAACTTCCAACTTACGTCGAAGTTCAGGTGTGAGGGAACCTATTCCATTCTTCAGTTTCCGATTCAGCAGATACTTTGCTGAACCCCGGCCGCGTGTCCAGCTTAAAAACTCTTCTGTGACCCGGGCACGGGATTTCGGTTCTAAGTTTGAACTCGAGAGCACTTCATCCAAAAGGTACTCAGCGGTATGTTCGCTGTCTTCCCAACTCTCAATGAGAGCCATGATCATCTGTGTAGTGCTCAGATGATCAGATATACATTTCGCTTTATGTTCTGCTGAAAGATTAATTGCGCACCCCTCGCAATATCAGCAGCCGCACTAATTGCGAAATCGCCATCGTCGCGGCAGCAACGTAAGTCCAGGCTGCGGCATTCAGGACGGCTCTGGCATGTGGAACTTCCTGTTCGGTCAGGTAACCGCCCTCCTTGAGTATCACCAACGCGCGTGAAGAGGCATTGAATTCAACTGGAAGGGTGATCAGACTGAAGGCTACAGCTCCTGCGAAGAAGATGATCCCCAAATCCATCAGCCAGCCTAAGTTTGTGGCGAAGATGAAGCCGATTAGAAACATAGGCAATGCCAGATTGGAACCGAATCCGACCACCGGCACTAATGACGAGCGCAGTATCAAGGGGCCATAAGCATCCGCGTGCTGAAGGGCATGCCCTGCTTCATGTGCAGCGACGCCCAAAGCCGCCACAGATTCAGAATCATGCACAGATTCCGAGAGACGCAGAACTTTTTTGCGCGGATCGTAATGATCGCTTAAGCGGCCCTTAACCCGCTCTACCGCAACGTCGCCCAATCCGCGGGTATCCATGATAGAACGAGCGACTTCTGCGCCTGTGTGTCCCCGCAGTGATTTCACCTTGCTGTATTTATTGAACGTGCCTTTGACCTTGGATTGGGCATACAGCGCCAGGATTAAGGCCGGGATCAGCAGTATAAAGGTTGGATCGAAAAAGAACATGACTTAAGTCAAACCTCCTGTAATTGGAACGTGCCTCGAGGCCTGAAACCCCGTAAAAATGATGGTGTATACATTCTTTTCTTACCTTGTAGTTGAAGTTCGAGGATGTTAAGTTCGCCTATTCCGGTTCCTATTGCGATATTCACATCGCCAATCATCATTTGACCCGGTTGTAACTTAGTAGATTCGGGCAGGACTTCAGTGCGATAAAATTTCAGCGCCGTTCCCTCGAAAATCGAATAGGCTCCCGGGGCAGGTGACAAGGCTCGGATCTGGTTCTGGATCTCCTGCGCGGATCGCTGCCAGTTAATCAGACAATGCTCCCCGGTGATCTTGGGAGCTTTGGTTGCCAGATCGGATATCTGGGAAACGTAGGCTAAAACGCCCTGTTCCAAACCATCGATTGTTTCCAGCAGCAGATCAGCGCCAATCTGCGACAGTTTCTCACGTAACGAACCGGCGTCATCCTCATCAAGAATTTCAACTTTCGCCTGTTTCAAGATGTTCCCTGTATCGACCTTCTGCCGAATCGAAAATGTCGTCACTCCGGTCTCGGTATCCCCGTTCCATAACGCCCACTGAATCGGCGCAGCCCCGCGATATTTGGGCAGCAATGATCCGTGCAGGTTAATCGCTCCGTAACGCGGCATGCCAAAGACTGCTTCAGGGAGAATACGAAATGCGACAACGGCAAACAGATCTGCCTGCCAATCCTGCAGATCGGCAAGAAATGACAGTTCGCTGAAATCTGCTGGTTTCAGCAGGGGCAGTCCGTGAGCTTCCGCCATTTCTGCAACAGGAGTGGCGATGACTGAACGACCGCGTCCCCGGGGCTTATCGGGTGCGGTGACACAACCCACTAAGTCGTGATTGCTTTCTTGCAGCTTCTGCAGAGAAGGTAAAGCAAATTCCGGTGTGCCGAAAAACGCGACTCGCATGGTCTATTTATTCCTCTGCATCAGAGAATGCTGCTGGTATATTATCCGGTTTTTGACCCGTTTCAGCCATCTTTTGCAATGTCTTCTTCAGTAAAGATCGCTTGGAAGGCGAAAGCCTGTCGATAAACAGGATACCATTTAAATGATCAATTTCATGCTGGAGGACTCGCGCTAACAGTCCGCCGTCTTCCAGCTCGAGTTGGTTGCCGTCAATGTCCTGATATCGAAACCGAATCCATTCCGGCCGTAATATTTCTGCACGAATCCCAGGAACGGAGAGGCAGCCTTCATCGTACTCCGATTCACCTTCCATCGCCACAACTTCCGGATTAGCGAAGAAGAGGCGTTCTATTTCGTCATCCTCACGCGGCATTCCAATGATTAAAAAGCGCTTGGAGATACCGACCTGGGGTGCGGCTAAGCCGATGCCGTCCGCCTCGATCATAGTGGTGAACATCTCTTCAACTGTCGCTTTGAGACTATCATCGAAAACCGTCAATGGAGCGGCGTTTTTCCTCAGCGTCGGATTACCGAAAATAAGGATTTCTTCGGCTGTCATAAGGCAACTTCACAATTTATATCAGGACTACCGAATCACATTTAAGTTTGCTTGCCGCCCTGACCTGAGCCAGATTTGTTTTGGTCTGCAGGTTTCTGCTGATTGTCGCGCCGTGGTGGTCTGCTGCGACTGTAACGGCGGGGGCTGCGGCGGCCGCGTGGTTGGCGAGGCTCGGCATTAGGATCAACGCCGGTCATAACCATAGCGCCGTTGGATTCCAATTTCGGTTTATCGAAAGATTTTTCTTCATCTTTCTGATTCTTCTCTCCGCGACTTTTACTTTTATCATCCTGTAGGAGGAGATTGTCTTTGGGTTTTGACCCCTCTTTAGGAAGTTCGCCGTCTTTGGAAGTTAATTGCTTTTTACGCGTCACTGCGGAGCGTTCAATCGTAACCACCACGCCGCGCGAAATCATAATCTGCAGTGAATTATCCCGTTCATTGAGGCGGATGATACGGCCATGAATACCGCCGGATGTGATAATGTCATCATTTTTCTGCAGAGCACTCAACATTGTTGTGTGGGCTTTTTGCCGCTTCATTTGTGGACGAAGCATCAGAAAATAGATGATGACCAGGATCAGGATAAAGGGGAGGAATCCCATGATGCCTCCACCAGCACCGGCTCCTCCTGCTTGTGCGATAACCGCGAGAAACATTAAATTCTCCTCTAAATTAAGTACGTTGAAGTCCCATGTAACTTTTGTTAGTTCAGCCGTTTAAGTTTTAAACGCTTCCAATCCCTGCTTGATTACTGCCAGACGGTTCAGGTAGAACGTCAGGTTATGGAGCGCTCCTAATTGCATGCCTATTACTTCGCCGACATTCAGAAAATGGCGTATCGCTCCGCGGCTGAAACGAGGGCGGTCGCTTTCATCCTTGCGGCATGCATAACAGTGGCAGCCATCTTCAATCGGTGAGGGATCATTTCTAAACAATGCGTTACGCAGGTTTAGTTTACCTTCAGTCACGAAAACGGTTCCTTTGCGGCCATTGCGCGTCGGCATGACGCAGTCGAAAAGGTCGATACCCAGAGAAATCGCCATATCCAAATCTTCCGGTGTGCCCGTTCCCATCATATACCGGATCTGGTCACGGGGCAATATTCCCGTACAGAAATCGATGATGCGCCAGGTATCTTCTTTCGTTTCGCCGACTGCCAGGCCGCCCACAGCGTAAGCGAAGAATTCGATTTCCAAAAGCGCTACGGCAGCTTGTCTGCGCAGATTTTCATGTATGCCGCCTTGCACGATGCCGAAGAGCGCCTGAGGATTCCCGTGCAATGGTTCAGTTGAAGCGAAAGCCTCTTTTGACCGTTTTGCCCAGGATTGAGTTGTCACCAGCGCCCGCTCGAATTCCTGACGCGGCGCTTGACCAGGCGCACAGACGTCCAGCGGCATCATCAAGTCTGTGCCCAGATTACGCTGGATCTGGATGACCTTTTCAGGAGTCAACTGGTGCTTCGATCCATCCATCGGGGCACGAACTTCGATACCGTCGTCGTGCTGCTTTATTAAATCCGCCAGACTGTAAGTCTGAAATCCACCGCTGTCAGTCAGAATGGGTCGATTCCATCCCATCAATCTGTGTAATCCGCCCAGTTCTGCAACCGTATCTGACCCAGGGCGAAATTCCAGGTGCAGGGCGTTGGATAACAGGATTTCAGCGCCTGCGTCATCTAACATTTCAGGAAGAATCCCTTTGACAGCCCCATACGTTCCAACCGGCATGAATGCAGGAGTGAAAACCACACCATGCGGCGTCGTCAGTTTTCCCAGGCGGGCTTTGGAGTTGGAATCCTCAGCCAGCACCTCGAAATGAAATCCTTTTTCCCATTCAGGAATCGTCATACCGGTTGCAGATCCAGTTTGCGGCTCAAGAAATCGATATGCTCCACCGTAACTTCAAGTTGATCTCCGATTCCAAGCGTTCGAGTTGATCTTTGACCGCGCGGCGAACGTTTGTTTTTCTGCCTCTTTGATTCGAATTGAATCCCGCAATCTTCTGTCAAAGCGCCTTCTATGAACAGATCTTCCAGAGCCATAAACATGCGCTCATGCGAGACGTCTATTAATTTCGCCTTGAATGTCTCACTCTTGCGTTCGTTCAGATAGAGCAATCCCGTCAATTTAATCGCTTCCCGTTCCAGCTCAGAGATCGTGCGTTCCTTTTCCGATAGATGCTGGCAGAGACTCTGCAGATCAGATTCCAGAGTTTGAACGTGTGAGTTCTCTTTGTCGTAAATCAGATATTTCCAGATCAGCCGATGTACCATCAAATCTGAATAACGCCGGATAGGCGACGTAAAATGCAGATAATGCTTGAATCCCAAACCGAAATGTCCCTTCGGCTTGATGTCATAGCGTGCCAGCATCAATGTTTTCCGTGCAATATTTGACGTTACCTCTATCGGGAAGCGGCGATACACTTCATCCAGCATCTCGGTTATCTGCTTGGCAGTCGTCAGTTTCTCAGGAGGCCAATCGAACCCTGCATCAGCCAGATAATCGGATAACCTCTGCCGCTTCTCTGCGCTGGGTGGTTCGTGCACTCGGTAAATATAAGGCGCCCCAGCGCCGAATTTCTCTGTCCAGATTTCCGCCACCGCACGGTTTGCCGCCAACATGAACTCCTCGATCAGCCGATGCGTCTGTAATCGCGGCTGACGGAAGATCTTACGCGGCACTGCGCCGCCATCCCAGCGAAAACCGGCTTCCGGCAGATCAAATTCTACGCCGCCCTCCTTCAGACGTTGTTTATTCAGTTTGCTGGCTAACGACCACATGGTGCGCAAAGCATTGACGGTTTCAGGGTCGCTCTCCATTTTTCCGTCAAGTATATCCTGCGCGTCGACATAGCTGAGCAGCTTACGAATACGCACCTTAGAAGGTGTTATTTCCGTCTTCAGAACCGTGGCGTCCTTAGATAGTGTAATTAATACTGACAATGCTAAGCGATCTTTGCCAGTTTTCAGACTGCAAAGTTCACCCGGCAGGCGCGGCGGCAGCATGGGCAGATGATGATGCTGTAGATAAACACTAAATCCCCGCTCACGGGCCGCTTTGTCAATTTCACTTCCTTCTGGCACATATCGGCTGATGTCCGCGATATGAATGCCTAACAGCCAATTACCCTGATCGTCGCGCCTCAATGAAACAGCGTCATCGTGATCCTTTGCGTCCGCAGGATCGATAGTGACAACGAATTCATTTGTCAGATCGCGGCGTATGCCGTGTCGGGTTGGCGTGACCTTCAGCACTTCTGATTCTTTTACAGCATTCGGGGGATAGGTTTCATCAAAACCGGAGGACAGCAGCAAACCTCTCTCTGCGACGCCCTTTTCAAACGGATTACCCAACTGTCGTTTAAGATCGCAAGAGGGTATAGGATGACGTTTCCGTGATTCGGGAGCTTCCACCAACGCCCAATTACCGGACTTCAGCTTATCAAACTCTAAGGCGTTGTCGATGCGTACTGTGAAGAACATGTCGCCAGTCTTAACGTCTGCCAGCGTTTCACCACCGCGGTGTCTGAGGCGCGCCAGGAGTGGAAGCCGCTTTTCCTCATCTACGCTGATGATATGACCAGCAGGTCCGGCGGAATGCCCGACATCTACGATGGACACCTCGATTTCATCGCCATCATAAGCCTGCCGCGCTTCTGCCGCGCTGATAAAGATAGAATCTTCCTCGCGATCCACAAAACCATATCCATGAGGCGTCAAGCGTAATCGGCCGCGCACGGTCTTCTGCTTTTGAGGAATTCCCAACTGTCTCCGCCCGATGCGAATCACTTGGCCATTGTCGATCAGATGCTGTAATGCCGCCCGGTATTCTGGGTATTGGTTCCGGTGATAATCTAACTTGCGGAATAGACCCTTCACACCAAAAGCCGCATGATTTTACGCCAGGGTCTTCAGTATTGCATTGACGATCTCGGCGGAAATCAGGCTGCTGGCAGTTTTGCTGTCAGATAGCGCGGTTTTTGGCTTAGATCTTCTGTGATGTTGACGTCCCATCCATGCTTTCGGAAAAGTTGTAAGGCCTGCAACCCGTGATTTTCACCGATTTCACAGACCAGTGTGCCGGTTTTTGTAAGGAGCGCCCCCGAAGCTTCGGCCAATCTCCTGATGGCTTCCAATCCATCAGAACCGGCCAACAGGGCCTGAGCAGGCTCGTGATTTTTAATATCAAGCGGGAGAGTATCGAATTCTTCAGAGGAAACGTAGGGAGGATTACTGATAATCAGATCAAACGGTGGTGGACTCAGCGAAGTGAACTCTTCTGAAAACAGGTCGATTTGCAGCCATTCTGCGCGATTAATGCAATTCAGCAATTGGCAGTTTTCGATAGCTAACTCGAGTGCGGCAGAACTATTGTCGACGCAAATCGCAGAAGCGCCCGAATGTTCATCCAAAAGGCTTAAGGCAATGACGCCTGAGCCCGTGCCCACGTCCAGAACGCGGGGATGCTTTAAAGACCTGATGGCCGTCAATCCGAAATCAATTAATCCTTCGGTTTCAGGGCGGGGAATTAGTGCGCGGTGGTCGATGTTGATGTTGATGTTGCGGAAATCGACCGTACCCAGGAGATATTGTAATGGTTCGTACTTTAAACGACGCTCGATTAAGGCGTTCAGTTTCTCAGCTTGATCGCGGGAAATGGTAATTTCTTCTCTGCGATGATCTGTAATTAGAGAGCCGGCCACAGATTCTAACAGCCATCGTGCTTCCCGTTCGGGATTTTGACTGTTTATCTGCTCGATCAGATGAGAAGTTTCAGCTAAAGCCCGGTGCACTGTCATGCCGGACTTAAGCACTCGCCAAAGTCTCTTGTGAAATGGCTTCAAGCTTTTTAGCTTGGTCGTCTAACGTCAGCGCTTCGATGATTTCATTCAGGTCGCCGTCCAGAATTTCTTCCAGGCGATAGAGCGTTAAGCTGATACGGTGATCCGTCACGCGTCCCTGCTGGAAGTTGTAGGTGCGGATCTTCGCGGATCGGTCACCGGTGCTGACCTGAGAGCGGCGTTGTGCGGCTAATTTGGCATCTTCCTCTTCTTTGGCGATCTGGTAAAGTCGCGAACGCAGCACCTTCAAAGCTTTAGCCTTATTTTTATGCTGCGATTTTTCATCCTGACAGGTGACCACGATGCCGGTCGGCAGGTGCGTGGCGCGTACCGCTGAGTCGGTCGTATTGACAGACTGCCCGCCAGGGCCGGATGCGCGATAGACATCAATCTTCAGTTCGTTCTGAACAAGCTCGATTTCGACGTCTTCGACTTCGGGAAGGATTGCCACTGAGGCTGCCGAGGTGTGGATTCTGCCAGATGCCTCGGTTGCCGGAACGCGCTGGACTCGGTGGACGCCGGATTCAAACTTCATGCGTCCGAACACCTCGTCACCGGAGATGGAGAAGATAATTTCCTTCAATCCACCAGCCGCGGCTTCATGTGTGTTCATGATTTCGACTTTCCAGCCGTTGCGTTCGCAAAAGCGCTGATACATGCGGAAGAGATCGCCAGCGAAAAGCGCAGCTTCTTCACCACCGGTACCCGCCCGGATTTCGGCGATGATATTACGGGTTGCATCTTTGTCCTTCGGCAGCAGAGCTATTTTCAGCTCTGCAGCCAGCGACTCTTCCTGCTCTTCCAATTTCGGAAGTTCTTCCTGGGCAATTTCGACTAATTCAGGATCCTCTTTGGAACTTATAATCTCCTTGTAGTCTTTTAATTCGTTATAGACAGAGATATATCTTTCAGCTAACTTGACTGTCGGCTTGGTGGATTTATGTTTGCGCGCCAGTTCGAGGTAGTTGTTTTGGTCGCTCATCACGTTCGGTTCGCTTAGCCTTTTCTCCAGCTCCCGAAACGATTTAATAAGATTTTCTGCTTTATCGTGCATTGTCGTATTCCATAAACAGTACAATATAAATAATTCCCATGTCAAGTGCAATGATAAACTCTGAAATCGTTTGAAGGATTAGTGGTTTGGAATCCAGTCTTAGATTTTACTTGCATTGGCTAACATCAATGCGTATTTTAATAGATTGATTGATTCCTATGGAGATAGACAATATGGATAATGACAGTAACGTCCTTCAGATGATAAAAACGCTGAACGATACAGCTAACGGTTACAAGCAGTCGATTCTGTTGCTGACTGCTAATAAATGCGGCCTTTTCATGCTGATAAATGATGAGGCCCTGGGAATATCCGCTATAGCAGATAATCTGAACTGGGATCAACATGCTGCTGAAATCTTTCTGAATGCTCTGACCGCCATGGGATTTCTGCAGAAACAGCAGGACTGTTATTCGAACACAGAGATTTCAAAATTACTGCTGATTAAAGGAGCGGAAAATTACCAGGGCGACATTCTCATGCACAGCCTGCATCTTTGGGAAAGCTGGGGACGCGTTGCAGAGACGCTGGTAAGCGGCAAACCCAATCGTGATCCGAAAGTGCCCCGTTCACCGGAACGCTGGCGCGCCTTCATCGATGGCATGTCCAACATCGCTACAATCTCAGCCGTTCGACTCTGGGATGAAATCATGCTGGTCAACCAGGCTAAACTTATCGATATCGGCGGCGGACCTGGAACCTACTGCTATGAACTTTGCGAACGTCTGCCGGAGATCGAATGCGTCGTATTTGACCTCCCCGAAGTCAAAGAGCTGTTCGCAGAACACAGAGCCAGAGCCGGAATGGAAAATCGGGTATCCTTCCATGTTGGAAACGTGCATACAGATCCTCTACCTGATGGATGTGATGCGGCATTGCTATCGAATGTCATCCATTCCTGGAGCGAAGAGCAGAATATCGCTGTACTAAAAAAACTGGATGAAGCTCTTCCGGCGGGCAGTTTGATTCTGATCAAGGATTTTTTCATCTCAGAAGACGGCACCGATCCGTTGTTTTCAGCGTTGTTCGCCATTAATATGCTGATCGGCACGGAAGCAGGGGGTTGTTACTCAAGAAGCAAGGTAGAGACATGGCTGCAGGAGACCGCGTTCGTTCCGATGGACTTCATTCAACTGACCGAACAAGCCGGAGTTCTGGTAGCCGCAAAGGAGTAGCGCGCACCCTGAAGCCGATCCCAGCCATAAAGATCTGCTGCATCAGGTCCTTGGAAGAAGCCCAATTAGCCGCCAAATATGGCGCAAAATACATTGGTCTGGTTGCCTGGATGCCGTCTGGACCGGGTGTCATCACCGAAGAAAAGATCATCGAGATCAACGATCTGGCTCCCCGGACCGTGACGCCGGTTTTATTGACCAGTGAATTCGACGTCGACCGTATCATCAAACAGGTGGAACGAACCGGCGTTGAAGCCGTGCAACTGGTGCGTCAACTTCCAGTCTTCGACCGGAAGAAACTGCGGGACGAGCTTTGGGACGTTGAAATCTTTCAGGTCGTCCACGTCTTGGGCGAGGAATCCATCGAAGAAGCGCTGAAATGCGCAGAATTTGCTGATAAGCTGCTTCTGGATTCGGGTAATCCCAAGAGCAATATCCTGGGCGGTACCGGCAGGACGCACAACTGGGCGGTCAGCCGGAAAATTGTCGATCAGGCGAGAATACCGGTATTCTTAGCGGGCGGCCTGAAAGCTGAAAACATCGCCAAA